>JBAXXL010000001.1:0-215161 GCA_037127915.1 bacterium
CACAACCTTGCCAAGGTTGGGGTCGCGAGTTCGAGTCTCGTCTTTCGCTCGACGGAGAAATCCGTTTTTACTTCCTCTTTATGCTGCATGCCTTACTGTCTGTTTCCCCCCAAGGATAGTAAGGCTTTTTTTATACCCTTAGTCTGATTTGTTAATAAAATTTCATAAATTTGTATTCTTAAAATGGATTAATTTAAAAAAATATGAAATTATTAGAAAATATCAAAGTATTAGATTTGACAAACGTGCTATCGGGACCCTTTGCTACATTGCATTTGGCTCTTCTTGGCGCGGAAGTTATAAAAATAGAAAATCCAATCGGCGGTGATTTAGCACGTAATTTAGGTTGCGTTGCCGAATATAACAAAAAGCTTATGGGAACAAGTTTTATAGCTCAAAACGCGAATAAAAAATCGTTGACTTTGAATTTAAAAGAAGCTCAAGCAGTAGAAATTTTCAAAAAATTAGTTGTAAATGCCGATATATTAGTCGAAAACTTCCGCCCGGGCGTGATGGATAGACTTGGAATCGGTTATAGTGTGCTTAAAGAAATTAATCCGCGTTTGGTGTATGTTGCCATAAGCGGTTACGGACAAACCGGACCGGATTCCAAAAAACCGGCGTATGACCAAATAATGCAAGGCTTATCGGGTGAAATGGCAATCAATGGTTCCGAGGAATTCTCTCCGCTAAGAGCAGGTTTCCCTGTCTGCGACACAGTCGGTGGATTGAATGCCGCTTTCGCGGCTATGGCCGGACTTTTCCATTGCCAGAGAACCGGAGAGGGGCAATTTATTGACATTGCGCTACTGGACTCTATTATGCCAATGATGGGCTGGGTTGCCGCAAATTTATTAATCGGCGGACAAGAACCACAACTTTTGGGAAACGACAACTTTACTTCCGCTCCGAGCGGTACATTTACCACCAAAGACGGATATATCAATATTGCCGCTAACAAACAGGAACAATGGGAAGTAATGGCCGATTTAATCGGACTCGGCGAATTGAAAGACGACGAGAGATTTGCACTTCGTGATAACCGTAAAAAAAATAGATGGGCTCTTAATGCATTAGTGAACGTTAAATTAGTTGAGCAGACAACCGCGTATTGGGTAGAGACTCTTAATAAAAACGGTATCCCAAGCGGTGCGATTTTGAGTTTGGCTGACGCGTTAAAACAACCCCAAATTGAACATCGCAATACATTTGCAGAAGTTGAAATAGAAAGTATCGACCGCAAGGTGAAGCTTTTTAATTTAACAGCGAAATTTGAAAAAACTCCCGGGGTAGTCGATAAAAGACCACCGGAATTGGGCGAACACACGAGAGAAATACTAACTTCGTTAGGTTATAATGAAGAAGAATTTACAGATTTGAAAAGTAAAAGTATAATATAAATTGGATTTAAGATGATAAAGCATTATAATGTAGCCATTATTGGCAGTGGACCTGCCGGATTTACATCCGGTATATACACCAGCAGAGCTAATTACTCTACAGCAATTTTCGAAGGGATGCAACCCGGCGGACAATTGATGATAACCACCGACGTGGAAAATTTCCCTGGCTTTACGGAAGGTATTCCCGGACCGGAGATGATGGAAATATTCCGCAAGCAAGCCCATAAATTCGGTGCAACTAGCATTTACGAAACTATAATTAAAGTTGATTTTTCGCAAAAACCTTTCGTTTTATGGTCTGATAATGAAGAATATTCCGCCGATGCTGTGATTATAGCCACGGGTGCTACTGCACGTCGTTTGCGTATCCCTTCAGAAGGAGATTATTGGGGAAGAGGTATTTCGGCTTGCGCTACTTGCGATGGTTTCTTTTACCGCGATGCGAAGATTTTTGTTGTCGGCGGCGGTGATACCGCTATGGAAGAAGCAATGTATTTGACTCACTTTGGCGAATCTGTAACAATAGTTCATAGACGCGAAGGTTTTAGAGCATCGAAGATAATGTTAGAGCGCGCGCAAAATCATCCAAAGATTAAGTTTATCACTAACGCGGTTATTGAAGAATTTATTGGCGCCATCAAACATGGTCAAAAATCGCTGACGCATATTAAGTTGAAAGATACTGTAACAGGTGAAACATCTATTGTAGAAGCAGGCGGCGTGTTTTATGGCATAGGTCACGAACCTAACACCGCATTATTCCATGGTATGCTGGATATGGACGAGTTTGGTTATTTAGTAACCGCACCGGATTCCACAAAAACGAAAATTCACGGTATTTTTGCCGCGGGCGATGTGCAAGACCCTGTATTCAGGCAAGCTGTTTCCGCCGCCGGAAGCGGATGTATGGCGGCTATAGAAGTTGACCGGTATTTGCAAGAATTATAATTTTGAAAAAGACAATCCAACGAGGGTTGTCTTTTTTTTTGTTTCAGCCTTACAAGCTGAATAATCACCAAATCCTTGCTCTTAAGCAATCCGGCCAACCGCCGACACCAGCGATTTGGAACAGCAAATAGACAAATTGGTCTATGAGCTGTATGGGCTGACAGAAGAGGAAATTGCCATTGTTGAGGGGAGGCAGGAATTTCCAAGGACGATGAGGATTCCGAGGATGCGAACGAGTTGTTTATAGAATTAGGCTTTGTATTATAAATGATTGGTAAACTGCAAATCCTGATAGTCCTTCACTTCGTTCGGTATGACCCACTTTATATGTTTTTCTAATCTTGGCGTTTTATAAATGTCATTTGAATAATTGATAAAACGAGCAAAATTCCGAATATGATAAATGCGAGCGCCGCGGCGTAACCCATCATATTCATTTTGTCGAATGCGTTATCGAATACCATATATACCATTGTTAGTGTGGAACCCATTGGTCCGCCTTTGGTCATCACATATATTTCGATAAACACCTGAAAAGATTTGATAGTATTAATTACAAGGACGAACAGCAATGTCGGCTTTAGCAAAGGGAATGTTATTCGCCAGAATTTCTGCCAAGCCGATGCACCGGACAGATCAGCCGCTTCGTACAAATCGGTCGGTATAGTTTGCATACCGGCTAAAAATAAAACCATATAGTATCCGGTGGACATCCAAACATCCATTCCCATTATTGAAAGTAATGCTGTGGAAGGTTCCAAAAGCCACCCGCGGGCAGGATAAGGCAAATTGAGCATTTTTAGTAAACTGTTTATATATCCGTCGCCTGAATATAAATTGCTGAATATAAGCGCTATTACAACCATCGAAGTAACAGAAGGTAAAAAGTAAGTTGAGCGGAAAAATTCTCTGAATCTCACCAAACGGCTATTGACGGCTGTTGCCAAAAGCAAAGCTAATGTTGCGGTTATCGGAACAGTACCAAAAGAAAATATCAAAGTATTCGTCAAGGCTTTGTAGAACATTGGATCCGAAAATGCTTTTGCATAATTTGCCCATCCAATAAAGCGCGAAGTGTCGGTCAGTGGCTGATAGTCGGTCAAACTCATATAGAGCGCCGAGCAAAACGGATAAATCCAAAATACTGCCAAAGTAATTAACCAAGGCATTAGAAATATCAATGTATTTGCGTTCTCTCTAGTTTTTCGTTTCAATTTTTTGAATTTTACTTATTTTGTAAACTTTAAAATAATGAATTTTTACGTAATTTTGCTTATTCTTATGAAATTATACTGATGGAACAGGAAAAAAATGAATATTATTTTGAATAAAAGAACAACAACAATAAAATTTGCAATCGCTATTTTGCTTTTAGCGCTTTCGCAATTGGTGATTTCCTGCAATTGGCCCGGGGAAAATCCCGACTTAGTTAATCCGCCGTTAAAATCGCCGAGCATTGGAGTGCGTTATTTGAATTTATCCGGCGGTGGTGAAAACCGCTCTTTGCGAATGAACTATACAACAAAAATAGAAAATATCCCTTACGGAACCGTGAGCACTCAGATGAACCCTCCGGCTGATTCGGTGTTTTTAACTATTGACAAAAACAATTCGTCGGAATATGAGCAGAAAAAACCGCTGAAATTTATGACACGAAACGTGAATTACACATTTATTTCGCTATCCTCGAAAAAAGGCGCGAAAAATTATAAAGAAACCGATACAATAGTATGGTTAAGCACTTCTTTAATTAATCCTGAAAATGACAATGATGCAATGCTAAGATTATTCAGCGGAAATCCAGATTCTACTGTTTCATATTCAGTTCGTTACGGTTGCCCAAACGGTGCATCTATAATAACACAGCAAAATTTTGGTATAGTATCCACAAAATTTGCTACTATCCGCTCAGGCGAAATCCCTGTATCTATTTTAAAACATCAGAATAATGAAACCACAATTATTGGTGTTTACAAATTGAATTTGAAAGCCAAAGGGCAGTATTGTCTTATTATTATGCCTTATAACGATTCACAAATAGTTTACCAATATGATGAGTTAAGCAAAGCAGACAATGCTCTGATTCCAGCAGAGCTATTGATAGAAAAAACAGCTAAAATCCGAATATTAAATTTTTCAGCCGATAATTATACAGTCAAAACCGGACAAGATGAATTTGTTGTAGATGATTTAAAATACAAAAGTATTTCCGATTATGTCAATATTAAAGCATGCGACTCACAAAAAAGCGATTACCTTGTGTTTACGGGTGCCAATGTTACCGACACTCTTATAGCGTCATTTGAAGTAATGGGAGTATATAACTGTATTATTGCTGATAGCAAATCCACGCCAGGGTATAAAAAAATCCTCATCCCGCCGCTGTATTTTCCTGCAAAGGATCAGAACGAAGCAACGGTCAGAGTTGTCAATGCGGCGTGGAATAGAAGTAGTATAACCCTTTCGATGGGTTTACGCAATATAAAAGATACTACAAAAACCGGTGAAATATTAACAAAAGATTTAGCTTATGGTGCAATATCGAACCCAATTAATTTACAAGCAGGTTATGCGCCGTTAACAAGCTTCACTTCTACAGAACCGGCTCAACTTTTAGAATCGGTAATAGGTAAATTAGTAGGTGGTAAAAGTTATATTATTGTTCTCAGTTGTTCACCTGAAGGATACGATAAAATTTATATTATAGAGGATGCGGATGTATCGAGTGATATTGCACCACTAAAAACCGGTGTATTTACGCAAATAGTTGCCGCAACAGCAGGAGTAAATGAAATATATATTGATTTATATGTTGATGGGACACAGTATTTATCAAATATAAAAATTCCTTCATCGGGTATTGTTGCAACGGTCATTCCTGAGGGTTCTGCAACATTAAGTTCCGGTGGCAAGTCACATACAACAAACTCTCTGGCAACCAATAGATTACTTCTTGTTGTCAGTGGAGATAGAAGTAACACCGATATATTTGATGTAAATACTACGCCTATGTATATAGGAAGTAACTTTTATAGACGCAGATTTTTAAATGCGGTCTATGGGCTGTCGGAAATTGCTGTTAAAGAAGAGAAGGACAATCCCCCAAATTTGGCACCTGTACTTACTACAACAGCTTATGGAAAGGCATCCGATATTTCATTAGTATGGTTGGAATCGCGTAAATCATTTCGCTTTTTTGACACTTCCCAAAATAAAGAAATATTCAAAAGCGGCGATTTATCATTTTCGTTTAACAAATCGTACTCGATTGTATTTGCAGGCTCGGCACCAACAGGTTATTCTGTGATTATTGTTCAAGAGTTTTAGAAGAACAGATGCAATCAGGTTAACTATCACGATATAAACAGCGACATACCTGTGTTTTAACATTGCCTATTGATTATAATTAGTTGCAAATTCGCTTTCGGATTTGCAACTAATTTATATATAAATTCGTATATCCTAATAGTTAATTAAAATACTTTATTATATTTTTATTAAATTATTGATATATTAAAATTTTTTTTTATATTTTTGTTTTTGGATTTTTGTGTATAATGATAAATTAAGGTGATTTATGCAAATATCAATAACATCCGGTAAAAAACTTTTACTCTTTGTTATATTTTTTGTTTTTGTACTTCCTTCGACCAGAGAAATCTCTTCTTCACAAAGCCCATCGACAGATGTGTCTCGTGAAGCCGAAAAACACTATCAAAGGGGTTCGGAAGAATATTTCGCCGAGAATTACATTGGTGCTTATAAAGAATATTCTGAAGCCATAAAATGCTGTAATAAATATTTTTGGGCATACCTGAGCCGAGGTTATACACTTACAAAAATAAATCGTCTAAAAGAAGCTGAAGCCGACTTCACAAAAGCAATAGATATTGACCCCAAGTCTGTTGATGCATATATTTGCAGGGGGTTAGTAAGGAAGGAAATAAAGAATTACGAAGGTGGCATAGAAGATTTCACACAAGCTATTAAAATAAAACCATCATTTCCTGATTCCTATAATAATCGTGGAATTTTAAAGACAAAATTAAATGATTATGAGGGAGCTATTCAAGATTTTAGTATGGCTTTAGAAATGGATGAACGTTTTGGAGAAGCGTATTTTAACCGCGCCGCCGCAAAATTCAATTTAAACGAAAAAGCGAGTGCTTGCGAGGATTGGCAAACGGCTTACGGGCTTGGAGTAAAAGAATCCAAAGAAATGATTGAACAACATTGCCAATAGATTTCATTATTTGGAATAATTGATTTATTTTTGCAAATGTTTTATTTACGAAATAAGGTGTTTTTATGAAAAAGAGTGTTTTATTATTACTTGCAGTTTCTGCAATATTGTTTGTTGTTTCTTGCGGCACAACGCCCGAGGAATATTACAAAACCGCGCAAAGCCAATACGATGAGAAAAATTATATAGAGGCGTTAACCAATCTGAACAAAGCCATTGAAAAGGATGTTAAGTTTTCGGACGCATACTTTCTACGTACCAAAGTAAAAGCCAAAACCGGCGACTTAACGGGTGCAATGAAGGATTTAGATTTGGCTATAAAATACAATCCAAAAAATTACTCAGCACTTTACCAAAGGGGATTAGCCAAAGCCCAAGAAAGAAATTACGAAGCCGCTATTCGCGATTATGATAAAACTTTAAAGTTGAATCCAAAATTACCGGACGCACTATTTAGTCGTGGTTTCGCAAGATATTCTCTCGGCGATTACTACGGTGCTATTGATGATTATACAAGAAGTTTGGATATGAATCAAAGCGCGGCGGTATTTTGCAATCGTGCCATAGCAAACGACGATCTTGGCGAGAATATTGCCGCAATGCGGGATTATTCTAAAGCCATTTTAATAAATCCTAAGTTTGCAGAAGCATATTTCAATCGAGGAAGTTTGAAATTTGAAGAAAATGATGTTCAAGGAGCATGCCAAGATTGGCAAATTGCCGCTGATTTAGGATTGGAACCAGCAAAAGAAATGTTGGCTAAATACAAGAAGAATTAGGGTATAGGGCATAGGGTTTAGGGGCGTCATGCCTGAGTAATCGGGCATCCATCTTAGGAAGTTATAAATTATAAGTTATGAGTTATAATTGTAGGGACGAGGTCTCCTCGCCCGCCATCTTCCTGTAATTCGAAAGTCCACTCTATCAAGAGGGGATTTAGGGGTGTGTTTCTTCGGGGTATAGGGTTTTGGGTATGGGGTATAGGAAGAGCCGACTCCATTTGCCGTCGTTCCTGCGGATGCAGGAATCCATCATCCAAAAATTTTGAGTTTTGAGTTTTGAATGATGAATTGTAGGGACAGGTCGCGACCTGTCCCTACAGTTTCAATCTTTAACTATCGAAAATGGATTACCGCTTTCGCGGTAATGACATACGTTTTTTTCTTTCCATTTATAATCTATAATTTATCATTAATAATTGAAAGACAGGCTTCTTCGTAAGTCAAATCAGGGTGGGCGGCAAGTATTGCATTTATGTTTTCGTGCATTTCCAAGCGTCCCTGATCAAGGTTAATTCCCTTGAATGGGTCTTTGTTCTCTACCGGTGGTCTCATCGCTTCAGAAAATTCGACGAATAGGGAACTATTGCGCGCGATTTTGCTTATTTCGGAATAATATTCTGCTACTTCGGCATAATTTCCCGATTCGTGCGCCCTGCGCAAAACTTCTTTTATCTCGCCGTTAGATGGATTCTTTTCGGCAAAGTCCGCATAAAGCCTGTCGAATTCCTGCGCTTTGATTTGCTTTTCCAGTTCGCCGATTTTCTCGGCATAATCTTGATTTTGCTGTTGCAATTCCTCTATTTTGGAAATGTACTCGCTATCGGAATTTTCTACGGTGAATGAAGAATAATCCTTCGGACTTTCTTCAGCATCAAGGATTTTAAGATCTTTTACCGCGGGTTGAACGGCACCGAGAAAACCCAAATGACGGAGAAGATTATTCGGATAAAGCGAAATTGACACGTGTTTAAATCTGCCGTGTTTAATGTCGTCCACCAAATCTTCCGATAAATCTTTCAATTTCGCCACAAGTACTTTCCCGCGGCGGGCTAAGCGTTCCACCCAACCCAACGCCGGTTCATCGGTTTTAGGATGCCCCTTGACGACGGGTGCCAGCGATTCCTGGGATTTTTCGCATTGGGCGTTATACAAATTGGCGATTTCGTCTAATCGCTCTTCGGTGAACTCTTGCGTTTCACCATTTGCCGCTGTGTGTGTGCCGGTTTTAAATATTTCAAGCCACATATACGTTACTCTATAATGAAAAAACGCAAAATTATAACAACGCTTAAAAAGCTACAATAATAGCATTTATAAAGTATTTTAAAATTAAATTAAACCTTTTGCCAAACGAATGAGTCAAATTGATGATTGAAAACGACACGATAAGCGATTTACAAACTAACTTCGGTAATATGACTAATTGGGATGACCTGCAGTTAATAGAAGAGTATCTGAAAACCAAAAGCGATGCGGCGGCGAATATATTGATGAGACGTCATCAGAAATTTGTTTACTCAGTAGCTTATAGATATTTGAACGATTACGATGAAGCCGATGAAGTTACACAAGAAACGTTTATAATAGTTTTTCGTTCTTTGGATAAATTTAATGGAAAAAGTAAGTTGCGGACTTGGCTTTATAGAATTACAGCAAACAACGCTCTGTCCTTCAAAAGGAAATATGCTATGAGCAAATTGTTCGTTCGCGACGATACTGAAGAATATATGAACATACCCACCCAAACGGGTGATGCATTACAAACGATTGAAAACGAGAACTTTAAAATAGAATTTGAAAAGGCTTTGGGTAAATTGCCAAAAAAACAACGCGAGACATTCGCACTTCGATACTTCGAAAAATTACCTTATGACGAAATATCGGAAATGCTGGGAACAACGGTCGGCGGGTTGAAAGCAAATTACTTCCAAGCAATAAAAAAATTAGCGGTCTTTATGAAGGATTATTCAAGAGCTGAATTATGAAAAAAGCTTTAAAAAACAAGTTAGAAAATATGTTACCGGATTACTTAACCGGCGATTTGGGAAAGTTGGAAATTGAGTATTTCGAGCGTGAAATAGTGAACTTTCCGGATTTGCAGGAAATAATCCAGGACAGTACTGCAATGTACAGCCGGATTGAGCGGATAGATTACGATTCGATATTCGAAGCAAAATCGCAAAATTTAGCAACTAAAGCCAGGTTGAAGTTAATTGAGCGGAAATCGAGCAAATTTTGGAGATTCGCATTGGCGCCTATGCTTGTTATGTTAGCTGTATCCATATATTATTTCGCTAATACAAATTCACAACCCGTTACTACACAAAAAGAAATTGCATCCGAAATAGGTATATCGGATAAATTCATTGACGAATATTCATCGGCTTATATGGAAGACGCCGGCGAAACAACAGACGAAACAATTAAAATAAAAGAAGATATAACAGACAATACCGATATGACGGAAACTTTTTTTGACGACATATTCGACAAACTATCGGATTACCCCGATTTAATGTATAGATACTCAGGGTTTGATATATTTAAAATCAATACTGAAAAAAATGAAAATAATAATTTAGATAATATTATAGAGGAAATGCAAAACGATGAGATCATTTAAATTTGCAAGTCTTATAGCCGTTATTATTCTTGCCGTTGCGGTTTCGGCTTTCGCTCAACCAATGTTTAAGGGCGAGATGAAAGGATGTCCAAAAGATGGTATGAAAGGCGGACACCAAAAAATCGAGAATATGAAGAAAATGAAACTTCTCGAATATTTAGACCTGAACGAAGACCAAGCTGATAAATTCTTGGTTAAGTACAGCGCCGGTTCGAAAGCTATTACGGAAAATATGAAAAAAGCCGACGATTTGAGCGATAAATTGAAAGACGCGATGAAAGATAATTCCGGCTCAAAAGAAGCTGTTGCTTTGGCGGACGAATTAATGAAAGCGCAAAAATCAATTGATGAAGCAAAAGGTCAATTAATGGATAATATGAAAGCTTTATTACCTGCTGAAAAATTCACCAAGTTTGTTTACTTCGAAGCAAACTTCCAAAAAGAAGTTATGAAACGAATGATGCAAAAACAACAAAAGAACAATGGTGGCAATGGCAATGGTCGCGGCGACGGTGAAAATGGACCCGATGGTCACGGCGGACATTGCGGACCGGGTGGACCCGGCGGATCGGATTAAGAGTTGCTGAAAAACTTGATATTAAAACTTGGCGCAGACGAATTAGTCTGTGCCTTTTTTATTCTACTTTATTCAACCTCAACTTCGTATTATCCATCAGTATTGGCAAAATATGTTAATGCTGACCAAAGCAGACTAATAACATATATCTATATTGTATTATTCTATATTAAGGTGGGGGGGAAACAATATGTTTAGGCATGCCTAATTCCAACAAATTCGAAAATAATTTACTTTTTTTTCGAAAAATATTTTTTTATTTGGAAAGAATATTTTATTTTTGAGTGGTGGTTTTTGTAAAAGTATCAAAACCACTTGAATTATTAAAATTTTATAAATTGTTAGGTCAGGAATTTATGATATTAGATATAATGAAACATCCGCACAGGAACAGAACCAACTGGATTACTCAATTGGGTTGTTCGCTTTCTGTTTAGCAATCAATCCTTAAACTCCTAAAAAAACTTACTGATTCGATTTTTTAAATAAAAAAAGCGAATCTACTAATGTAAATCCGCCCCCTCGTAGCTATTAATAGCTATATAGGATCGGTAATAGATAGTTGCGTTAAAATTCTTCTATTACCAACATTAGCAGGACGTATTTATTTATTAGATATTGAAACTAATCGAATTTAAAATTCGGTATCGCAATAATTATATTTTCAATGGCTTAGGCCATGATTAATTAGAAGAGGACAAAAACAGAGGGGGATAATCACTGCGGCAAAGTGCCGATGTGATCATTTAACTTAAATATTAAAAGAGGTTTATTTTGAAAAGAATAAATAAATACGTCGGAATAGCAATTTTCGCGATGATCGCGTTTTTTGCTGTGAATAATAATGCAAAAGCTCAATGCCAAGAAGAAGGGAATTGCGATCCACCTTATTGGAGCAATAATATAACTTATACATTTACCTATCCAATGTTTCCAAACTGTCCACTAACAGCATATTATCAAACAATGAATTGTGATGGTAAGACTTACGTTAGGTTGTCAACAATTTCTTTTCCTGTGGACCCACAGTGTAATGCTTTAATGGCTTGGTTAATTCCAAATGGGTTAGGAACTTATGCTGAGGCAGTGAATTATTTTGTTTTATGGCGGGAAGCTTTAAATGGTATTGTAAAAGAACAGTTTGAAATTATACATGATGAGAATCCATTACTATATAATTGTCCGGAAACTTATCCAATAATTTCTATTACAGGTGGTGGTTGCAATTCTGTTTGGACTTATTACAGACCAGCCGCAATAACACATCCGGTTTCTTTAGTTTGGGTTCGCCATGTACCATGTGAACCAGATGGTTGCTGTGTAACTACAAAAAATATGTGCTGGTTTAATGGAGTGGTGATCCAGTTATCTGAATCTACACAATACGTATCAACAGAAGATTG
This sequence comes from bacterium, assembly GCA_037127915.1. Classification (GTDB taxonomy): domain Bacteria; phylum Bacteroidota; class Ignavibacteria; order Kapaibacteriales; family UBA2268; genus JBAXXL01. The sequence continues at coordinate 11,980 of JBAXXL010000001.1, forward strand.
TACTACATTACAACCATTATATAATCCATTTGAAGGTTTTGGACCGGAATGGGTTGATTGGGGACATACTCCATGCGCAGCAAGTTGCTATATGGAAAATTAATAGGTTAAATAAAAATGAAAGTAAAATCAAGATTATTACTCTTTATTTTATTAATAATGTTATTCACTAACATAAATGAAATAAATTGTAAAGATGAAGTAACACACAACAAAACTGAAACGAAACGTTTAACAGCTTCTAAAATATATAGAGAAATTTCTCTTAGAAATAACGTTCCAAGAACAGTAAATTCAAACTTAGTTAGGGCAACAGCCATTTATCGAGTAGTAAATCAAGCTTACACGGCAAAAAAAGAAGGGGCATTAAGTATAAATAATATAACTACTTTGTGCCTGAATGCTTACCCTATTCCTGCAAATGATAATATAACACTAAAGATATTATCAAATTCAGATACTTACGCTAAGATTGACATATATTCGGAAAAAGGACATCTAATATTTGGAAAAAGTATTAGACTTCAAAAGGGTGAAAATTTAATTGATTATGATTTAGGGTCAATTATTGCCGGCGTTTATTATTTTGTTGTTGATAATGGCGTTAAAATGGAAAAAACTAAATTTATTGTTGTAAAATAAATGTTTAGGGGAGTGGGTGTTAATTGTCTCCTATTCCCCTTTTATTAATAATATATTGCTAAAAGGAACTATTATGCGAAAATTTTTAATTCTTTTCTTCTTGTTCTCAACTAGTTGCTTTTCTCAAACTTTAATTTGGGAAAGAGAATACCCTTTAAGCGAACCTACCTGTAGTTCATTGTTGCCAACAATTCTTGATTCGGATGGAAATATCATAACTGCTTATGATACAGGGCAATCACCTTATTATGATGCATACATATTCAAATATAATCCTGATGGGAATTTGATTTTGTTTAAGAACTACAATTTTAAAAAAACATTATTCCCAGTCGCCCTAAGTCAATCAGAAAATGGATATAATATATTATGTGCTACTACCAATAATTCTGAGAAATACTTATCAGGGAAATTGCCTTTGATGTTAAATGTCGATAATATGGGCGATACAATAAACAGCAATATACCTTTTGATGTTAATAATAAAGTTAGTCTCGATACAGCTTGTTTTAAAATAAATATGGGAAATATAAATACAATATCATTTGATGGCAGTTATTATAATGCCACTATTAAAAGTAGTATAAAAATAAATGATAATACAATAACTACAAAAGATCATTTAATAATTACATCTTATGATTTAGATGGTCAAATTGTTTGGAGAAAGGGAATTGATACTTTGAATTCAGATGAGTTTTATGGTATTTGTAGTTTTAAAATTTCTAAATCAAAAAGCATTGTTCTTTTGTGCATTAAATATATAAATCAGAAATATAATATTTGTATTCTCGAATTTGATAAAAAAGGAAACATCATAAATAGAATAGAACCAATAATTAGTGAAAAAACTTTTTTCCCAATCGATATAGAAAAACTAAATAATAATGATTATGCAATTATGGGTTATTATTTGACTGACAAATTTCCGTATGCCCTTATAAGAATTAATTCTAAAGGTGAAATATTAAAAAATGTTGATATTCCTATTCGAAATTCATTCATATCATATGAAAACATGTGGCAATCTTCTTATGGCAATTTACTATTATCCGGAAAAACAATTTTATCTGATGAAAATGGCACTGGTTCTAATGGTATAAACGAGATGTTGCTTTATCAAGTAGATAATGATTTAAATTATATATCAGAATTACAATATTGCGAACATACTGACCAGAATACATCCGGTTTCAGAAATGTCAAATTTATAGATGATAATAATTTCGTTGCTGTCGGTTATAAAGATAGATATAAATTCTATATCGCAAAATTTTCGTTGAAACCAAGTATAGTAAATGATGAAAGTACATTACAAAGCCAAATCGAGATTTCACCCAATCCAGCAGGAGATTTTATAACGGTTAAGATGGGAACCATCAACCCAATGCTTAAGCATGGGGTTGATGAAAACTCAGAAATTAAAATTTACAACACTCTGGGCGAAAAAGTGATGTCTGAATCAATTCATCCGATGACTGCCAGTCATCGGATGAATATTTCCGCTCTGCCAAAAGGAATGTATTTTGTAAAAGCAGGCGGCGAAGTGGCGAAATTTGTGAAGATGTAACAAAACGAGTCAAGAAGAATTCTTGACTCGAGGAAAAAACTGCGAAGTTTGTGAAGATGTAACACAATTTATAAAGTTAAAAGTTCGTAAAGTCTATAAAGGGAAGAAGATGCAATCAACCCCATGCTTAAGCATGGGGTTGATTATTTGCGTGGTGGGCTCCATCTGTCTGTATCATCTGTGCCTTTTTTATTCTACTTCACCGACAACGGCAACATAATTTTTGCCGTATTTCTTAGCGCATTTTGGACAAGTGGTGTACCACATATACCATTTTTTAACACGATAGCCCTTTTCAATAGCTTTTGCTGAGAAGTCTTTGGTCCATTTTTCGGTATCTTTGAAATTACCTTCATAAACCCGGCTGTAAAACTTTCCGCTTAATATATGGTTATCGGCATCCTGGATTTCGTTGTCAATTGCTATGTAAATATCCATATTCCATTTCGATGTATGATCGGATAAACAAATTTGGTCGAAAAGTTCAATTCCTTCTTTGTTGAAAAGTTTGCCGATGCGTTTCATTACGGATCCGTAATTCATAGGCATATAGAAGAATGTGCGGATATTTTCGCGTATGAATCGTTTGCCTTCCCAATCGAATACCTTGTCGTTCCAAAGCTCCGGTTGAAATTCCGGACAGCAAATATCGTTTTCTTTTGCCATTATGTTTTTTTCCTATGGTTGTATAAAAAATATTTTTGTTATTTCTTTCCACAAAATTAAAAAAATATTTTTTTACTCGGCGAATCTCTGCGCGATGGCTTTTGCAACATTTTGCCCATCAATCGCTGATGAAACAATACCGCCCGCATATCCTGCTCCTTCGCCGCATGGATATAAACCTTTAATCTGCAAATGTTCGCAAGATATTTTATCCCTTGGAATTCTTATCGGCGAGCTGGTACGCGATTCAAGTCCGATAACCGAAGCTGTAGAGGTAATATATCCGGGTAGTTTTCTGCCGAACTGTGTGATACCGTCCTGCAGGCTTTTGGAAATTTGCTCTGGAAACATATTGTACATTTCTGAATTTACTACACCTATTTGGTATGAAGTATCATTCAAGCGGCGCGAAGGTTTATTCTCTAAGAAATCGGTAAGCCTTTGCCCCGGAGCTTTTATCATATTGTCGGGATTTGGCATATAGAATTTTTTCTCAAGGCTTTCTTGAAATTTCAAACCTGCCAATGCGCCGTGCTTTGCAAATTCTTGAAAATCTTCTGTATCTACTGTTGTAACAATACCTGAATTCGCATATCTGGAATTACGTTTTTCGTTACTCATTCCGTTAACAACAAGTTCTCCTGCGGAAGTAACCGCGGGAATAATATATCCGCCCGGGCACATACAAAATGTAAATACACCTCGGTTGCCGGATTGGGCGACTAATTTATAAATAGCGGGAGGGAGCATTTTATGATAATTTTTGCCATACTGAAGCTCGTTAATCAATTCTTGCGGATGCTCGATTCTAAAACCTAAAGCGTAAGGTTTTGATTCGATTTGGATTTTCTTATCGTTTAGCAAATAGTATATATCGCGCGCCGAATGGCCTGTCGCCAAAATTACGTAATCCGCTAAAACTTCATTTTCACCATTAACCATAACACCAACTATTTTGTCAGCTTTGACAATCAGATCGGTAACACGCGAATTAAAATGCACTTCACCATTATTATCCAAAATTGTTTTTCTGATTTCAGCTATGATTTTCGGTAATCTATTCGAGCCGATATGAGGTTGCGCGTCGAGCATAATATCGCTTTCCGCACCGTGTTCAACGAGTATTTGAAGTATTTTTGATACGTTACCGCGTTTATTTGAGCGCGTATATAGCTTGCCGTCAGAATATGTTCCAGCTCCGCCTTCACCAAAACAATAATTTGAATCCGGATTTACTTTGCCTTCCTGATGAATATCCTTAATAGCAAACGGTCTTTTGCTTACATCATCTCCACGTTCAAAAATGATCGGTTTTATTCCGCGCTCCAGTAATTCCAATGCGGCAAAATAGCCCGCAGGACCTGCTCCAACGATTATAACCTTTTTTTGCTCATCCGCGGGAAGATAAGCTATTTTCTGAACTTCTTCCTCGGCTCCGGTATCTTCGCCAGAGTAAACCTTCATTTGCAAGCTGTATTTACCGGCTTTATGGCGGCAATCCAACGAACGCTTAACGTAGGTGATCTTGTTAATATCGCTTAATTTAATATCGGCGGTATAAGCCGTTAAATTATTTATAATTTCTTGATTATCCAGCTGTTCCGGCGAAAGCTGTATGGTTATATCTTGTATCATTTTTTACTTATTTTGTAATTGTACTTTTTCTATTTGTACAAAATTAACACTTTTATTGCGGTTATGGCAATTTGCTGTTTTTTTTGTGTCGGCTTAGTGAGTTTGATTGTTTTGCTGAATGCTGCGCAATACATGAAGATGTGCCACATTTTCAAAGCGTGGCACATCTTATCTTCTTATCTTTATAAACTTTAAAAGCTCATCAACACTTTGAAAAACAATTGTAGCGGCAAACCAACTACGTTATAATAACATCCTTCTATCCGGCTGACAAATACTGCGCCGAAATCATCTTGGATTCCATACGCTCCGGCTTTGTCCATAGGTGAGCCGGTTTCGATGTATGAATGAATTTCTTTATCGGTCAATTCGCGGAACTCAACTTTGGTTTTTTCATAAACAGTCTTTTCTGCGCCGGTAGTTGTGTCAATAAAAGCTAAACCTGTATAAACGTAATGTGAATTTCCCGATAGAGCTCTGAGCATCTCTGCGGCTTCCTGTTCGCTATCCGGTTTGCCGAGCACTCTGTCGTTTAAAACGACAATAGTATCGGCTCCGATAACTATGGACGGATCAGTCAATCGCTGAGCAACGTCACGGGCTTTGTCAAGCGCTATTGAACAGCAAATCACTTCCGGAGGGAAATCGCCGCTAATATCCTCTTCCACATTCGAGACAATAATCTCAAAATCTAACTCGATTTGCTCTAATAGCTTTTTGCGTCTTGGCGATTGGGATGCCAAAACAATCTTTTTGTCAAAATTATAAAGTGATTTTATTCCGCTCATTTGCATATTATAAATTATTCGCAATCCTCTAAGCTAATAGGATAGTTACCTGTGAAGCAAGCTGTGCAATAACCGACACCTTCGTCTTGCGGAACTGATGCCATCAATGCTTCTTGCGATAAATAATGCAATGTATCGGCACCCAAGGCTTTACTAATTTCTTCAGTTGTGTCATAATGATTTGCAATTAATTCTTCTGAACTCGGGAAATCCATTCCATAGAAGCATGGATATTTAATTTTCGGAGATGTAATTTTCAAGTTTATTTTTCTAGGGTTGGCTGATTTTACCATTTCGAGTAATATTTTCGAGGTAGTCCCGCGAACTATCGAATCGTCAATCAACACAATGTTTCTGTTTTCAATAACACCTTTTACAGGATTAAATTTTGTTCTTACCTTGAACATTCTATTATCTTGCCCCGGTGCGATAAAAGTTCTGCCTACGTAATGGCTACGAATTAAACCAATTTCATATACCGTTGGATTGCCTTGCTCATCGTTTGCGCGAGCATAACCTAATGCAGAAGTGCTCCCGCTGTCGGGAACAGCCATCGCACGGATTTTATCTGTATTGTCAACTTCGGGACTTTCTGCGGCTAAATTTTTCCCCAATTTCCTTCTTACTTTGTCCACGTTATGACCGAAAATTTTGCTGTCCGGTCTGGAAAAATATATATATTCGAAAATACAGTGTGCGGCGACGGGGGTTTCTTCTTCGATTGTATAAGATTGAACTTCACCAGTTTCTACTGTATTGTCGTCAATTACTATTATTTCGTTATGTTTTATTTGTCTGATATATTCTGCATTAACTATGTCGAATGCCGATGTTTCCGATGCTACCAGATATGAAAATTTATTTGTCTCCGGTACCCACAATCTGCCCAAACTTAACGGACGAACACCGTGAGGATCACAAGCGGCTACTAATCCAATTTCAGTTGCCATAACCAAAGAATAAGCACCGCGAATAGCTTTCAAAGCTTCACGGATTTGATCCAATGGTTTTTCCTGACGTGAATGCGCGATTAGGTGCATTACTATTTCGGAATCGGTTGTGGTTTGGAAAATAGCTCCCTGGTTGTGTAATCTTTTACGTAAACTCTTAGTATTTACTAAATTTCCGTTATGCGCCAAGCATAGCAAACCCGAATGATAAACCATATTAAACGGCTGTATATTCAATTTTGTAGAAGCGCCGGTAGTTGAATAGCGGTTATGACCAATTGCCATTTCGCCAATCAAAACGTCGGTCAGAATCTTCGAATCGGCAAATACATCGAGAACCAAACCTTGGTTTCTGTTGTAAGCGAAACGTTTCTTTCCTTTTTTCTCATCGTAATAAACACTTGATATACCAGCGGCTTCTTGTCCGCGGTGTTGTTGGGCGTGAAGCCCGTAGTAAGTCATTATAGAAGCGTGTGGGTGGCCATAGATGCCGAATATAGCGCAGTTGCAGTGTGGTTTGTCTAATCCGTCGAATTTATCACAATTTTCTTTACACATAGATTTGCTTTATTGGTTATCGGTTATTTATTAAATACAAAATTAACATTTTTTTCCCTTTTCTCATTTTTTGCGGTTGCTAGAAAAGCCAAAATTATCAACATTGCGTTCATAGAAAATTAATAGACGGATGAGATGCAAAAGAATTCTTTTTTTTTAATTTCTGAATTAGGATTTAAGGTAGAATAGCACACAGAAGACGCAGATTTAGCAGATAACCGCGGATATTTTTAGACTATATTAGATAAAAGCAAGATTCTACGCAGATGATGTCACTTCGAAAGTGGAGTTTTGCTCTGAAAGAGCTTAATATCAATAACCGTGGGTGTAAGCCCACGGTTGATCTGTAGGGGCGTATAGCATACGCCCAAAATGGGCGAAATATACCTATTTCTTAATGTACTTACTTGATTATATAGTTAATACAATTTTCCCTTCATTATAATTGTGAATAAGCATTGATACAAATGCTTGATAAGGAATTCCCTCTTCGATGGCTTTGACTTTAATTTTCTCATAATCCCTTTGGGATAAAGCAATTTCAAGTATTTTATCAAATTCAATGCTTTTGCGGGCATATTCTTCGTAAACCTTATTCACGTTTTTATCCAGATTGGGCTCCCATTCCTCAGAGTATAACGACTCAATAAGTTCTTTTTCTTCTTGATCAATATATTTCATCATTTAATGATAATGATTTGTTATTGTGATTACTTCAACTTTATCTTCGACAATAATAAAAATCGCCCTGTATTTTAAGTCAATACGAAACGAATAGATTCTTAAATGTTTTGGTTCAAGAATTTCAACATTTAATGAAGGATGATTGAAGTCATTCTCAAAAAGTGTTTTTGCTTTTTCGTATTTCTTTTCTAAATGATGAGTTTTTAAATACTCAGCCAATTTATCGTTTAATTCTTTTATTTTCATTGTTTCGAGTAAATTGATGAGTTTAACAATCCATCCTCAATATCACTCAATAATAATTCATTATGTCCATATTCTTTTAAAGTGAGCATAATATCTTGAACGTTCAAAGTTTTATCAAACTCTTCTAGCTTGATTTCATTTTTGCGAATTACAACTTCCGATACATCTTGCTGAAAAAGTACGCTTATAATTTCAACTAAATGTATATTTAAGTCTTTAATCCCTATTTCGAGAACTGCTTTCATATCTATATTTTCTTTACTGTTTATTATATTTTTTATTCAATAAATCAATTCATACAAAATTAATGTTTTTCCACAATATATAATTACACAACCACGAATTTACCAAAAAAAAAACCGAATCAACCCGATTCGGCTTTTTTTAATAATCGATCAGTTATTTTCTTAATATCATAGATTTGGTCAATATATTGTTGTAAATTTGAAGCATATAGAAGTATATTCCACTCGGAAGATGCAATTTTTCAGCATCCAATTTCGCTGAATAATTTCCGTATTGCTGGTATTCATTTACGAGAGTGCATACTTCATTCCCCATAGCATCGAATACTTTTAGCTGAACATTCCCGGCTTCCTGGATGGTATAATCAATTGAAGTAAAATGATTAAAAGGATTTGGTTGATTTTGCTCTAAGCCTATATTTCTCATTGTTATTTCTTCTTCAATTGAATTACTCCTGCTTTTTACTGTATAGGAATATGATAACATTCCGTTTTTTAAAGAGTCTGTTTCGTCTTGCGGCAAATATGATTTGATATAATCCACTTTAACTTCGGGGTCGGAGACGGTTACTTTCAAATAACCCGCGCCATCCATAGTAAGGTCTGTGTATGCGTCAGCATTCGCTAAAACTCCAATCTCATAAGTAGAGTCGCTCGGCATAGGGACTTCTTGGTAAACAACCCCGTCCAATTCTTCTTTGGCAAACAAATGGTCGTGCCCTTGGAAAAATATATTCACCCCATTATCAACCATCAGTTGGTGAATTGGTTTATCCCAGCCGGGACGGCTTTTGCTAAAGCCCCATTTCGTTTTTTTTGTGTCTTCCCAGCCACCCCATTCATATAGCATTGCTGTGGAGACAGCACCTCGGCCTTGACCTAAAGTATGATGTGCAAATACGAACTTGTATTTAGCTTTGCTGGTTTCAAGATTGTTTTTAAACCAGAAGTACTGTTTATCGCCGATTGTCCAATCCCATTTTTGTGGTTTCGCATTAGCAGTATAGTACCGGTAAACATCTATTACAACAAAAAGCGCGTCGGCCCATTCCCAAGCATAGTAGTTTTCCGGTTTGCCGATGCCCAATTCTTCTTCATCTGTGTTACCTGAATAAAATCCGTCAGGGAAAGGATTCGGATAATACTTCTGTCTCCATTTGGTTTCATAAACGGCTAAATTATCGGGAGGTGTTTGTAAGAGATAATATCCGCTTTCACCTTCGTGATTACCGATACACAAAAACAAAGGCGAGGAATGGCATAACATTCCAAAAAAAGGTAAATAATCTAAGTGAAGTTTCTTTACTTGTTCGTCGGTGATAGTTGTTGGATTGTGATCGTCGCCGAAAGTATCGCCCAAATCCAAAATAAAGTCAGTGCTGTCTTTGGCTTGGTTTTCCATCGAAACTTTCATCAAACCGGAACTGCCTTTTTTGTCATAGAGATGTGGGTCCGCTTGAATTGTAAATGAAAAACTGCTTCCCTTTGCTCTCTGTGTCTGAAAAAAATATTCCTGGCTGGTGGAAAAGCTTTGTGACTCATTTTCTCGGTACTGGATTCGATAAAAATATCGTGTGTTAGCTGACAAATTGTTGATTATAAGCTCAACCTGTTCCGGAAATGAAGTTGTATAATTTTCTGACTTGTTGGTGTAATTACCGCTCGATAATCCATACTCTACAAAAAACTCAATTTTATCCTTTGCCAAAACATTAGCTGTTATTGAATTTGTTGTTGGCCGTCCCAAAATAATGGTACCTTTATCCAAAAAATCAGCTTCAAGATTAATACAAAGCATAAATAAAATTACATACGTTCCATATATTAATTTCATATTTTATTCTCTTATTTCAAAATTGTAAATTTAACAGTTTTATTTTGATTTTTTGTGCTTAAGTGGCATATATATATGCCTTGTTCAATTGACTTCCCAAAGTTATCGCATCCATCCCAATTAAAATCTATCTGATTATTGAGTATTTGAATATCATTGAATGACCGGATTAATCTGCCTTGCAAATCATAGATTTCGATATTGGCTTTTTGGGAATCGGTAACAATCGCTTTTATACTAATAATGCTTTGACTTCTGTTTGGACTTACAAATAACTGTAAATCAGTCTTTGTTACATTATCTTGTACGCTATTTGAGCCAGATTTAGTGATAGTATAAGTATAGATTATATCCTTGTTGTGTCTTTGGCCGTTTTCTTCTTTTGGTAGCAACGTTCCGACAAAATCTACCTTCGCAGTTGTATCGGTCATATTAACAAGTACATAACCTCTGCCCGGTAAAAGAACGCCGTCTTTATATCCATAAGCCGTTGCTTGAAAACTGTTAATGTTCTTATTCGAAGGCTGTGGACATTCTTGGTATATAATACCGTCCTTTTCCTGCTTCCCAAAGAAATGGTCGTGCCCGTGGAAGAAGATATTAACACCATTTTCAACCATTAATTGATGGATAGGTTTATCCCAACCCGGGCGGTTTGTGTCAAATCCCCAGGTGGAATCGGCATTCATTCCTCCCCATTCATATAAATGAGCGAATTCAGTACCTCCGCGGGCTTGGTCTGCATTTCCACCAACTAATTGATGGCAAAACACAAATTTGAATTTTGCCTTGCTGGTTGATAAAGTATTTTTGAACCAGTTATATTGTTCAAGACCCAAAGTCCAACCCCAACCAGGTTTCTTGACCGTATTCCAATATGGGTCAAGTACAACGAAAAGCGCATCTCCCCAAGTCCAGGAATAATAGCTTTGACGTAATCCAACAAAATTCTCACTTTTTGTATCTCCGCCAAAAAATCCGTCTGGTTCCGGATTCGGGTAGTATAATTTTCTTGAATTTGTTGTTATAACCGCCATATTATTTTCTGTATTGTCTATCTTCCATCCCAGCTCACCTTCGTGGTTACCTATAACCAGAAAAAGTGGAACCGAATGGCAAGCGTAATCATAATATGACCTTAAAAGTAGAATTCTTTTAGTAACTTCAGTTTGATTGAATACGGGCAGTTTTTCGGACATAAAATTATCCCCCAAATCAAAGACAAAATCCGGATTATGGGATAGGATATTTTCCATTGATAGTGCAAATGATTCGTAATTTGAATTGGTATCCAAATGTGGATCGGCTTCTATCGCAAAAGAAAATGAACTCCCTGATGCTCTTTGGGTATGGAATTTATAAACCGGCCGCTTAAGATAATCATTTGTTCCTACTTCACGGTATCGCATTCTATAGAAATACTGATTATCCGCTTCCAAATTGCCTAAAATAACAACAAATGGAATATTAGCTTCGTGATTTTTTGATTCTGTTTGATTAGAAAAATTCGACGAATCTTTTCCATATTCGTAATAAACTTCAAGTGCTTTATTTGCAAAAGCGTGAACAGTTATTGAATTTGCAGTGGGTCTTCCCAAAAGTTCATTGCAATTAAACAAATCATCGGATAATGAATGATATGTTAAAATAAACATTAAAGAAAGAATTGTAATTATATATTTTTTCATTTTATTTCTGCTGTACCTTTTTGTTATTTAAGTATAATAATGTTTTTGCTTAAAACACCATTATTTGTGTTAATTAATAAACTATATAATCCTGAGGATAAATTTGTGCCGTCTAATAAAAATTTATATGAACCTTCATTGAGTATGCCTTGGTGGACTTGAGCAACTTCTCTACCCGAAAAATCAACAACACTTATATTAACAAATTCTGTTTTATCAATTTGAATTGAAATTGTAGCATTATTATTAAATGGGTTTGGAAAAACTTCAATTTTTCCGGTTTCGATTTTATCATTCCAAATCCCCGATGCGGTTGAATATTTTCTCACTACTCTGAATCCAATGTGATACCACGGATGATTTGGGTCCTGCGGACCTCGGTAATATGAAGGATTACGGTTCGAAACACGCGAATGTCCATCATTAACAGTGTCAGTTGTTAATTTATAACCGTTGTACCAATTACCACCCCGCATCCCGCGATAAGCTTTGCCATCGGGCATCAAAAATCCCGTCTCCGGTCCTTTTGGATTATCATACGGACTTTCTTCATAGTATTTTTGACCGTACCAATCGTTAACAAACTCCCAAACATTACCCGCCATATCATAAAGTCCAAATCCATTAGCGCCATCCGATGTTTGGTAACTATTTGCGGCACCGGGCCAATTAAATTCAGATTTCAATCGCAAAGAACCATCGTAAAAACTTACCGGTGTAGTATGAGGATAAGAACTTTCCGAAGTTCCTTCGTAAGGGTCTTTCGATTCAGGCCAATTTGCTTTTGTTTTGTCTTGTTCATTGCCCCAAGGATAGTTGTAATATGGATTAGTATGTCCGCCCCTGGCTGAATATTCCCATTCCGCTTCCGTCGGCAAACGATAACCGCTTTTCGTAAAATCACAAGCCCAGGAAGTTAGATTATAACATTCGGCTAAACCATTTTGCAAACTTAACCAATTGCAATACGCCGCGGCACCAAGCCACATAACCCCAACAATAGGGTGGTTAGCTCTGAAATCTACAATAGAAAACCTCGTACCGTCGTATCCTATGCTATAATATGAAGCAAATTGATTAGTGTAGCAATAAATATCACTGCTGCCTTTTTTATATACTGCATTATTTCGTACTTCAATTAATCCATTTGTTAATGAAGAATTTAAAAAATCTAAGTACTGCAGGTTTGTTGTTTCTGTTTTCGACATATAGAGTGAATCAACTTTAACAGTATGAAGCGGTAGCTCATCACTTGGATGCTTAGGATCACTAAATCCAAAATGATCACCCATTTCAAACTCACCGCCCGGAATCAGCGATTCATTAATTGCAGGTTCAACATCATCTATTCCCCCTCTAACTAATAAAACGTTTTCTTTTGTTGTTTTATCATTATATGAAACAAGCCCGTAATCCACATTTATATCCCAAGCTTTCGCTTCTGTGTTCTGTAATGTTGTTGAAGACCAATAATTACCGGAAGTCATATTTGAAAAATAAGTTTTATTAAATGAAGGTGTTTTTAATTTCACATCACTCAAAGATTGCAGTTCCTTTATATTTGGCAATCTCCAATCGGACTTTCCGGCTAATGAAGTATTTTTTGCATAAGTCAGCGCTTCTTCCCACGTCATTGTATTTGGCGCTTGAATTTTTTGCCAGATTAATCCGGTAAAATTATCCGTTATCGCTCCATCACCGTTTTCTGCAAAGTGCAAATTTGGTAAGGTTATCAGATTTCTTACTGCTCTTATATGAATTTTTTTACTACCACCAGCACTGACTGTTTCAGACTTAGGATGAGCACCAATTCCGCCACCGGCATTTACAACCCAAACTTTAGAAGCGTCATCGACACATAATTCACCTGTCCACCAATATTCTGCCGCTGTCTTTGTAAAATAGAAAGTATCAAGCGCAGGTTTTTTTCTGGAATAAAAATTAATACTGAACAGCTCAATACTTGTCGGCAGCCTCCAGTCCATATAATTTCCGACTGATAGATTTTTGCAATAGTCGCTTGTACTTTCAAAAACCATTTCGCCGCCATCGGTTTTTTGCCACATTAACCCTGTAATATTGTCGGTTATGGTACCATCTCCATTATCAGTATATGATGGTGGATTGATTATATAGTCGGCGTCTTCACCCGGTGTTGAAGTATAACTGCTCGTTTGACCCGTATCGGGTAATTTGAACGGAACATTTGCTTCTGTCAATGTTGGTATTACTAACAAGCCTATTGCTAAAACAATATAAACTTTAAAATGAAAACTAATCATATAACCTCCCGCAACTATTTAATAAATACAATTGAATTTGTTTCCGAAGAATCATTCGTTGATAATTTGTAGAAATACACACCATTAGTTAAATATAATTGGTCTGCGGAAAATGGTAAGGAATAAGTTCCGGCTTGTTGATATTCATCCACAAGAGTAGATATTTTAGTTCCCTTAGAATCAAATAATTCCAGTTTTACATTACCGGAAAATGGTAGTTCGTATTTAATAACGGTTTCATTATTAAATGGATTTGGGTAATTGCTTAAGGATTTTATTTCATTTTCATTTACAGCACCTAGATATAGCTCAACAAATTCCCCCGGAGTTAAATCCCTTCCGGCAAATGCAGGATAATCAGGAGCATATTTATAAACTCTAAAAACGGAATTCATTTTTTCTGCGGGTCTGGCTAAATCTGTTTTAAGAGTATCACCTTGGTTTAATCGTCCTGTTTGGTCAACGGGACAAATGTATTCCCAAACAATTTCACCTGCCGATGTAACTTCAACGAATTGTCCAACTGTTCCTGAACACATAAGTGTATTACCATTTGGCAATCTATAGGCACCTGAAATATTTTCAGAATATTTCAGCCCATCAGCACTACCTTTATAAGTCCAAACAAAATTTGCAGGACTAAATGCGGAACCCGGATTAACAGCATAATTTCCATTTTCATCAATATTCGGAGTAAATTCATCAACAGAAGAATAATCACCTCTGCCTAATCCATTATTAAAGCAAGTAAGATTCCCTTCACCCGGTCTTCCCGGAAGAACCCATTCCACATCGTGCTGTTGAAAATACCTTTGGTCTTTTACCGTACCTGCACCATAAGCCGCAGGATTTCCCCATCTATAAAGTAAATCTCCGCCTTTGCCTCTTGCGCCGCCTGAATGCCCTTTTGCTTCTTCGGTAGTCGTACTATGGTCAATTATCCATACCTCGCTGTTGCCGCGGACGCTTAACGCTATTTGGTTCAATTCAGGATTATAATCAATCGAATTCATATGATTCCAAAATGCGGGCAGTTTCTTACCATCGCCATCACAATCTACTAATTCCGGATGGGATTTCGGAGTACCGTAATTTGATTTTGTAGTATCAAAATCTTGAATCAGATGGTCCCAAGTATGCCATTCCCAAACGACTGTACCGCCTGATGGATATGTTGGTTTAATTTCAACTATATAATCTGGAAGCATCATCCCTTTTTGCTGGATTTCAGGTTGAAATTTTGAAGGATCAAAACCAGCGGCTAAACATTCGTTGGTAGTCTTTTTCTCAATAACCAGCATTATGATATTACCATTAGGTAATCTTTTAATATCGTGGTGCTGCATATATGTTTCAGTTGAAAAATCTAAACTCCATACAAGTTTATCATTCCAGTCGTATTCCTCAATTCTGCCTCCTTCGCCGCCGCCGCTGCTTAACTTACCTTTTGTCATACAGGTGCGGAGTAAATTCCCGTTTTCAAGAAGATATACTGCTTGACCGGGAGGTAATTTACTTGCAGTCCATTGATTTATAATCCTACCCTCGTTATTTATAAGATATGTCATTGTGTTTTGCTTAGGAGCAAATAAAGTATAACCATCATAAACTTTTGAAGTTTCATTTAAAAAAACACCGACTGTTCTTGTTTGCGCTTCTAATGATAATGTACCTGTCATTAGAAAAGCAATTATCATATATATTACTAATTTTCTCATAATCCACCTATTTTATAATTATCATTTTTTTAGTTTCTTTTTGGTCACTTGTTTGAATGGAATAGAAATATGTTCCTGATTGAACAAGATTGCCCAAATTATCCGTTCCGTCCCAATTCAGTTCATAACTTCCAATCGTATAATAACCATCAGCTAATTTTTTAATCACATTTCCTTCCGTATCGTAAATTAATACTTTTATTTGTCCATTGTTTTTATTATCAAATCCAATAGTTGTATTTGGATTAAATGGGTTTGGGAAATTTTGTTTTAAAATTGAATTATCAGGCAAGTTTTCATTGGGCTGAATTATTGATTGTAATTCTTCGGGAGTGTAATATGAAGGAAGTCTGCCGGTGATAGTTTTTGTTGCTGTTAAGTCTTTTCCTTTAAGTCCAGGATAATCAGCAGTATATCTATATGCCCTGAAACAAGAATTAAACATAGGATAGTTTTCAACAAGTACTTTTATAAATCCGCTTTTCGTCAAAGGATTTATATATTCCCAAACAATTGTAGTATCTTTAGGACAAATCTCGAAAAAGTGGCCGCTGTTATCGGAACAAACTAATGTATTCCCATTTGGTAAACGCTGTGCGCTCGAGCCAATTGTACTATAAAAATTCACGTTATTTTTACTTGAAAAACTCCAGACAATCTGCTTAGAAACGTTTCTCTTTTCTTTCATCAAATCCTTATTCGGTGAATTCACAACGTTATACCCCGCCAATGGTGGATTTACGAATTTCCCGGTGTTTACACCGGCAGAATTTAAATATGGATTTATCTCTAAAATATAAGACTGTGGTGTTAGCTCAAAAAGGTTCTGAGAATTATTGAAAATCAAGAAGTTTCCTGCACCGGGGAGTCCTGGTTTTATCCATTGGATATTATGAGCTCCACCAATCTGTTTATGACCTGATGTTGTTTTTGTCCAGTTGTCCAGCACTGATGGAGGATCTCCTTGGTCATATCTGGCAGGATCGCCAAAACGATATAGAAAATCACCTGTAGTTGAAGCCGCTTTCGCGATCGAGGCAACAGGGTCACCATTTATAAATGTATTTCCGTGGTCAATAACATAGAACTCACCTTGCACTGAATTGATTACAATTAAATCCAATTCTTCATTGTAATCTAAAGAATTACAATGTAGCCAATCTCTTTGCAATGGATTACCTTGTAAATTGATATTGATTTTGCCCGGGTTATCTTTAACTATACCATAAGTTGGTTTGGTAGGATATATGTCTTGAACTATATGGTCAAAAAATGACCACTCCCAAATTATATTTCCTGCCATATCAACTTCAACTATTGCATCCATTTGTGCTGTTGAATATCCTTTGGAATTTGCGGAATCTGCCCCAGCTTCAAGACATTGTTGTAAAGTTAATGATTTATTAGCAATATAAATAAAAGTAGAATCGCCGAGTTTCGGATTATATATTTTCTCAAAATCGTGATGGGGCGAATATCCGGCACGGGTTTCAGAATACTTCCAGACAATATTGCCATTCCAATCCAGTTCTTGCCAAGTGGTTGATTTGCTCGGATCGCCACCGGCCGCGTCAATTATCGTTCCACCCGGAGTTAAACGGGGATTAGTGCCTATTTTCCAAGAATGTGCTACATTCCCTTCCATATCTATTAAATATGTTTGACCACCTACGCCAAACAATGTGTATCCATTGTATGCTTTGGATTCATCCCAGAAATTAGTTTCTGTAGGTCCATAAAATGCTTCGTGTGCAAAAGCGGTAAATTGCATCAATGCTGTTGTAATAAAGAGAACTATTATCAGTTTTAATGAAATTTTCATTGTAACCTCATCTATTTAACAAAGAGTTTTTATTTTCTTGGTTTTGGTTTATCCGCCGGTCTAAAATAATCCCTGATTTCTTTTACTAATTTTCCGAATTTGTCGAGTTGCTCAGGTGTGCAAATTGATCTGAATTTCTGAGCCTGCTTGTACCGCAAAAGTTCCATCTTGTATTCAGCATCAGCTATTCTTCGAGCTAAAGATATAACAAGTGAATCATTAATTGTTTTATTGAACATTGCGGTGTTCATAGAATCTCGTTTATTCTTGATTTCTTCAGATAATAATTTTTCACTTTTGAAAAAATCTTTTCGCAAGGTTTCGATTTTCTCAACTTGAGTTTTCGATAAATTAAGTTCCTTTTCCAGTATTTTGGAAACATTCTTGAAATCGTTCTTATCAAAAGGTTTTTGATTTTGAGCATAAAAAGCGTCTTTCAGAAAAAAGAAACTTATAAATGAAATATTCAAAACAGCAAGAACAATGACCGTGATAACTAAACATTTTTTTTGAGCAAAAATATCCATAGTGCAACCTTTAATTTTTTGAGGAACTTGTATTAATTAAAAACTCGTTCGAAATTATACTTAATTCCTTACCTCTGTCAACATATTGGCTTGCTCTATGATTAATTGAATTAATAAGAAAGCCAATATTAACTAGAATTATCAATAAGATCACAATGGTAAACTTAGCAAATTGATGCCGCTTTCTATTATTAAGCTGATTCATAAGTGAATCATTCCACTCCTGTGAAGGTTGGATTTCTTCCAGATTCTCAAAATCTCTGAGCTTTTGCATTGTTATATTTTTTTCAAATTCTATCATTTTTGCCTCATTTATTTGGACGATATTTTTTTTATCTTCTGGCGAAGTTAGTTATTATTTTGTAAAATTAATTTTAACTCTTCACTTATTTTCTTTTTAGCACGGTAAATAAGTGATTCCACAGCTATTGTTGTAGTAGTCATTATTTCAGCAATTTCCGGGTTAGAATAGCCTTGGATTTTACTTAATGTAAATGCTACCCTTTGGTTATCGGGTAGTGAATTCAAAGCCTGCAGAACTTCTTTCATATTTTCTGTTTCATTAAGTGATTTATCGGGCATTGCTCCACCTGCAATCCAATTAGCCACCTCATCAATATGCAATAGTTTCCCTATTGAAGAAATACGCTTTTTTCTCTTTCTCTTTTTTAATTCATCTAAGCTTTTTGAAACTGCGATTCTGTATATCCAAGTCGAAAGTTTGGAATCGCCCTTAAACGATTTTATTGACTGGAATACTTCTATAAAAACTTCTTGCGAAACATCTTCGGCATCATCTCGGTCAAGTAAAAAACGGTAGCAGGTATTTAAAACCTGCTTGCTGTATTGATTCACAATAGCATTAAAGACCGACATATCGCCGGCTTTTAATCTTTTTACTATATCAGCATCTTGGACCATAGAGATTAAAAGTATTATAAAGTTTACAATTATTTTTTTTATTTAAGACAAAATTTCGTGCCAAATGGTTTAATTGCAAAAAAAAGCCGAATCAATTCGATTCGGTTTTTTTTTGTTAATCATTAATATCTGGTGTTTTATATTCATTAAACTCTAAGTAAAACTTGGTCCCTTTTCCTTTAAGGGAATCAAAACTAATATTAAAATTATTAACAATGGAATATTCTTTACCAAGGGCAAGAGATAGACCGATTCCTTCATATTGTCTTGAGGTGCTCATGTCTTCTTGCGAAAATGGTTCATATATTTTGTCTTTATATTCATTAGCAATTCCTATCCCACTATCTTCTATTGTTAATAAATATTTATTGTTGTTATGATATTCTAAATTAATTTTTACTTGCCCTGATTCTGTAAATTTAATAGCATTATCAATAATAAACTCTACTGTTTTTTCGACATTATGTTCATCTCCTTCTATATATGCTTCGTCGATAGAACAATTTAGTGTCATAACTATAGGTTTCTGAAGTTCTAAGATTTTTTTGCTGTAAGCAAGATAAAAATGTTCAAGGATATTCTTTAGATTGAATGCTGAAATATTAGGTTTATAATTACCGCTCTTAAGAGAAGACAAATCCGCAAATAATTCCAATGTTCTCGATAATCGCGATACTCCCTCATTTAAACTATCGAAAACATCGATTAATTCAAAGTTTAGATTAATATCATCTATTGACATTTTAATTAATGAAGCCGATCCTTTGATAAAATTCAAAGGTGTCCGGATTTCGTGGTTCATATTGGCAATGATTTCAGTTTTTAACTTATTTGCTTTTTCTACATCGTTCAGTGCAACAACAAGCTCTTGAGTTCTCTCGCTAACTAAATCTTCTAAATGTGAAGAATATTTTTCCAATTCAACTTTCTTCTCATTAAGTTGCTCGTTGGTAAATATTAATTGAGATTCGCGTTCGATAAGGCATTGATTTAATTTTTCCATCTCGGTATTTGTATCGCTAATGAGTTCGTTTTTATCTTGAAGCTCTTGTTTTTGTACTATTTCCGAATTTAGAGCATTTCTATATAATCGCATAAAGATTTTTAATGTAATAAAAATTCCTATAAAAACAGAAACAATAGAAACTGCAATATCTAACAATCTTGCTTCTTTGTTCTGATATTGTATTATTATTTGCGGGAAATTATTTTCGACAACCATAAGAGTAATAATAACAACAAGTAACAAGCTTGATAAATAATAATTTGCATTATTTTTTGATGTGATATTTATTAGAACAAGTGTTAGAATTAAATAATAGGGTATTCCTCCAAGTGAACCGGCGTTTATAATCCAAAAAACAGGTGCGAAAACAAAAATAATGTAAATAAAAAGCAAATAGTAATTTCTGTTGTAATTTTTAGACTTTAAAGAATACCAATATAGTAGTAAATAACCAAGGCCACAAAAGAAAGACATATAAACCGTATTTAATGGCATTTTAATTATAAAATTTAGTAAAGAACTAAAGAATGAAAGTATTATGCCCACCTCTATCACAGAATTAAGTATTTTGTGTTCTAAAGTAAAATCAGAACTATGACCTAATTTATTTTTAAATTGAAGTTTCATAGATTTATTTCCAGTAATGTATTATTTTTATTCTTTTTTACATTCTTCAGTATTTATCTAAACAGCTTGATTGTTGCTCGAAAAATTAAATTCTTTTTTGATAATAGTATTTTTTAATTTTCAACAAATTAATCCATACAAAATTAACTTTTTTTTACATAAAAGCTAAACATAAAAAAAAAGCCGAATCAATTCGATTCGGCTTTTTTCCAATGAAGGGCACTAATTTTTCTACAAAAAAAAATGTTTATTAAGTTCTAAATCTTCACAAACTTCTCAACCTTATTTCCAATCCTAACAAAATAAACCCCAGCCAACAAACCCGAAACATCAATCTTTTCTTGCCACTCTGTTTCCAATACTTTTAAGCCGAGAGTGGAGAAGATTTCGATTTTTCCAATTCCTTGGTTTGAGCTAATGGTTAAATAATCAGAAACCGGGTTTGGAGAAACTGATACAATCGGAGGCATTTGCTCATTTTTATTAATATCAGTTGATTGATCCCAACCTGCAAGACTTGCCCACAGCCACCAGGCAGAATATGCTTTCTGATTAGCGTTCAGCGGTTGCGAATGAGCAGAAGAACAATTATACCAATCAACATTTTCTATGTGACTATTTTGCCAATTGGTTGCCCAGTTACCGAGCAATTTCCCAGTAGCTGATTCGTAATAACTACAATCATCGCTTGCAAATTCATAGAATATACCGTCGGGGTCATAACTTTCAATATCAGCAAAATCATAGAGAATTTTACTATTATTGATGCAGAAATCCCGGATTGTTTTATTTGCGGCTTTGGTACGAGCGTCGTCTGAATGATACAAATGTCCTGTCATATAAACAAACTTAACTCCTGGATAATCTGTTTCCAGTTGAACCATTGGATTAATATATTCGCTCAATAATGTTCCAGCTACATATTTACTGGTGACTTGTCCGCACCATGACCAGATAATCACATTTACATCAGCATTAGTTCCTGTTCCTCTGCCTGTACCTGGGTCAGGTGTGCCAAGATATTTGCGCGTATTACTCACCCAGTCAGGATAATATCCGACATCACCTGCCATAGCATAATCATGTAAATCCAAAGCGCCGCCAGTACCACCATTATTCCATGCATAAAGATTATTTGTATAACCTTTACCATTCATAAAAGTAACCAATGACGTCATACCGTTTGTTAACTGGCTTCCGTGAGAAGTATGCCCATAAGCGATATGGAGTTTCTGCTTTGCCGCAATTATAACCGACTCAGGAATTGGAGTTATTTTAGAACAAGTGTGATTAATAATACATGCTTGCGAATAAGCTTGAAAAGAGCTTATTATTATAATGATAATAGTAATTAAAGTTTTCATAAAATTCTCCAAAATTTATTAATAAAAATATTTCCAAACTATATATCCCCGAAAATCAAAAAAAACACTTTTTGATAAAAATAATTCCCTACACCATCACCACATTACTTGGGTCGTATGTTTGGTCGCTATTTTTTGCCCGAAACTAAAATGGTGTCCATAAAAAATACGGTTCTATTAATAGTCTATTAAAATTAGAAAAAATAATATCAAAAGAACAAATTTCATGCAATCAAATATACAAAAAGTTTTTAATAAACTACAAAAATATGACAGACTTCCAAAAAAAAAAAACCGAATCAATTCGATTCGGCTTTTAATATTTATCACTAATTTCTCTTCTAATTAAGGAAATATTTATCTAAATATTCTTGAAATTTCTTTTTGTATTGTTCACTAATTGGAATATAAACATTAGAATCAAAAATAATTCGGTTTCTTTCAATGATCGAAATTTTTGAAAGATTCACAATAAAAGACCTATGAACTCTCATAAAAACATCGCTTGGCAAATGTTCTTCAATTGATTTCAAACTCGTCATCGTCATAATTGGTTTATCGTTAATTAAATGTATCTTGATATATTCGTGCATACTCTCAATATATTTAATATTAGAAAATTCAATTCGAATTATCTTATATTCAGACTTGACAAATAAATGATCGCGAGTTGCTTTAATAATTTCTTGCGGTTGATTCTGAGTTAACGTAACAAGATTTAGTACTTTATTCGCCGCTTTTAAAAAACTGTTATAGCTAATTGGTTTTAATAAATAATCCGCCGCATCAACTTCGAAACCTTCAACAGCATAGTCACTGTAGGCAGTCGTAAAAACGATGTTAGGTTTTTGAGCAAGCGATTTGACGAATTCCATACCACTCAAATCGGGCATATTTATATCTATAAACATCAATTGAACAGAATGGTTTTTCATTATTTCAAAAGCTTCAAATGCACTTTGACATTCTCCAACCAATTCTAAAAAAGGCGTTTTTTTAATATATGATGATATCTGCATCAGCGCTAATGGTTCATCGTCAATACATATACATTTTATTTTCATATTTTTATCGTTAAATTTACAACAAATTCATTTTCTTTATCTGAAATCACTAAATCATAATCATCATCATATAGTAGTTTTAGACTTTTCTTGATGTTTTCAAGACCAATACCTGCATATTCGTCAAATTTTGGTTTGATGCCGTTATGCTTGCTATTAGTTATAACACAGTTTAAAACTTCTTCTTGAATACTAAGTTCAAAACTAACAAAAGATTTTGTTTGATAGCTAATACCGTGTTTAAAAGCATTCTCAAGAAAAGTAATAAATAGCATTGGAGGGATTCGAATATCCGGAATTTTGTCAGGTAAAGTAATTGATATTTCTACTTTGTTCGAAAACCTAAGCTTCATAAGTTCAATAAAACTATGTATAAATTCAATCTCTTTTTTTAGATTTATTTCGCTTTGAGCAGAATCGTATAATAAGTAACGCATTAGTGTTGATAAACGTATGATGGCATCCTTTGCATCTTCTGTATTAATATCGATAAGAGCGTGGATATTATTAAGCGTATTCATAAAGAAATGAGGACTAACCTGATGTCTTAATAATGCTAAGTTCGTTTTGAGCTGCTCTTTTTCTATATCTTTCCTTAATTTTTCTTCACTCAGCCATTTTGTTATAAGTTTGGATGAAGTCCCGGCACCAACAATAAGAACGAGAATGATAATGTTATCAATAAAAATTACTTGAGGAGGTTTATTGAACTCAGGTCTAAGCTTCGATTCTTCGTGAGCCATTGTTTTCTGTGGGCTTGTATTGTAGAGAGTAGGAATAAAGCTAATTCCAACGCCAATAAAAATCACTATTGCTAAGTATAGAATATAACTTTTGTATTTCTTCAAAAACAATAGCTTTGGTACTAAGATATAAACATTTATAAGGAACACAAAGAGAAATGGTATCAGATGCAGCAAATCAAGAAG
Source organism: bacterium (assembly GCA_037127915.1). Lineage (GTDB taxonomy): Bacteria > Bacteroidota > Ignavibacteria > Kapaibacteriales > UBA2268 > JBAXXL01. Next base: position 35,746 of record JBAXXL010000001.1, read on the forward strand.
AATTTTGTTCCAATCCTTCCCATCCACGCCTCTGTCAAATAGAAAAGGCACAGATATCACAATTAACCATATTAAAAGATATAGTAAAGATTCTATTTTCCGGGAATTGAGAGAGAACGATTTCATATATTAAAATTGTAATTTATAAGTGAAGTTTGGGAAAAAACCAAGCTGGTATGTTGTACTTATTGACTTATTCCTATTATCATAGCTTTGTGAAAAGACGTTTTTATTATTCGTTATATTTTGGAGATCTAAAGCGAATGTATGAGTCAATTTTTTTGAATTACTATTAAGTGTATATCCAACTTTAAAATCCAAGCGAAAATAATTCGCATAAAAAGCCGAATATGAATCGGTAGATAATTGTTCGTGACCTAATGAATTTGATGCTTCTACATCTATAGGAGTGTATGCCCTGCCTCCGGCATTGGTGCATTTTATATCCGACGAAATTATGTTTTGTTTTTCGCTTCCAACTTTCCATTCTTTACCGAATAAAATATTATAGACATATCTTCCGTTAAAGGCTGTATTTCTTTCCACTCCGTCGCTTCCTTTGTATTTTGAACTATATATTGAAGATGAGAACAAACCGTAATATCCGTTGCTGAAAAATTTCTCAATGGTTAATTCTACCCCATAATTTGTTCCGGTACCGTTGTTTATAAGATTATCTTCTAAATCAGTTTTAAAACCTGCACCGGTGTTTAGCATAGAGTAACTACTTGAAAAAGTATTGACAGGAACGTTGTAAATAGACTGATAATACACTTCTGCTTTTAATCGCCAATCTTGGAATGGTTGTAAATCATATCCTAAAACAAAATGGTGACTTTTTGTAAAATCCAAATTCTTATTATTATAAACATAAGAACCATCCGGCAGTTGTGTTTGTAAAAAATACACGTTTATTGGTTGCATTTGCGAATGTAATCCGTATCCTAAATTTAGACTACCTTTGCTATTTATATCAAATTTTAATCCAAAGCGAGGTTCTATCGAAAATGAATTATTTAGGAAAAACTGTTGAGCGTGTACACCGGCATTCAATGTTATTTTCTCACTGATGCTATATTTCGTATGGGCATATACTTGTGCCAAATTTGTGAAACTGTTGTAATCCCAAATTTGTCTCCAGTCATCTATAATTCTTTCTTTTGTTCTGTAATACAAATCTAATCCAATCAATTCGTCCTGAACACCTATTTTTACAAATAATCTTGGGTTTATTTTTGAATTGAAACTTGTTGAAAAATTATATCCGGTTTTTACAGTTGTGTTTTCTTGTCTTATGTAAGATCCGTTTGTTTGGCGGTCAAAATCATAATCGCTTTGGCCGGTTTTGGAATAATTTAAACCAATAGTAGAACTGAAATACGATTTGTTATTCACTTGTTTGAAATGGTTTAAGCCGATAATACCAATTTTACTGCCCAAATCGTGTCCGCCTCCTTCGCTACCATATAAAGAACCCGAAGTTCCACCGGAAATATTTATGCTACTTGTTGCCAAAATGCCAAACAAAGTAAATTTGCCCAGTTTGGTGTTTCCGCTGTTTACATTGAAAGATAAATCTTGATAAGAAGGTGTGGCAGTAGTTCCAATATCAATCCCAAATGCCTGAGCAACACCAGCCAACGCATACCGATAACCAATTAAATACGAAGAACCATTTGATTTGTTTATCGGTCCTTCGGTAGTTGCTTCTAAACCGGTTATTACGCCAACTTGCAAGGTAGTTTCACGTTTTTCTGAATTCCCGTTTCTGAAACCCAAATCGAATACACCTGCTGTTGCATTACCATATTCTGCAGGAAATGCTGACGTTAAAAAATCTGAACTTTTCAGCAAATTAGTATTCAATGCACTAACAGCACCACCGGTAGTACCTACAGATGCAAAATGGTTCGGATTTGTAACATTCATTCCATTGATACGCCACAAAACACCTACAGGCGAATTGCCGCGAATAACAATATCGTTTCTGGAATCATCGGGTGCGCTTACACCTGCAAAATTTGCGGCTAATCGCGCAGGATCGCTTCGCCCGCCAGCATAGCGATTAACCTCTTCCGTTGAAAATGTGCGCGAACTTGTCGTGGCTAAGTCATTTATTGTTTTGTCCTTTTCATTTGCGAAAACGACTATCTCATTTCCGAGGGTAAAAGACTCTTCCAAAGCTATATCGAGTATAGTTTCTTTTCCGGAGGTTACAACAACATTTGGAACAACCACTGTTTCGTAACCTACATAAGAAATACTAAGTTCATATCTGTCAGGAGAAACATCAGAAATTACATAATTCCCATTATTATTTGTTATTGCACCCTTCTTATCTTGTTTATTTAGTATTTGAACAGTAGCTCCAATTAAATAAGTTTGTGAGAGTTTATCAGTAACTACACCTCTAATATTTTGCTTATTATTTTGAGCAAAAGAAAATTGGCTAATTAGAATTGAAATTATAAAAAGGTATTTTTTCATTTGTGAATTTTAGTATATTGTTAAACAAAGGCAGGTTTTGCAGACTATGTCGTATTTTTATGTATGTTTTATCTTTATTTTATTGTTCTTACTAACCGCACATAATTTAGTACCCGTTCCTCACCTTCACCGGTTCCTACTATCTTCTTGTCGAAACGCACTGCACCTGCACCATGAAGGTCTTCGCCACCTCCATTTTCTGCCAATCCGAAAGCCACATACCAAGCAGAAGCATAAGCACCATTTGGGTTTGGCTTTGCCGATGTACATGTCCAATAGTAAGGATAGTCTGCCTTTCCACCATCATTTTTAATAGCGGTACAACTGAACATTGAGTTTATTGCCGGACCTACATTTGCAGAATTTGTTGCGTACGGCGAACGTGTGTAATCGACCAAACTTTGAAGTTCTTTTGTGTTCGGTAAACGCCAATCGTTGTGACCAAGATAATTTGCGTTATTTTGTGTTTGAGCATAAGCCAGTGCGTGTTCCCAATCCATTCCCGAACCGTTGTCGGTTTGTTGCCACATTAAGCCGGTAGCCAAATCAGAAATGGTTCCGTCATTATTGTTTTGGAATAAATTGACGCCATACGAAAGATTGCCCCGCACACATCGGACAAAATGCTTTGGTCCTACGCTGATACTATACGCTTTAATATGTCCGGTGCCAAAATTTACACCAAATGCAAGTTCTGCTCCAGGCGTATCGTTGCTTATATTACCCATTACTCCGGAATATTTGTCGCTGCTCCAGAATATTGCGTGGCTGAGATCCTGCTCGCTGCCATAAGTGATGGTGAAAAATTGGGTGTCAATCCAAGGCCAGCCAGTACTTCCATTCCACAACGAATAAAGTTCCTTGATGGTAGGCACGCGCCAATCGTTGTATCCGCCGTAGTTTTGTTTATTCAGATTGTCAACCACAGTTTGGGTTGAAGCCCAATAATAAATGCCACTGTCATAGCTTTTCTGCCACGTTAAACCGGTAACTTCGTCATTAACGGTTAGTCCATCACTGCTATTAGTGTAAATAGGGTTTGTGTGTGTAAACTGGGCATCTTGTCCATAAAATGCCGCGCCGGTTGTAGGAGCAGCGATACTGTTGCCGGTGCCGTCCCAGCATCCGGTTTGACTTGTGCCTACAATCGGATAACAACCGGTGTATGCGGCTTCACGAGGAACAATCTTCAAATCACCATTATTGTTGGTTGAAGTCGGATTTTCGTTGCAAGCGAATATTAACAATAGTAAAGCTAAAAATACAAATGCATTAGCTGTGTTTTTGGGTTTGCTGTTTCTCTTCATATAACTTTTATTTAACATAAGTTCTCCTATTATTTATTTATAATCATAGATTTTGTTTCAGATATATTCCCTGCATTAAGTCTATAGAAATAAGCTCCATTATTTAAATTCAATACCTCGGCATCCATTTGAACTGAATATTCTCCAGCATCTTGATATTGATTCACTAAATTGGTAATTTTATTTCCAAGTGCATCAAATAGCATAATAGAAACAGTTCCAGGATTGGTAACATTATATTTGATTGTAGTAATATCTCTGAACGGATTTGGATAATTTTGCTCGAGATTTAAATCCGATTGAGGTGTTGGACTATCGTTTATGCCGGTTGGGTTTAAATTACGTACTAATCGAACATAATTAAAAATTCTTATTACATCGCCTTGCGGTCCGCGGCCGGTTGGAAAATCAGCCGGATTTCCTGCTTTTGGGTCGCTTCTTTGGGCTCCGGCGCCGTGGACATCTGTCAGATTTTTAATACCGGAATTTGGAGGGAATTCCATAAAGCCAAATGCCTGACCAAAGCAAACGTACATAGCCGCCGCACCCTCACCGCTAGCACTTGCGTGAGTAGTGGAAGACCAATAAAACGGATAGTTTGATTTTCCACCTTCAACTGTAATTTTCTTGCAATAAAAGAATGTATCAATTGCCGCAGAATTTGAAGTCGTTGGAGATTTTGTATAATCTAAAATACTTTGCAATTCTTTGACATTCGGCAATCTCCAGTCATTATACCCCAAATATGAAGATGCATTTTTTTCTTGAACCCAAGCGAGTGCTGATTGCCAGTTCATACCGGAATCGCTATCTGCTTTTGTCCACATTAAATCTGTTGCTCTATCTGTTATTGTTCCATTTTTATTATCTACAAAATCATTTATACCATAATTTTTAGGACCACGAACGTATTTTACATAATATTTCATTTGCTGACCATTTGGGCCGGAAAGTCCATAACCTTTTATTCTGCCATCTGCAAAATTAACTCCAAACATAGCAGTCATAGTTTCAAATACTTTCCCAATATAAATTGTTGATGTAGCATATTGAGCATCAATTTGTCTCTCTCCGTTTGCTTCATCGCCATATCCAAAAGGAAAATACAAAGTATCAATAAATGGAATTGTTTCTATCGAAGTTGGCCCGCTTGGATCAGTTCCATTTGCAATAAATAAAGAATATAATTCCTTAATTGTTGGTAATCGCCAATCTGCATAGCCGGCTAATCTGAATGTATCCGCAGCAGAAACAGCATTATCAAATGTTTTTTTATCAAAACTATTTATAATTCCATCATTGTTAAAATCCGGTGTTTTTTGCCACATCAATCTTGTTATATTATCAGTGATGGTTCCATCGCCATTATCTTTATAAGAAGGTATATTTCCCGGGTACATCGCATCTTGTCCGTAAAATGCACTACCTGAAGTTGGTGCGGGTATATCGGTTGTATTGTTATAATATTTTGTCTGACCTGTTCCGACAATTGGATAAGGTAATTGTTGACTTTGCACAATTGTACTAATACATGTTGCCATTACAATTATACTAATAAGGAACTTTTTCATTTTATTACTCAAATTTTGTTTATAATTTTTAATCAAAATTAAAACAAATTGTAATATCAAGAAAATTCATTCACTATTAAGGCTAAAACAATCACTATAAACAGGATATTTATCACCGAAATGTCTAAAGTTCAAAATTTGTATTTTATGAAACCCAAAAAAAAAGCCGAATCAATCCGATTCGGCTTTTTAATAATAATTTCTTTATCTCTGGGAAAATTATTTTTTCGCAGGTTGTGGTGCTTGCTGAGCAGGTGCCGCTTGTTGTGGCTGTTGTTGTTGTGGTTGCGCTTGTTGTACCGGAGGCATAACAGGATTGCGTTGTGTTGGTACGCTTGTACCTTCTACAACCGGTTTAGCAACAACTTCTTGGCTTCTGTCCAATCCAACTTTGTTTACTAAGATTGACAATACAACTATTGCTATTGCAAGACCTACAGTGATTTTATGCAATTTTTCCATACCGCCGCGGGCACCGAATACACTTGTAAATTGACCGCCTATGCCGCCTAATGTTGAGATCATATCGCCTTTGCTCGGTTGTAGTAAAACTACTATCATTAAAACTGCTGAAAGCACGAACAATAATACCATAAATAATGTGTACATTTCAATTCCTATATATTTTTTTATTAATGTCTATTTCACGAACTTCAAAAATAATGACTTTTTTTTAAATAACAAGTTTTTTTTTGTAATTTTGTGTATATTAATATGTAAATAGATGAAAATAACCAGCAAATATATATTACGCAATTTAGCGGCACCACTGTTCTTCGGAACTTTTACGATAGTATTCCTATTCGTAATGCAGTTCCTTATGAACAACTTATATAAATTCGTAGGCAAAGGTCTCGACGATTGGCTCTTCGTTCAGCTCGTAATTTATAATCTCCCTTGGATGACGGTTATTTCTATGCCGATGGGTGTGGTTTTCGCTTGTGTTATGGGTTTCGGCACAATGTCGGCGAATAATGAGATAACAGTTTTAAAAGCAGGAGGCGAAAGTTTATATAAAATGATGCGCCCTGTAATTATTTTCGGCATTTTACTAACCTATTTCATGTTCTGGTTCAATGACGAAGTATTACCCGAATCCAATCATAAAGCCAAAGTGCTTTTCGGCGATATGCAAAGAGCAAAACCGACAATGATTTTGGAACCCGGGCAATTTTCGAACGATATTGAAGGTTATTCGATTTTAGCCCGCACAATTGATACCTCATCAAATAAACTTTATGGCTTAACGGTTTATGAACAGAAAAACCCCAATAATCAAAATATAATTACTGCCGATTCGGGAACAATGTCATTTTCGCGCGACTATTCGCACTTTATTATTGAAATGCAGAGTGGAGAAATCCATAGCTTCCGCCAAAACCGATTAGGACAATACAAACGAATCGACTTCGAGGATTATAAATTAACAGCGTGGGCTTATGGTTTTGGATTTTCCAGAACCGATGAGGAAGATATTAGACGCGACGATAGAGAAATGAACATAAAAGCTATGCGCAAAATTGTCTGGGATGCTCAAAAAGTAGTTGATAGCACAAATAAGAAAATTAAGCGGACATTAGCAGAACATCTGGATTACATATTTTTGGGTAAACCTCAGAAATCATTTGAACAAATGTTCGGAAACGCAATTTTCACCGATAAAATTTTTAATGGAAATATTACTCGCAAAGCGGCTGTGCAAAGAGTTGCGCAGCAAACTTCTCTTTTCTCTTCCATTTTAACAACAGATGTTAATAGAATCAACAGCCAAGAGAAAACAATCCAACAATACACTGTGGAAATACAAAAGAAATATGCTATACCAATAGCGTGTATCTTATTTGTTTTTGTGGGTTGTCCCTTGGGAATTATGTCTAAGAAAGGAAATTTCGGTTTTGCCGCTGGAATCAGCTTCGCATTTTATATATTCTATTGGGCTTTTTTGATGGGCGGTGAAAAATTTGCCGATAGAGGCGTTCTACCGGCAAATATAAGTATGTGGGTTGGTAATGCTATTATATTAATTATGGGACTATTGCTTACAGCGCGTGTAAACAATGAATCCTTTAGAATCGGCCTGCCAAAATTTTTATTGAAAAAGAAATAATCAATTTTAAGTTTTTTGTTTTTTCTTCTTTGCGGCCGGAAATAATACATTATTTAGTATTAATCTATAGCCGGGTGAGTTCTTGTGCAAGCTTACGTCCGTCGCGGGATCACCGATTTTATGAGTATAATCTTCGGGGTCGTGTCCGCCGTACCAAGTAAAAAATCCTCTACCGAATTTGCCGTATATATATTTCACTTGGTCAGTTCCTTCGCGCTCTCCTAATATAGTCACCGAAGGTTTTACAAATTCACGGTGAAATGCGGAAGTTTGTCCGACAAATCCTTTGATTACATTTGCGTGGTTTTGGGTCAGCATAGTTGGGACAGGGTCGTATTTCGCAGAAAAATCAAACAAAGTAAAATAGTCTGTTTCCTGAGTGTTCAATAGATCTTCTGCCGGAATATCAATATCGGAAAATTCATATACCGAAGGATCGTTTATCACTTTGAAGTTTTGGAAAGCAAAAGTATTGTCGTAATTCAGCTTTTGATTATCGCTCGGGTCAACAGGGTCTCCATCGAATACATCGGGGCAAATATCTGTATTTTGAGCGGCTAAAGCTATATCGTAGCTGTCGGTGGCACTGCACATAGCAAATAAAAAACCGCCGGAAGCTACATATTCACGCATTTTTTGTGCTACATTTAGTTTCATTTTAGAAACTTTAGCATATCCCAATTTCTCAGCCATGGTTTGGTTCGATGTTACCATTGTTATATACCACGGGGTATTTGCATACGAAAGCCAAAATTTACCATACTGCCCAGTGAAATCTTCGTGATGCAAATGTATCCAATCAAAATCTTTCAATTTATCGTTTAGTACTTCTTCGTCCCAAATAGGAGTGTAAGGCACTTCGGCATACTCAAGCACTAATCGTACCGCATCGTCCCAAGGTTGTGCAGTAGGCGGGACGTAAACCGCTATTCTCGGTGCTTTTTCCAAACGGACAACATCCATATTTGTGTTTTCGTCCTGAACTTCGGCATATATTTGATTAGCATTAGCATCGCTGATTACTTCATAATCAACACCGCGTAATTGGCACTCTGCAACGATATCTTCATCGTAATCGAACATAAAGCTGCCTGAACGGTAATTCAGTAGCCATTCTCCGGTACCGCCATCGGTTAACCACCAAAACGTAATTCCATACGCTTTCAAATGGTCAGTTTGCGATAAATCCATTGGTATTAATATTTTTTCACTATAAGCGGTCGTTGTTATGATTAATATCAAACAAAAAAGAATCTTTCTCATATTTCCCTATTATTTTTTTATCAGTCTCGCGGCGAACCCGCCGTCAATATCATGTAGATGCGGCCAAACGAGCATCATTCCGTTTTTGCAAATTTCTTTTGGTAGATATTTTTCCGCTGGGTCTAATTCAAAATCAGGATATGTTTGCAAAAACCATTCGACATTTTCTTCATTTTCCATCGGGTCAATCGTGCAGGTGGAATAAACAAAAACACCACCGCTTTGCATTTGCTCCGCCACGTTTTTCATTATTTCTCTTTGTGAATCAGCCATTCTTCTGATATCCGCAAATTCACGTTTCCATTTTATATCCGGTTTCTTTCTGATTGTTCCTAAGCCGGAACATGGTACATCCGCAAAAATAATATCATAAGGTTCTTCAAATACTACAGTTTTAGCATCTGCCACATCGGTATGAATAATATCAAATCCGTAGCGTTCAGCACCCTGCTCTATAAACCGTAATTTATTCGGATGCAAATCGTAAGCCGTAATATAACCTTCGTTATTCATCAGCTCTGCGAAATAAAATGTCTTACCACCCGGCGCGGCGCAAATATCGGCAATCCGCTGTCCTAGTTTCGGCGAAGCCAATTGAACAGCTAACGATGCTGTTGGGTCTTGTATTGCGACTTTCCCGCTTATGAATAAATCACTATTCGCAATATCCCATCGTGAATTGTATAATTTCAAAGTATTCGGATGCAAAAGGCAATTTTCGTATTCTATTTCGTGCTTGGTGAAGATTTCTTGAACTTCTTCAACTTTCGCTTTCAAAGTATTAACTCTAACCGGCACATAAGGTCTTTTATTATTTTGCTCCATCAGAAGACGTGCATCGGCATCGCCCATAACATTGCAATAGCGTTTTGAGAGCCATTTTGGATGAGAAGTCAAAATACCAAGGTGGTAATAAAAATCATCTTTTGCTTCGGGATAGCGAATAGATGAAAAATTCCTTGCGATATTTCGCAGTACACCATTGGCAACATTTGCGGCTTTTTGACCCTGAATCCGTTTTACGATTTCAACTGATTCGTCAATCGCCGCATAATCAGGCACTTTGTCCAAATATAACATTTGATACAATGCTATACGCATCGAATTTTTAATAATATTGAGGCATTTTTGATAATCACCTTGGTAAAATCCGATCAGTACATAATCTAATTTTAAACGCCAACGAACTACTCCATTCACCAATTCAGTTAACAATGCCTTATCTTGCGGGCTCATATCGGCTTTCACAAAAGCGTGTTTTACGAGTATATCGAGATAAGAATCGCTTCTATCGAAGCGAGTCAAGATCTTTACCGCTAAAAATCTGGTATTATTCTGAAAATCATCCTCAATTAATATTTCGTTTTCTTGTTCCATAGCATAAATTTGTTTATTTTTGAATTATTTATTTAACGCTAATATAATGAATTTATTGCAAATATCAAGAACAATATTGTTAATTCTTATAATATCGACGTTTGGTGAACTTAAGGCTCAAGATCCTAACAGTCCGATTGCTCTATATTATAATTACAACAAAAAAGAAATCGGTGCTTTTATAGGTATTGGGCAGGGTTATACCAACGGATTTATTCAGGTTGACTGTCCTGAATGTGAATTTGAAAAAGCTGTAGGTGCCAATCTAAGAATAGGCGGTTTGTACGAGCAAAGTGATTCCAAATTTTTCGGATTTGGTTTATTTGCGGCTCTAAATACGACACAATTAAAAAGCTCGTACATCCAATTGGAAACGGTAACATTGCAAAATACCAAGAACGAAAAAGTCGATGCCAGTTTCCGTAATTCCGTAACAGTAAATTTGAAACATTTTGCCGCCGGTGCTTATGTCGTTTTCAAACCAACGAAAATATTCTTTTTGCAAGCGGGTGCGTCGTTTATGCTTCCAATAGGTTCGTCATTGATTCAAGAAAAAGAGTTGCTAACAAATACAGCGAAGTTATCGAATGGGTTAATAGTCAAATTAGCAATTGATCCGACAACCGGAAATTCTCTTGTTGGCTCGGACACTAAAAAAGCGATTCTGCAAAATTCGAAATATCCTAACCTCGGGGTTCCGGTTTATGCGGATTTTGCCGCTGGATTAGAACTTGCCGCATCGAAGAAAGTTGTTATATGCCCTATGATTGAATTTTCTTTGCCATTATTGCCAACCGCATCGGTTGGTGATAATTTCACGGTTGGCTATTGGCGATTAAGCGTAAAAGTAAAATACAATTTCTTCGAATCAAATAGCGATTATTAGTTATGAGTTATAAGTTATAAGTTATAAGTTATGAATGATGAATTTCCTCGCGTCAAAAGTTCCTTTTGATGCGATTTTTCTAATTGCATTTGATTGAAGAATCGAAGGTATCACAGATTGTGATAGCAAATATTCAGCAAATAATTTAATAATATAATTGTGATTTTAAATAGTTTTCGTAATTTTGTAATATAATAATATACGGTAATTTAAATGAGTAAATTATTAAATTGGAATGCTGAAAAAAATATCATTCTAATCAATGAGCGAAAAATTAGTTTTGAGCAGGTAGCTGAAAAAATAATTAGCGGAGATATTATTGATGACATATATCATCCGAATAGTGAAAAATACTTTAATCAGAGGATTTTCGTCATTGAAATCGAAAGCTATATTTATTTAGTTCCTTACATCGAAAATGAAGAAGGAATATTTTTAAAAACAATTTATCCAAGTCGTAAGTTTACAAAAATTTATTTGGGAGTGTAAAAAAAATGGAAAATAAAGACTGGCGAGATTATAATTTGCCAAATGATGAAGTTGAATTGCTCGAATCTATTGAAAGTTGCGAATGGAAAAGCATCGAAAACCTAGATGAACGAAGGAATAATCTTAGAGCTTTCTTCTCAAAGAATAATGATTCTGAAAAAATGATTAATATCAATCTCGACAAAGATGATTTCGATAGCATTCTCAATAAAAGTAATCAATATGGAATGAATTACAAAGAATTAATAGAGAAATTAGTACATAATTTTGCTATCGGTAAAATTATGCTCTAGAATGAAAATTAATTAGCCTCATCAATTTTTCATGGCATTAAAAGTTTCTTTTGATGCGATGTTGATAATAGAGATAGAATTAAAATAATTATTGAATAATAAAATGATAATTATGAACTTTATTATTTAAGTACTTATTCTTTTTTCTCATCTATTATAAAACCAATTTGACGCTTTGGTTTTGTATCCTGAACAAACAAGCTTTCAACTAAGTCTTTTAATGATTCTACATCGTATTCTAAGGTGTCAAGCCTTTTAAATATCTCATTGTGTAAGCTTGCAAATTTTCTAAGTTGAACAAATGTTCTCATAATTGCGATATTTACTTCGATCGCTTTTTCACTTTTCAGCACAGTAGATAACATAGCAACGCCTTGTTCCGTAAAAGCGAATGGTAATGATGGTGAAAATTTCCGATATTGGAGCTTATCACAATTTGTGATAACATCATTAAATTCTCCTAATAAATTTTCTTCTCTGATTAACAATTCTTGCATAATCTAATCCTATATTCAAAACAATAAGGTATCACAATTTGTGATAAGCTCATTATAAAGCTATTACTTTATGATTGACTATTTTTGTATTTAATCTAAACCTTATCGCAAATTTAAACAATTTCAATTTAATAGCAAAAATATCTGCGCAAATCTGCCCTATCATCTTCATCTGCTCCCTATTAATATGCGCAGCGTAAACTTTGGAAGTAATAATAATAGAGTTCTATTTACATTTATACTCCCGCTTTGGAAGATATTTTTCCCGAATTATTTGTTTATATTAGATATTGTTCATAATTTGGAATCGTAAAGAAGGGCAAAACTATAAAAACCTTTTTTATTAATTATGATACAAATATTTATAGGTGTTGCTATGAAAAAATTGATTCTGATAATAGTATGTTTATTGGGTTTCTTCAGCCTGTCGGCAAAAGAGCAGACAATAGTAATAAAAACTTCGGGTGGTGCCGAAAGGCAGGTTTTAGACAAAAACGAAAAACCTACCGGTGCAACTTTCATTGGTTACAGCAGTATTAGCTTGAATCAGGATGATAATGATAATATTACTCTGAATTGCTCCGACGAAGGATGGGAACCTTGCGAGTTGGACCCGCGAACCATAAAATTAAAATGTGATTACGAAGATTTGCTTAATATTGCTATCGGCAAAATCAAAAAAGGTGAAAACAATGGTAAATTCAACGATGTAATTACCAAAGGCAAAAAGAAATTTACTAGAACAGTTAAATGGACTTCTACAGGCATTTATAAATCCTCAAAAATCACAATAATATTAAAAGATGCTTAGTTATGAAAACCCTAAATATAATTTTAGTATCGTTATTTATTTGCTTTTGTTACTCAATTACAATTGCTCAACCGTTAAATTTCACACCTAGAGGAATTGGAGGCGGAGGCGCATTGTTTTTCCCCAAAATAAATCCCGCAAACGATGATGAGTTTTATATCAGTTGCGATATGAGCGAACTCTTCCACAGCACTGATTTTGGAAATTCATATTCAATAGTGCATCATTCCAAACTTCAAGTTTTCAATACATCCACTTATGAATTTACCAATAACCCAAATATTGCATACTGCAATTTCAATGACGGAAATGCAGGTTACCCAGTGAAGACTAACGATGGTGGTGCGACATGGAATAAATTGTCAGGTTATGATCTGAATAACTACGGAAACGTTTTCAAAATTTGCGCAAATTTCAACAATCCGAACCAGCTATTGATTGGTTCTTATGGCGATATTTTATTTTCCAATGACGGCGGCGCATCGTTCACTCTTGTAAAGCATACCGAAAATAATGGCGCGGGTTTGGTTATCGGAGGTGTATTTTGGGAAGGCAATAACATTTATATCGGCACAAACGAAGGATTAATAACATCTTCCAATTCCGGTGCTACTTTTTCCGTTCAAACCACAAGCGGTATTCCGGCTGACCAATTGCTTTGGGGTTTTGCCGGTGCAAAATCAGGTTCCACCACTCGATTTGTCTGCATTACAGCTAATACGGGGGATGTTTATAATGTTGTTCCACCTTGGGAATACTACAATTTTGCGAAAGGCGTTTATACAATGGACAATGCCAATGGAACTTGGGTTTCTAATTCTTCGGGAATCAATTTTGCAAATGATTTTGTAATGTACGCCGCAATGGCCGAAAACGATATAAACACAATCTACCTTGGCGGTCACGATGGGTCCACTGGCGGGCCTTTGGTTTACAAATCCATAAATGGCGGAACATCGTGGAACAAAGTTTTCAAGACTACTACCAACACTAATATTATTACCGGATGGGAAGGATCGGGAGGTGATAAAAATTGGGGTTGGAGTGAAACTGTGTTTGGTATTACGGTTGCCGCGGGTAATTCAAACAAAGTATTATTTGGCAATTTCAGCAATGTTCAATCGACTACCGATGGCGGCTTATCGTGGAAACAAGCTTATGTAAATACTGCAGACCAGCATCCCGCCGGTGCGGCTACGCCTCAAAAGAAAGCTTATGCAAGCATTGGATTGGAGAATACAACCTGCTGGCAGGTTTTTTGGATTGATTCGACAAATATGATGGGGTGTTTCAGCGATATAGGTGCTATTCGCAGTACCGACGCAGGTAATAAATGGGGATTTAACTACACTGGTTTTTCTGTTAATTCTTTTTACAGATTAGAAAAAGCAAATAATGGGAAACTCTACGGAGCTTGTTCTAAAATACACGATATGTACCAAAGCACACGTTTAGCTGACGGAATTTTAGATGTCCCCGACGCCGACGGTAAAATAGTTTGTTCTTCTGATAATGGATCAAATTGGGCAACTCTTCATTCATTTGGCCATCCGGTTTATTGGCTGGCGATAGACCCAAATAATCAAGAAAGAATGTATGCTTCGGTTGTTCATTTTGGTGGAACACAAGGTTCGCAACTTGGCGGAATCTATATGACTAATAATTTATCCGCCGGAGTAGCTTCGACTTGGACTAAATTAGCCAATCCACCTAGAACAGAAGGGCATCCGGCGTGCATTCAGGTTTTGAATGACGGCAAAATGGTTTGCACTTTTTCGGGAAGAAGAAATTCGAGCGGGGCGTTTACAAACAGCAGTGGATTATTCATATACGACCCAACTAAGGATACGTGGATTGATAAAAGCTTTACGGGAATGTATTACTGGACTAACGACATTGTTATCGATCCTAATGACGAAACTCAAAGCACTTGGTATGTGTGTGTATTCAGCGGTTGGGGCGGCGCGCCGAACGGTTTGGGTGGATTGTATAGAACCACTAACAGAGGTACAAATTGGCTAAAAATTTCCGGTTCGCAATTTGATAGAGTTACTTCGCTCACATTCAATCCGCAAAATACAAAACAAGCATACCTGACAACAGAAACACAAGGTCTTTGGATTAGTGATAATATGGACAAAAACACGCCAAACTGGTCATTAGTCAATAGTTATCCATTCCGCCAACCTGAGCGTGTTTTCTTCAACCCCTATAATAAAAACGAATTATGGGTATCGAGTTTCGGAAATGGAATGAACGTTGGTTCGATAACTCAAGTGGATGTTAAGGAAATAGTTGCTAACAATGATTTTATCAAAATTTACCCTAATCCTGCTGGAGATTTTATAACAGTAACTTTAAGATTCATCAACCCCATGCTTAAGCATGGGGTTGATGTGCCAACTGAAATCTATATCTACAACACACTCGGCGAAAGGGTATTGTCTGCTTCGGCACGGCACGCCGTGCCACTACGGATAAATATTTCGAACCTGCCAAAAGGGATTTATTTTGTGAAAGTTAGTAATGAAATGGCGAAGTTTGTGAAAATGTAACACAGTTTGTAAAGTAGAAAGTTCGTAAAGTTTTTAAAGTAGAGACGACCCACTGGGTCGTCTTTACAGTAATAACTCATAACTTATAATTTATAACTTTTGAAGATGGATTACCGCTTACGCGGTAATGACAAGCATATATAATACAATTAGATGGAGTCCGCCTTCGAGGTGGGCTCCATCTTGCATTTCTTCATCAACTATCGAATAATAATAAGTTTTTTGATTTCAATATTACTACCTTCTTGGTAACGGCAATAATAGGTACCTGAAGGAAGTGAAATGCCATCAATATTGATAAAATGTGAGCCTGCAACAGCATAAGAATTTACTAATGTGATTACATCCCTGCCCAGATTATCCATAAGTTTTAGTGATACAAATCCCGAATTGCTTACGGTGTAGTTAATAGTTCCTTGCGAATTCAGAGGATTTGGTGCTATGGATACCGATGATTGCTCGGTAATATCTTCTTTTACTGGAATACCCTGACCTTCTAATCGAACTAGATATAGGAAATTTTGAGCGTCCAAGTTTTTGAGTAAACCTCCGACTATATATCCGCCATCGGAATTTTGGTTAATCGAATTAAAGGCACCTTCTGTTTCGTGGTAGAATAAAATATCCCAAAGCAATGTCCCATCTTTATCGAACTTAACGACCATTGGAAAATCAAGTGCTTGCCCCGAATTTACGGGCCACTCAGTAAATGCATAACCGGCTAAGACAAAACCTCCGTCATCCGATTCACAGATTGCATTAGCTTGCTCAATATTTTCACGACTATATGTGGTAAGCCATTCTCTTGTTCCATCCGGCTGAATCTTCATCAGCACAAAATCTCCGCCTTCGGTGCCGGAAACATTAAACATCCCATCTTGGGTTTTTATAATTCTATTGTGCTCTGTCGGATAAATGATATCGGGATAGTTATCATAATGCACATTCCAGACCAAATTGCCATCTTCATCAATTTTCAGTAAAACCACTGAAAGGGCAACATAGTATTCATTAGTGCTTCCAGTAACAAGATAACCTCCGCCATAATCCGATTCAACAGATAACCCCATTTCGGTAAACTCTTCCGATCCGAATGTTCGATACCACAGAACATTCCCATCGGAATCCGTTTTCATATAAAAAATGTCAAGTTGGTTTGGTAAGAGTTTAGGGCTTACAGTACCGGTAATTATATAACCGTTATCCGGCGCGACTTTAATATCGCATGAAACGATAAGTGAATCAGTAGAATGATCGTAATACTTTGACCAAAGAGTATCTCCATTCGCCTTTATCCTAAATAGAAATAATCCGTCACCTTTATCCGGTTTTGCTCCGAAGCCTAAGAGTATGTATCCTTTGTCCGATGTTTCTGCGGCAGAGGTAATTGTCATAGTACCGTCAGCAATAGGATTGTCGTAAAATTGTTTTTGCCACAGCTTGTTTCCGTTTGCATCAGTTTTAAGTATAAATGCTGTAAGGAAAGGATCGATGGCATAACCGGCGGCTATAAAACCACCGTCATCAGTTTGTTTTGTAAAGTTGGCTATAGCATCTCCATCCATCATGCCGCCAGTGGCTAAGAACATCTTAGTCCATAATGTATCGGGTGCTTGTGCATTAAGATTAATGCAGGAATAGAAGGTTAATAAGGCAAGAATCGAGAAAATAAGTTTTTTCATAACATACTCTCCAAATTTCAATAAAGATTGTTACAAAAGGTGAGTTCTAAGTATTCATTTATTTTTTATTGGTTTTCGAATTACATTAGTAACCCATCTGAATTTAGGCAAAAATAAATAAAAATAAATAAATATCATACAAATATTTATTTATTCATCGAATATTTATTCTTATCTATAACGCATAGCGCGTAGCTTCAGAGCGGCAACATTTGAAGAGTCTATCGTGTATGAGCCAAAAACGTAACGTTCCCAATCGCGGGAACCGTGGAAATCACTACCGCCTGTTTGGAGTAAATCATATTGTCGGGCGATTGTTTCGTATTTATTTTGAAGGGATTGATTATGCTCAGGATGTACAACCTCTATGCCGTCCAATCCTGCGGCGACGAACTTGTAAATTTCGCGGCTTGAAGTGCGGCGCCCCGGATGTGCTAATGAAGCGACACCGCCGGCAGAATGAATCATTTTCACAGCTTCGGCAACCGAAAAATCGAATTTTGGTTCATAAGCCGGTCCATTATCGTAAAGATACTTTGTAAATGCATCCCTAGTGGAGGCCACATAGCCTTTTTTTACAATTTCTTTTGCAATGTGCATACGTGTCAAGGCGGCGCTTTTGGTAGTGTATATCAGGTCTTTTATGTCAACAGTCACATTCAGTTCTTGTAGTTTTTCGCATATTTTTATAGCGCGCTCAATTCTCATTTGCTTAAATTCAATAAGCTTCTCAGTAAAGAATGTGTTTTCCGGGTCGAAATGATAAGCCAATATATGGTATTCCTTTTCGAGTTCCGTACAGCTGATTTCGCAACCGTTTATGAGTTCTATACCTGCATCTTTGGCGGCAATTACAGCTTCCGGTAGTCCGGCTACAGAATCGTGGTCCGTTATAGCTATAGTGGACATTCCGGTGGTTGCCGCTAAAGCGACCAGCTTTTGCGGTGTGTACATTCCATCTGAATAATTGGTATGCAAGTGTAAATCTACTGTATATCTTTCGTTTGGAGGATTCATTTTGTTATTGGTCTATCAAAAAAGTTTTTTTAAAAATTAGTGTTTAGAAAACACTATGTATGTTTTAATTAGTACGATATTTCTTCGGATATTCGTAAAATTTCATTACACCGTTAATGTCTTCTATTTCAGTCCATTGATCAATGTCGAAATCTATGGAAATAACTGCGCAAGCAGGTAAACTTTCCACAAAATCCCCTAAGAAATATGTTGCCATCGAAGTAACGTCGGGATTATGTCCGAAAAGTAAAATCGAATTTATATCGTCTGCTTGTGTCTTTAATAAATTGATTATATATTTTGTACCACGGTCGTAAATGCCATTTTCAACGGAGATATCATCTTCACTATATCCAAGAAGCGGAGCAAAAATATTAGCTGTTGACAAAGCTCTCAGTGCATTGGACGATAAAATCAAATCGGGCTTTGATTCCATTTTTTTTGCCAATACTTTAGCCATCAAAGGAGCATCCGAAAGACCTCTCTCATTTAATGGTCTTTCTAAGTCTGTCCAATCTTCTATATCCCAAGTTGATTTAGCATGACGTACTAAGGTTAGTGTTTTCATTTCTTTATATTATTATTATTATTCAACATATCTTTATTTCCGAACAAGGCTTTTTCCGATTCAATCGTGTATTTAATTTCGCGTACTCTTTTAGTATCTTGCAATTTGGTATATGAACGTATTAACATGTCTGCAATTTTATCGCGGAGTGCTTCTCGTTTTGGTCTGTCTTGAATTTGAAGCCAAGCTCTTTGTATATAATATATGTTGAGTTTATTAACTACTAATTGCGGTCTTTTCGCAGTATCCGCTTCCGCGGTTTTGATAGCCGAGTTTAATCTGCCAAGAACTCTACCTTCGACGCTGAATGGTTTACTATTAGTATCACCATCTCCGTGCTTTTCGTAATAGCGAGCAACAGCGGTTTTTAGTGAGTCGAAAGTTCGTTCGTCAGTGTAATCAAAATCATGGAATGTTTTAATACCACTCGGTTTTACAGAAACGGTAATTTGGTCTTTCCTGCTTGCGAAACCCGCCGCTTTTAGTTCGGTAAATATTTTTTTCGCGGAATCGTACGTTAGGTCAGTTTCTATTATCGACAACATACCGCGTAAAATAATATTTCCGCCAATACCATCCAAAACTCCAAAATATTTCAAAATCATTTGTCTTATAAATTGAGCTTGATTGTAACATCTTTGATAATCGCCTGATGCATTAGATTTTCTGCTTCTTAGTACTTGCAATGCGGCTTTTGGTTCTTTAAATCCTAAAAATTCCAAAATTCCCAGTGCTTGTGAGAAACCGAATTCGCACCAATAGTGCATTCTATCAAAACCACCAATAAGCGATACTTGTTGCATATAAACATCGCGGCCTTTTAACGGACGGGTTTCGGTTAATTTTACATAAGCTGTGTCCCAGACAAAAGTACTACTGTCAGGGCTGGTATAAACTTTAACCATGTGTGAAAAATCGGTAGGTGTATCGCGCGGGATAGCTATTATGTTAATTGTACCATTGGTTAAATTGATTGAAACCACGTGATTGGCATCAGCTAATCTATGTCCGGCTCCAAGCCGTGAATCCACGCCTGTGACCAAAATGTTTATTCGTTTTCCTGTATAAAATTCCTTATCCAATCCTGTGTTCAATTTGCAATACTCGATATATAGTTCTTCGTCAGGAATACCTGCATATCGAAGACTGTCCTCTTGTCCAATAGCTTTTTGAAAGGCATTGTAAACTACTTCGTCCACCGGTTTATTATTGAATGCATCGGTTGGAAGTTGGTAAAGGCTTTTTGTATTGCCCGATAAAACTGAATACAGGATAAAAAATCCTAAGAAAGTGAAGGCTAAAAGTGCTATGATTAGAGCAAGATTTCTTTTTTTATTATTTTCCATTTTTCAAAAATATTCTAAAATTAATTTTCAATTATTTAATATCAATTACTGTTCCATTTATTTAAAAATCTCTTTATAAAGTTGGTTGCCGTTTTCCGAAAATGCTTCGAAGTATCCGGTAAACCACTGATTAAGAGCGATTCCATTATTTTTTGATTCTTTTATATCTTCCGCTGTTTCTATTCCACCGGTACGGATAATATGAAATTCTCTATCAGGATTAATTTCATCGACAGTTTTTCGTGCTGCTGAAGCTAATTCGAGTGATAATTTTTTCAAAGGTGTTCCGCTTACGCCTCCGCCGAATTTTGCGGTAAATTTTCTGAAATTACGGATTTCTCTTTTATGGAGAAAACGTTCCGCATTTTCATAATTCAAAGATGTATTCCCGAAATTTGCACCATCGTATCCTAAATTAATAAGTAATTTTATCAAATCAGGAACCAGAGCAGGATTTGTGTCAACCGAGAATTTCACTATTATCGGGAATTTGCGAATTCTTTTTTTAATATAATATTCCGAAACAAATTCCAAACGTTCTATAAGTGCGGAGTCCAATCCGCAATCGTTTGATTCGCCTTTTGTATGAACAACATTCGGGCAACTTTCGTTTATTTCGACAAAATCAACATTAGCCCTTTCGTAAATATTTAGCCCTTCGACCAAACCTGTGGCGGCGGAAATATTTATCGTTTCCGGAACGGGTGCTATACTTGCACCTATCGGACAGCCGTGGATTTTTTTGCATAGTGCTAATTTTTTGGCAGTATAATAATGTCCTTTGTTCGGCAGTCCCATCCAGTTCACTGCACTTTTAGAATAGGGCAAAGGTAAAAAAGGATGTGTTATACAACTTTTTTTATTTCCAATTCTAGGCTCGGAAGTTGTTGTCCCTGCTAAAAATGCACCCGCACCTTGGCGCGCCATTGCTGAATAACCTTCTCCGGATTTAAACATTCCGGCGGCGTTAAACAATGGAACTCCGAATTCTATACCCCAAAAAGTTTGCTTGTGTTCATCACTTATTCTAATCGGATTTTCCAATTCTTGTTCACCAATTTTCTTTACAAAGAACTTGCGACCCGGTGAATATATGCGTGCGGCAAATAAAAAAGGAAGATTGATTAGCTTTGGTCTGAGTACAGAATCAAATTTAGCGATTTTTTCGAGCATTTATTTATTAGGATAATTCATAATTAATGTTAATTTTGCAATGAATGCACATATTAATACAGCAAAATTAATTAATTGTCAGTCAATATTAATAAAAAAAATAGACAATGAGTGAAAATAGCGAAGTGCAATTTTTGTGATAATGGCGTAAAAGGCTATATTAGAGCAATTATGCAGGATATAAGAAATCGGTATTTATAACTAAAATATTAAAAAAACACTTAAACAGCAAAATTAAAAAAATGACTAAAAACAAAAAACCAATAATATGTTTAAAAAATAGTATAATAATAATTGGATTATTTATTTTATTTCCGGTTTTATTGAGTGCAGTGCCATCCGGAATTAACGGGAAAATAATAGATTCAGCCACCGGCGAAGCTCTTCAAGGAGCCACTGTTCGTTTACTTAATTCTTATATCGGAGCTTATGCTGATAACGATGGGATGTTTAGCATTGGAAAAATCACTCCCGGAAGTTATGAATTGCTAGTTACCATGGTTGGTTACGATAGTAAAAAAATAAAAATAAAAGTTCCATTAGAAAAAGCTTTAGAAATTGAGTTAACAACTCAACCCATACAAACCGGCGAGATTGTAGTAACCGCCAATAGACGTGTCCAAGAAGTACAGGATGTTCCGATTTCCATTTCGATTGTTAAATCGGATGACATAATGGCGGATGCAGGAAGTTCTATGAAAACCGTTTTAGCGTATGTTCCCGGGGTGGAAGTTAATAACGACAATTTGAGCATCCGCGGAAGTTCAGGATTTTCATTTGGAGTCGGTTCACGCGCTTTATTAATGGTTGACGGTTTACCAATGGTATCCGCCGACGACGGCTCAATGAATTTCGACATTGTTCCTTCTTTCGCGGTAAATCAAATCGAAATAATCAAAGGCGCAGGGTCGGCTTTGTACGGTACAGGCGCTTTGGGAGGAATAATCAATATTCTGACGAAAGAACCTCAAGATAAATCTTCAATACAAGTAAGGTTGAATTCCGGTTTTTATACTAAACCGAGGTTCAAACAATGGGAATATTCAAAGACACTCAATAAAAGCTATTCTGCGGATTTGGCTTATGAAACCAAACTTAAGGATGTTGCGATGCTTTTTTCACTCAATGCTTTACGGGATGAAAGCTGGCGTAAATACGACGACCAAACAAGATTAAACGCATTCGGAAAATTAGCATTCAATATCAGTAACAAATCGAAATTAAATCTGCTATTAAATTATCAAACCGGCGACCGCGCCGATTGGGTATATTGGAATAGTTTAGATAGTGCCACGCGACCGCCTACTTCAACGGACTTGAACCAAAGATTTTTGTCGAACAAGACCACTGCGGCAATAAATTACAATTATATTATAAATGAGAACAATTTTATTATTGTTCGCTCGAGCGCATTTTATAAAAAGTTTTGGTTAAATCTTGATGAAACTTCGCCGGATTACCGAAATTCAAATTCATTTTCATTGGACAATGATATCCAATATAATTCTGTGATATTAGAGAATTTAATTTTCACCGGCGGAATTTCGTACGTTTATAATAATGTGGCATCCAGAAATTATGGCAACCATAATCAGAATATTACTTCTGCTTATGCTCAGTTTGAATATACCCCCATAACACCATTGATTTTGACTTTTGGCTGTAGAGGCGATATCGAATCAGCCGACACATTGGAAAATAATAAAAGCATTTCTCCAAAGTTGGGAGTTTCGTATAAAATCGGTGAAAATTTTGCTTTACGTGCTTCGAGCGGTTTCGGTTTCCGTGCTCCGAGTGTGGCTGAGCGATTTGCTTCAATAAATTTTCAAGGTTTTGAGGTGATTCCTAACTATGATTTGGTTCCTGAGAAAAGTATTTCGTATGAGGTGGGATTTAATTGGAAGATATTATCTGCACTTTTTCCTCTCGAAATAGATGCTTCATTTTTCCAAAACGATATGAGTGATTTGATTGAACCAGGGTTTATAACATCCGGTAAGCCTCAGATAATGTTTGCCAATGTATCGAAAGTACGAATATTGGGTACGGAGTTAGGTGTTCGAACATTACTATTTGGTGCAGTCGGTTTAGAAACCGGTTTAACTTATATGGATCCTCGTGATCTATCAACAAATGAATTTTTAAAATATCGTTCCAAATATGTTTGGTATAATAAATTGTCTATAAAGATTTCGGATTTCTCTTTGAGTATGGATTACCGTTATAAAAGCAAAGTAGAAACTTACGACAGCCGGTTAAATTTGGAAATAAAAAATGCCGATGCTTATGTACCGGTACACATTGTAGATTTACGACTCTTTTACGATTTACCATTAAAAAAACCAACAATGAAAATTGGAATTATATGTAACAATCTTTTGGATTATTACTATACCGAAATGGTTGGTAATTTGGGGATGACGCGCAAAATTCTCCTTCAATTGGAAACAAAATTATGAAAAACCCAACACCTTTTGTAGAGCCGCTTACTTTGGAGTATATTCGTACCGAACAAATCGGGAGTACTCTAATAATGAAATTATTAGGACCTTTCTTTATATCCCACTCAGCCGCAATTGATAAAAGTTGTCAATGTGATAGCAAATTGGAAGGTATCAGCAAAGTTCAGTTCGATTTTTCGGAATTGGAATTATATGATTCATTTTTACTAATCTTCCTTGATGAATTAGAAGCAATGATTTTATCAAGGAAAATAGAAACGGAATACATTAATTTAAATGACACAGTGAGAGCTTTTATTTCGGTTCAAAGGACTGCTGAAGAAAATAAAATCCGTAAAGAGAGACTTACTGTTTACAAATTTATAGAAATCTTTGGCAATGGAATTGTAAATAAGTATAAAGAAATGAGGCAAATGATAGAATTTGTCGGTATAATATTTAAAACGATGATAAAAAGTATTTTACATCCGAGTTTAATCCGCTGGAAAGATTTCCCAAATTATTTTTATACTACGGGTGTGAATGCTTTACCGATTAATGTTCTGATAATAATTCTTTTAGGTTTTATCACAGGATGGCAAGGCGCAATTCAGCTCAAGCAATTCGGTGCCGACCAATTTTTGGCACCTCTGGTTGGATTCTCTATCATTCGCGAGCTTTCCCCGATTATGGTTGCCATAATTGTCGCAGGGCGTTCAGGGTCGGCTTTTGCGGCAGAAATCGGTACTATGAAAGTATCGGACGAGTTGGATTCATTAGACACGATGGGTTTCAATAAAATAGCTTTTCTTGTTATGCCGAGAATATTAGCCCTCACAATAGCATTGCCGATTTTGGTTTTGATTTGCGATTTAATGGGTGTTGTCGGCGGTTTGATAGCCGGTTTGGCAACTTTGAATATAACCATTGCATCATATTTCTATGAATTAAGTGCTAATTTGGGCATGATTGATATAATGTATGGTGTAGTAAAAGCAGTTGTTTTCGGATTTATGATTTCGATTATCGGTTGTTTCCGAGGATTACAGGTAACTAATAATGCTGAAAGTGTCGGTAAAAATACTACCGCATCGGTTGTCTCAGGAATTTTTATAGTAATCGTTATCGATGCATTGTTCGTTGTTCTTTATGACCAATTATTTTAGTAAGGATGTGATATTTAATTTTTCCATCAGCCATTTGGTCGCATCACTAAATTCACCCGGAAAGTTTTTATTTTTTCCTGCTGAGTCTGCGGATTGCAAAAGTAAAAGCGAAATAATATCGACTCTTTGGGATAATCGGACGAGTGCTTTATGAGATATTGTGTCTTTATCGCGGTAAAGCTGTACCGGTTTCGAATGTTCTTTGATTAAATTAAGAATTTGAGGTGAAATTTTCTCAAATCCTGCTTTTTTTAGAAAATTGTAAGCAGGTGCTAAGCCGTATATATCGTGCTTTGGGGCTGTTATTTTTCCATTTTTAGCAGTGGTTGAGTATGGCTTTCCAAAATCATGGCACAAAGCGGCTAACATAAAAACTGCTTTTTCTTCATCATTTGAGAAATTTTTTTTCAACATAGCCGCGGCATCAATAACTATCAAAGTATGCGTAAACACGTCACCTTCGGGGTGATGGTCGGTTGGTTGAAGAACACCGATCAAAGAACTTAATTCGCGTATGTGATTTATTTCGCCATTTTTTTTTATTTTTGATAAAAATAAAGACGGACATTTATTATTAATTGTATTTTCGGCAATAAAACTGTACATAAGAAAATCTAAAAAATGAGCAAAATAAAGTACAAAATAACCCAAAAATGATAATATTTGAAAAAAAAATAATTATTTTTTATTTTTTTTAAGAAAAATGTTTTTAGTTTTATGAAAAATTTTTAACTTTGTATTAAAGAAAAATGATTTTTTATTAATTTAGTAATAACTTTGTAATAAATTTAATAATTGAAACAGTAATTTTAAAAAAGTATAATCACAGCTTAGGCTGTCAGGAGGACAAACTATGGGAAAAGGCGGCGGTGCCGGTAAGGTCTATTTCGTATTGTATCTAGCTGTAGTATTAGAGCTTCTGATTATCATCGTAGAACGTGATGAGGCGGAGGAACTTCTAAGTAGAAAGCAAAAAGATACAATGAGAATTGTAGAGAGTATCTTATCGCAACTCCAATCAGGCGCTGGTACAGAAGGAATCAATACCCGTCCACAAGACGAAATTACAATTCCTCCTCCAGGAGTTAACGTAAAAGACGCATTAGGCGCAGATATTAAACCTGAACGTAAATATATAGTTGAGGTTGGTGTAACAGATATCTCCCAAGAAATGCGGAAATACGATAATGAAGTAATGAAAGATTACAAAGAGAGAGTAAAAAAATTAATTAAGCTCGCTAATGTTGAGCAGATTCAATATCAGATTTTCTTCAGCAATGATCAAAATGTTGAGGAACCTCCTACTTTCCCATCTGATAAAGAAATCGACAAATATGATTTGACCAAAATGCAGCCTGGTGAATTCATAACTGCTGAAGATGGAGCTACTTGGAAATTCGTAGGTTGTAAGGAAATGCGTTTAGATTTAGACGCTACTTATAAAACTATTGAAAACATGATTCCTAAAGGAACTCTACAAGCAGATGCAATTATTCCTTATTATCCAGCAAGTTTAAGAAAATCTGTCGGCGATAATGTTTCACCTCCTGGTGTTTCAGCCGATAGTGTGTTTTTCTATTCCGATAAAGACAGCCGTTTAGGCAAGCTTGTCACTAGCTCGGAAGATATTAAGAAAAGAGCTTTTGTTATTAACTTCCAACCACCTAGTCAAGCAGGTTGGTTTAAATTGCGTTTTGCTTCCAGAACAAATAGAATTTTGGGTGTACGATCGGGGCAAAGTTTTGCTGAATTAGATGATGAATCTACAGTAAACATTGGTACAGTACAACTTTCTGTTAAGGATTTGAAAAACGTATATAAAGAATTAAAAAGAAAATTAGAAAAATATGCCCTACCTACAATAGAGCAATTGAATATTACTCGTAATGTTGATGACTTGGACTCGAAAGTAAAAAAAGCGGCCGGTCAAGTAACAGACGAGAAAAATGCAATTGAAGTTAAAGGTAATATTCAACTTTACGGTTATATTGCAAAACTTTTGGTTCCAGGCTTATCTACTACATTTGCACAAAACCGCGGAGCTATGGCGATAGATGTTCACGTAATAACACCTAACCCACCAAATGCACCGCCAACTATTTATTTGCCTCAATACGCCGCTTGCTTCGATGAATTAGCTCCTGTATTTGAATGTTCAATTTCGCCTTATAAAAACGATGGTGCAAACATTGTAGAAGGTAAAGTATTGGATGAAAACGGCAGTAGTGTTGCACGTATTAACTTTACACCATTACATCAAATCGCAGGTTCGGGTGTTTCAGCTCCTACAGCAGAATCTCCATTGGAATTGCGCGGTGTAGTTGAACGTAAATTAGCTCCTGGCAAATATAAAATTGAAATAAAACACTCATTAAGAGGAAAAACAGCAACTGATCAATCTGTACTAGAAGTATTTAAAACAGGTTTAACTGAAGAATCCGTTCGTGATATTAATGGTAAACTTGCATTCTCCACATATTATGGATACAAAACCAGTTTCTCAGCTGTTCCATATTCGGGAACAAAGATTAAAAACGACCAATTTAGAATATCTTTAGCAACTAATGACAATCCGCAAAAACCTTCAATTGAAGGTCTGACATTGGATAAAGAACAGGCGTTTACATACACACCATCTTCTAAATCAGTTACTTTGAAGATTGTCTGGACTCAACCATATACCGGCAAAGAAGTTGAATTGTTTGCAGAGAAAAAAGTTGATCTTAAACAAGAACCACCAGAAATTGGTACTAGTAACGTATTGACTAATTTCTCAGGAACAACACGTAAGTTTAAAGTCTCGGTTGCTAATATTACAGCTTCAAAACCTGGTACCGGTTCATCGACACCTGCGGTTGTAAGCGTTGAAGTAAGCGGTGCAGAAATATCGGAAGGTTTGACAGGTTACTCGATTTCTAATGAACCATCAATTTCGGGAAGTGCCGAATCGGGTTATGAAGTTGAATTCGAGTTGAGCGGTGTACCAGACCAAGGCAAGAAAAAAGCTCGTGGTACAGTAACTGTTAAATTAAACTCAGTTGCAGTCAACCCTGTAAGCGGTGTGAAATCAGAAACGACGTCGTCAGCAGTTCTTGTTAATGTGAACTACGAAGGTGCCGCACCAAAGAAACAAATGGGTCCTAAATAATAATTAGTTAATGTTTTATTAATATATAAAAAAAAAGTAGGTAAAAGGAATATCACGATGAAAAGAATATATCAAGCAATATTAGTTCTATTAGCTTTGACAATAATACTTCCTTTGGTAACTAAAGCACAAGGTGGCGATAAAGCCTTTCAAAATAAATTAGAAAGCGTATTAAGCCAATTTAAGAATTATCGTTTCTCAACTATTTCTGTTTATAAAATCAGTGAAATAGGCGAAATTCGGAAATTGATGAAAAAGCAAGAATCCATTCAAGCCAGCGCCGCCTTAGGCGCCGTTGGCGGTGGAGCGGATATAGAGGCTTTGAAGAAAAAAGTCGGCGAAGACGTTTATAATTATATTAACGAACAAGCAAAAGCCGGCCAATCGCAAAGAGCTATAGCTTCAGGTATTGACCAAAGAGGTTGGAAAATTCCGGAAGATACAGATTTACGAGACATTTATCTTGCCAGCAAGACTGTAGGTACCGAAAAGAAATTACAGTAT
Organism: bacterium; assembly: GCA_037127915.1. GTDB lineage: Bacteria > Bacteroidota > Ignavibacteria > Kapaibacteriales > UBA2268 > JBAXXL01. The sequence goes on from JBAXXL010000001.1 coordinate 64,434, forward strand.
GTATATGCTATAACAACTAGAATTGGTCCCGACAAAACTATGCCTTCAACTATTATTGCCGTAATGACAGTAGATGAAGACGAAGACCAATTAAAAGAGCAATTAAACAATATTGGTGCAAAGAAGATTTTCACTTATCCTGAATTGAAACAAGAATTCGATGATAATTTGAAAAGTGAATTCGGTGTTAATGATTTCTATGAGTTAGTATTAAACGCATTCCGCCAAGGAAACGTTGAAGACGTTACTTTGGAAGCTCAAGGTATCGGCACAGACATTATGTTTGCCGCTCCAAAAGCAGGTAATGCCGCACCGATTATCCGTTCAGAATCTGATATCTCTGGAACGGATATACAATCATTCTTACGGGTATCCAACGGTGACCCAGAAGATATTACAATGAAGAAAAATGAAGTAATCTTAAGTCCTGATTTGATTTCATGGAAAAGTTATGACTATATGATAGTTGATAACGATGGTGTAAAAGATACACTGTCTCCAATAACAAACATTAATATGCCAAATATTGGTATAGAGCTACGTTATGGAATAGATGATCTTAATATACCATCACTTTTCAGCGAAAGACTATCAGCCAATTTCATCTGGAAAAACATGAAGTTAGGTGCTATTTTACCAACAAACGGTTGGTCGCAATTAAGCACATCACTTTATAAACAAGATCGTAAATTGACTTATGCCGGATTAGGTATCAACGCTCAAGCTGATTTCCCAATTGCAATTGTACCAAAGAGTGGAATATTTTCATTCAAAGGTAGCTATGTATCGGGCGACGCTCAACCAGCGTCTTACAATGACGGCTTCCGCAAAGATTTAGGCGGATACGACACTCAAGGTAACTTAATTACATCCGACCCAGTAAGAGATTACTTAATAAGATATACTGCACAATTACATTATACTTTCGGAATTGCTTTAGATGAAGACTATCTTTTACGCTTTGGTTTAGGTGCCGGTATGTACGGGGCTGAAACTTGGTTCTATGATGTCAATGTTGACGCATCTGATGCAGTAGTAATAAATTATAAAATGCTTGAAAACGAAATGGTTGGAGGAATATCTGGTAGAGTTGACTTTATGGTAAAAAATATTGTAACTCCTTGGGGTATAAGCATGCAATATTTTGACGAAGCTATAACAGGCGATATCTGGTTGCAAATTCCAATCGTTAAAAATACTTTTTCCGTACGTTTAGATGGAAAGGCATACGTTAAAGTTATTGAAAATGATTTGCGCCCTTGGGAACCAAAAAATATAGTCATTCCAAATGTTAGATTTGTAATGTTCTTTTAATTAATTATTAGTAAATTGTTAAAGTAAAATAAATCCGAAGATGAAAATGAAAAAAATTGCAATATTATTAGTGTTGATGTTCATTGTTCCGACAATTACTGTTTGGGGGCAAGGTGTCACAGACAAAGTGATTGACCAGAAGTCTATATTAGATAGCTTGACAACGATAGACCCAAATATAAAAAAATGGTTTCCTCGCTGGAATGTTTGCGAACCAGATTTACAAGTTCAAATTTACAGCACTTTCCTTTACAAAGGATTTGAAGCAAAAGATCTTAATCAATCTGAAATACAAATATTGGCCGCTCCGAAATCATCTGCTTATGAAGCTTATCAAATACTCTCAATTTCTTGCGGTAGCGTAGAAATTAATGCAGTACAAATTGATTCGTGGATGACAGAATTGCTTGTTGGATTTTTATCCGGCGATATGCACTATACAGGCGCACTTAGAGGATATCCGTTTGAAGACGAGACTCCAAAAAGAGATTACTGTTATGTTGAAATTCCGGCAAAAACTCCATTATCAGCAACACAAGCTGAAGCTATTATAGATTATATGAATCCGACAAATGCTTCTCACGTTTTTACATTATCGCTATTCGAGCAAGCAATCAAAATCGGTTCAACCGGTTTTTGGTTACGCTCATCAGCCGGTAATGACGATGTCGGTTTTCCATTCTGGTATTCAGGTCAAAACAATATCACATTACAAAGACCACTTTTAGAAAATAAAGATGATGAATCGAGAGATAGAATTCCAAATTTACTTAACGTATATTTAGGAGTTGCTTATCGCCATAAATCAGGATTAACAAATGACAACTCATTGATGTCCTGGGTTCCTAACCGTACACTGAATTCATTTAACGGTGGATATTTATCAGGTGGTTTCGATTATCATTTACCAATGAAACCCGAATTAGGTATTGCCGTTTCAGGTTCAATGCCATTGACAAAGTTAAGAACATATAATTTCGAAGAAGGTGCTTACGGTGGATATGCCGCAACTGATGCTGTAGAATTTACACCTGTTGTACGATCAGGTTTAAAAGAAGATTTCTATACTACAGTTAATCCTGATGGCAAAATAGCTCCTGTTCTGATGAAAAGCGGAAGAATATCAGCATTCTACCATCTATGGCTAAATAAAAGAAATCCAGAAAACTATTTTAGATTCGATTTTGGTTATAGCTATTCTAATGTTCAAGAAACAGGTGTTTTCGAACAACGTTTTGATTCACTACCTGGTAATCCAATTATATATAATCTATCTCCTGGAGATGACGGAAGATTTACCGGTTTGAAAAACTGGGTTCCTGAAACAACAACTGATTGGTTGTATCTGAAAGTAGAATATAGAAATCAAGCTGTTTATCCTTTTGGAGCTTCTGCTCAATTATCAAACGGTATATTCCTTGGTAAACTATGGATACCATTGTTCGGAAGTTGGTTCTATTTAGAAGCAAAATATTCGACACCAATTCACGACTTAAGACCTTATGAAATTAGAAACTATTTTGTGATTTCACCGGTTATTAAAATATCTATATAGATCAGTCGTAAAAAAGTAATCCCCTACCCGTAACAGTTTTCTATTTACTGCCGGGTAGGGATTTTTTAAAATTTTAGGTGTTCTATGAAGTTTTTTATTTTTATAATTCTTTTCTCTTTTTCCATAACTTTTGTTTCGTCAGCTCAGACGAAGGAACCATCAAGTAAGCCCGACAAAGCAACTGAAGTGATGAAAGATGCGAAGATAACTGCCGAGGCGGGGGATATATTAATCACAATTAACAAAGTAAATGTAACACATCTACCAAATGTAACTATTTACTTTGAAGCTTTCAAGCAAAACGGCGAGCCGATTGATACCTTGAGAGCTGAAGATTTGATGATATACGAGGCAGGAAAACAAAAAAAAGTCCTAAAAGTTGAAAAAATAAGAACTACTGAAAATACACCAGTAGATTTTGTTTTTATAATAGATAAAACTGCTACTATGCAGATGAATATGAATCAGATAAAAGATAATATCATCGATTTCACTAAAAAATTGAAAGGTGCAAATATTGATTATCGTCTTGGTTTGATTTTATTTTCCGATGTAGTAGAAACAATCTATCAACCTACAAGCAACGTTGAGCAATTCCAGAACTGGTTAGCCGCGGTAACTTGCGAATTAGGCGGTGACACACCGGAAAACGCTTTAGAAGCCATCGAAGCGGGCGTTACCAAAATTAAATGTCGTGATTATGCAAATAAGATATTTTTAATTGTTACAGACGCTCCATATCATCAAGTATATGATCAAGGTGAAGGTACAACTAATCAAAACACAGAGTCAATTATCAACCTACTGCAACAGAACCAGGTTCGATTATTTTCCATTGTGCCGAGCAGATTAACACAGTATTTAGATATATCACTAAAAACACGAGGCAGTACCTACGATATCACTTCGCCATTTTCACAGACTTTGAATTATTTCACAGGAAGATTCTCGAATATCTTTTTAATGACTTATGTAAGTGATGAAGAGGCTATACCCGATTCGATAGAGATTTCATTATTTGAACCGGAAACACAACGTTGGATTAAGAAAAATGTTTCCTTAACGAGTTTGGGACGCAAATTAATAATTGAAAACTTACTTTTTGCTACTGCAAGTGCCGCTTTACCGGAATCTGTACCTGAATTAAGTTTAATAGCTGATTTTCTGACAAAAAAGCCTAATATAGCTTTACTTGTTGAAGGTCATACAGATGTGGTTGGTAGTTCAGAAGTTAATTACGCGCTATCCTTGAAAAGAGCAGAAAGTGTAAAAAATTATTTGATAGCCAAAGGTATCGATCCACATAGAATTAAAACAAAAGGCTACGGCGAAAGACAACCGATAGCCGCGAACACAACTGATGAAGGACGACGTTTGAACAGAAGAACGGAATTAGTAATAGTGTCTGAATAATTAACCGGAATCTCAATGAATCGTTTCGGACGAATATTTAATATCCAAATTTTTGGAGAATCTCACGGAAATGCCGTAGGTATGCTAATTGATGGCGTACCTCCCGGCATTTTTCTTGTTGAAAAACACTTTGTGCATAAAATGTCCAAAAGGAAACCCGGTGCTGTTGGAACAACAGCGAGGGTTGAGGACGATAAAGTAAACATAGTTTCCGGTGTGTATAGGGATTTTACAACCGGTGCGCCGTGTCTTTTGACCATTGATAATAAAAACACCGCTCCGAGCGATTATGACAGATTCCAATTGCATTTCCGACCCGGGCATAGCGACTTCACTTCTTTTCGTAAATCTGAGGGATTTGCTGACTTTCGCGGTGGAGGGCATTTTAGCGGTCGATTAACATCAGCTTTAGTAGCCGCCGGGGTTGTTGCCAAGAAAATCATTCCTAAAATCGATATAAAATGTAAAATACTCACCGTCGGCGGTGTAGAAGATTATGCTGACTTGCTTTTAAAAGCAAAAAATGAAGGTGACTCTTTAGGCGCGTTATTAGAATGTACCGTAAGCAAAGTCCCTATTGGATTAGGAGAACCATTCTTTGATTCGGTAGAATCCGTTCTTTCGCATTTACTATTTTCAATTCCCGGAATTAAGGGTGTCGAATTTGGCAGCGGGTTTGCCTCCGCATCTATGTTCGGCTCAGATTATAATGATTTGATACTTGACGCGTCAGGTAGAACCAAAACGAATAACTCCGGTGGTATAAACGGCGGAATAGCCAATGGTAATCCAATTGTTTTTCGTGTAGCCGCTCGTCCAACATCCTCAATTGGCAAACCGCAGGAAACATATAATTTCGAGACATTTAAAATTGAGACATTGGAAATAGGAGGTCGGCACGATGTTTGCTTTGGCTTAAGATTGCCGGCTGTAATAGAAGCTGTTACAGCAATAGCTTTGGCGGACTTAATTTTATTAAATAGTTCAATATGAAAATCGGAATAAATAAAATATCATATATTATAATCATTCTAATGACAGGTTTGTTGGTTCAATCCTGTGCATTACTTAATAGGTCGGAAAGTGATATTTATAAAGTTACGATAAAAGATTCATTGTATGTTTATAATACGCCTGATAAAGAAGAAATTCAATCGAAAGGTGTATTGGCACCAATTCAAACACGCGAAGTTCACAAGCGTTCACAAATAAGTTATGATAGTGTAGAAAGCAGACACTATCCGGCATTTATGAGAGCCGGTCTTTTCGAAGGTATTGGATTGATTACAGGAAGCACAAGCGGAATTGGAACCGGTCTTTTTGGAGTATATCCTGAATTAAAGAAATTATCTCTAACTTATAGAGGCGAAAAAGGAAAAATATTCGGCGGAGGAATTTATAGATTAGGTATATTGGAATACAGATTAAGATGGTTCGAGGATTCCCCGAACTGGACAATTGGTACAGTCGGTGCTGAGTTTATATTACCTAATTCGAAAGCAGAAAATATGCTAATGAGCTATTTCCCTATTTATATCAAGAAAAGATTCTTTCTGAAAGAAACGCTACCTTATGTTTGTATTACTGCTTCCGGCGGATTAGGTCTGTATCCGAGTAACTATGTGAATCTTTCCGGTTCGCTCGATGTCGGTTCTTACGGCGGCTTGAATCTTAGAGCATATCTTGGGATTGTAGCCGGTTATAATTCCGCAAGCACATCACAAATCCAAAATAATGATTTCGTAAACACTGCTCAAACAGTGGTTGCTCCGTATTTTGGATTAGGAGTCGGTGTATTTGATTTTCATAATACTTTGAAAGATTACAAAACCGAATGGAAAAACCAAAAACATTCAGCTTGGAATTTAGGACTGATTAATTTAGGTTTGAATATGTTCGGTGGAACTAATTCAAATGCTGTTTTCTCGGGCTACTCATTAGAAATTGCGAAATCTCATATTATTTTGCCTTTTGCTGACTATAGGTTTACGGCGGGAACCTCTTTGCTTAATTTAATGACTTTAAAGGAATCTAAGCAATTATTTGCCGGAATCCTTCCAATTGAAATCAGCTATTGGAAACCGGTAATAGGCAATACTCTATTAGCTCAGCCATTTATAAAAATCAATTATTATCCTTCTACGGTTGCAGAAATAGGTTTGGCCGCTCACATCCGCTTAAATGAAATGTTCACAATGAATGCAAAAATTGAATATGCCTTTGGTTCGACTGGCGATTTCGGGGCTGATCTTTCGCCTATTGGCTTTAATAGCGATAAAAAAATATCAAATCTGATATTTAATTTTTCAATTGGTTTTGGTGATAGGATAATGCTTCCCGATGAAATACGATTCAAAAACAAATAAATTTCTGCTTTGCTTTCTTGCATTGTTAGTCCTAGGAGCCTGCTCACCGGATCGCTTTACATTGGATAAAATTTCCGGTCAAAACAGGATTGAAGGATTCGAAATAAGATCAATTCACGATGCAGACGTGAGGCATGACAATGCTTTTATATTAAATGAAAACGGAGCAGTATCTTTAAGGGCAGTAGGTGAAACAGAAGGTACGTGGGATTTCGGTTTAAATTTCCTTTTTGGTCAAGATGTAAACATAGCTTTTCGCGATGTTTCTTATGAGTATATTTCCCCACGTGCAGTATATTTGAATCTATCTGATAATTTGGTGAGAATAATAGATTCCGGCAAGGAAGTATTTACTAATAAAGGCAAATATAACTTCTCATATAATACTCGATTCCAATTTATAAACGACGGTTTTAACTATACATTAATTATTGATTGTGATACGATTTATAAAGGTAAAACAACCATTCCTTCAACAGAATATATAATATTCGAATCTTTGAACAACTCAAAAGTTTTCCTATCCGGTATTGATTTTAGAAAAAAATAACTATTTTATTGTAATTGTTTGGATAAGATAATAAATTTTAATAATTTTGCAATTATTAAAATTTTATTTTTTATTAGGAGAAAAATCTTATGGCAGACAAATTTTTGCAAAGGAGATTCGATATAACTCATGATTTTATAGATAAGCATATTAACAAAGAAATGAAAATTTTGGATTTAGGTATTCCAAATGAACTATCAGAACAAATAAAATCAAGGGGTTATAACGTTAGTAATACTGCACCCGGTGTTGATTTAGATATAGATTTTGAAATAGTAAAAAGTGATGAATATCAAGTTGTTACTGCATTCGAAATATTAGAACATTTATTTAATCCATTTACTATTCTAAAAAATGTTAAAGCAGATAAATTAATTGCATCTGTGCCATTAAATGTATGGTTTTCACCATCACATTGGAGCAATACTGAACCTTGGGATTGCCACTACCATGAATTTGAAGTTCGTCAGTTTAACCGTCTATTAGAAAAAACCGGTTGGAAATTGATAGAAGGCAAAACATTTAAATGTCCTCATACCTTGTTAGGTATCCGACCACTATTAAGAAGATTTTATCCATCATATTATATAGTATATTGTGAAAAAATTAAGGTATAGTTATGAAAAAGGTGATTTTGTTCATAGCATTTGTTCTAATATTTGCTCGTCCGTCTTTTGCCGAAATAATTTTTGATACACAACACCCATTAAATTTTCCATTTGATGGACCGGATTGCGTAGAAATTGTTGATGTGAATAAAGATGGCTTGAATGATATTGTGGCTTGCAGTAAGTTTGAAGATATGGCAGTATGGTTCGAAAACAAAGGTTTTAACAACTATGTTGGCCATATTATAGGCAATAATGTAGGCGGTGCAAGATCAATTCATACCGCTGATTTTGATTTAGACGGTGATTATGATTTTGTAGTAGCTTGCTGGAATGATTCAAAGGTTATAATATATGAAAATCTCGGTAATGAACAATACAAAGAAGTAGTAGTTGAAGCCAATGCCGACGGTACTCGTGTTTGCGGTATAAACGATATCGATAACGATGGAGATATGGATATTGTTTATGGTTCTAACGGTACAGAGCTTGCACTTTTTGTAAATAATGGGAATATGAATTTTACAAAAAAAACAATACCAGGTTTGAATGCAGAATGTTTTCGATTTATAAGTTTTGGTGATGTCAACAAGGATGGACTAACAGATATTATCACAGCATCATGGTGTGATGGATCTATTAGTTTGTATTTAAATAATGGGAGTTATAATTTTACACCTCAAGAATTGCATACTTCAGAATTCGCAATGTGCGCAAAACCGGTAGATTTTGATAACGACGGAAATATGGAAATTATTTGGTGTGCTTACGGAAGTTCAAAGGTTGGCTTTTTAAAAAACGATGGCAATGGAAATTTCTCAAACACAGATATTGCAACAGTAAACGGTGCGTATTATATATCAATTGCTGATATTGATGGAGATTCAGATAATGACATATATGTTAGTTCTTTTTCTGATAACAAAGTCTATTGGATTGAAACTACAAGCCCAAGCAATTATACCAAAAGAGAAATATTCGGCAATGCTGTTCAATCACATTGTGTCGTAGCAACTGATTTCGATAAGGACGGCGATATGGACGCAGTTTCAGCAAGTCCGGGTCCCGCTCTTAACGGCTTAGGTAATATTGTACTTCACGAAAATAAAGGTGGAGGGAAATTTGCAAATACAATTATCAATACACAGATGTACTCCACTATCGACCTTGTCACCGGTGATTTTGACCAAGACGGCGATGTGGATGTAATAGGTGCTTCGTATTATAGTGAAAATATAGTTTTTTACGAGAATGTGTATCCAAAAAAATACTCTCCGCGTGTACTGATAGAAGGATTGGTTGGATTGCGGAAATTGAATTCCGTAGATTTCAATAATGACGGATTATTTGATTTGGTGAGCGTTTCTTGGTGGGATAACAAGGTTGCTCTTCATATAAATCAAGGAAATATGAAATTCAAAACAATTCTGCTTGACACATTCAGCCGGAAAAATGAAATGAATGAAACAAAACGCAGACCTTGTTGGTGTGAAACCGTGGATTTGGATAAAGACGGTAAATTGGATATAGTTGTTGCATATTTCGGCAGTGATGAAGTAATATGGTACAAAAATATGGGCGGATATAAATTCCAGACTATAGTAATAACCAAAAATACCAAAGGCATTGAGTGTGTCATAGTTAAGGATTTGGATAAAGACGGTGATTTGGATTTAGTAACTGCTTCATGGGATGATGATAAAGTATCTTGGTTCGAAAATACAGGCGGTAATAAATATGTAGAGCATATTATCTCTACCGATGTGGATTATGCCTCAAGTGTGTTTTGCGAAGATATGGATTCGGATGGCGATATTGATATATTAGCTACAGCATTCAATGGAGATCAATTATATTGGTTTGAAAACGATGGCAAACAAAAATTCTATCGTCATTTAATTTCTGATAAAGTAGATGGTGCGCGGACAGTTATCGCGGCAAATCTGGATAACCAAGGTCTGCCGGAAGTAGTTTGTGCTTCGTGGTGGGGATGCGATGTTCAATGGTTTAACAATGATGGTGGGTCTTTTACACCATCTATAGTGAAAAATAAATTGATGCGTGCCGGTGCTTTGCAAGTTGCTGATATGGACTTGGACGGTGATTTGGACATAGTTACAGCTTCGGCTTCCGAGAATAAAATTGCTTGGTACGAAAACAGATTTGTACAGATTATTCCACCGGTACTTTTATTCCCGACAGAAAATGCTTTGAGTATTGTTCAAAATACAGATTTAATATGGGATAAGGCACCTTATACTATGAAATACCAAATCCAGCTTGCTGGGGATTATGAATTTACCAATATACTTTTAGATACTATTCAAACTTTTACATCCATCAGATTATCCGATAATTTCTGCAATTCCAACAGAGTTTACTATTGGCGGGTTAAATCTTACGGTCAGGTTGAAAAAAGCGGCTGGTCGGAAATTCGTACATTCGAAACAGGAAAACAATTTAGCGAAATTTCCGGTTTGACCACTCCTTCGGAAGCATTAATTAATGTAAACCCAAGTGTTTTGGTTCAAAGTGTAAGAATTAATGCTTATATGCCTAAATCGGGTTTAGCAGAGGTAAGCCTGATTGATGTTAGCGGAAGAGAAGTTAAGGAATTATTCAACGGATATATGGAAAAAGGTGATAATGTATTTATATTAGAAAAAGGCGACATTGTTCCGGGAATGTATTACTTGCTTTTAAAAACGACTGATACACAAAAAGCAATAAAAGTGATTGTGCAGTAAATTTTATACTTAATGCTATTCTCTGTGGATAGCATTAAGTATTTTTCGATTATTTAGACAACTTGATATTTTACATAGGATTTTATGATATAGTATATTTAAGACAAAATAAGGTGTGATTATGAAAAAGGGGATTTTGTTCTTTGCATTTGTTCTAATATTTGCTCGTCCGGCCTCGGCTGAAATACTTTTCGATACAGAGCATCCGTTAAATTTTGTATTTGATGGTCCACTTTGTGTTGAAGTAATTGATTTCAATAAGGACGGGAAAAATGATATAGTTTCTTGCAGTAGATTTGAAGACAAAATCATTTGGTTCGAAAATCTTGGACCAAATAAATATATGGGCCATATTGTTGCATCCAATGTTGGTGGTGCCACTTCAGTCCATTGCGCTGACTTCGATTTAGACGGCGATTATGAATTTGTGGTAACTTGCACAAAAGATTCTAAATTGGTAATTTACGATAATATTGGTGATAACCAGTATAAGCGTATAGTCGTCGAAGAACAAGCGAACGGCTCGACTATTTGTAATGTCAATGATATCGATAATGACGGAGATATGGATATTGTTTATGGAGACGGTTTTAACGAATTGGCTTTATATGTCAACAATGGTGATATGACTTTCACAAAGCATATTATACCAAGTTTGGACGCGGCCGGTTATATGTTTATCAGCTTTGGCGATGTTAATAAAGATGGCTTAACAGACATAGTTACAGCAACATGGACAGATGGCGGTATATTTTTGCATACTAATCAAGGGAATTATAATTTCAGCACAAAGAAAATATATTCGAGCGATTTGGTTACCTGCGCAATACCCGTAGATTTCGACAAAGATGGTTTTGTGGATATAGTTTGGTGCGCTTATGATGCTTCGGTTGTCGGGTTTTTGAAAAATGATGGTTCAAACAAATTCACAAATACGGATTTGGCAAAAGTTAACGGTGCATATTGTTTATCGATAGCCGATATTGACGGCGATTCCGATAATGATATTTATGTAAGCGGTTTAGATGAGAATAAGATATTTTGGATAGAAAATGTGGGGAGCGGTGTTTATAATAAAAAATTGATTTTTAATAAGTCAATTCAACCGCATTGGATTGTTGCATCGGATTTCGATAAAGACGGTGATATAGACGCAATTTCCGCAAACCCCGGTCCAGCTGATACGGATCTTGGGAATATAGTTTTTCATGAGAATATTGCAGGTTCATTTACAAATCATATAGTTAATAGCGCATTATATTCGGCTATCGACCTTGTTGCAGGTGATTTTGATAAAGATAACGATGTGGATGTAATAGCGGCTTCTTACGACGATCAAAACATAGTATTTTATGAGAACATCTCTTTAAAAAAATATTCGCCTCAGGTGCTAATAGATGGGTTGATTGGATTACGCAAAATAAATTCCGTAGATTTCAATAATGATGGGCTATTTGATATTGTTAGCGTTTCGTGGTGGGACAATAAGGTAGCACTTCATATAAACCAAGGAAATAAGAAGTTCAAAACATTTCTGCTTGATTCATTTAGCAGAGTTAATGAACAGAATGAAACAAAACGCAGACCTTGCTGGTGCGAAACTGTGGATTTGGATAAAGACGGTAAATTGGATTTAGTTGTTGCTTATTACGGCAGTGACGAAGTAATGTGGTACAAAAATATGGGCGGATATAAATTCAACTCCATAAGGATCACTAATAATACAAATGGCATAGAATGTGTAAAGGTGGCAGATATTGATAAAGACGGCGATTTGGATTTTGTTACCGCTTCGTGGGAAGACAGCAAAGTATCGTGGTTTGAAAATACAGGCGCTAATAAATATATGGAGCATATAATTTCGACTGATGTGGATTATGCCTCAAGTGTTTTTTGCGAAGATATGGATTTGGATGGCGATATTGATATATTAGCTACAGCGTTCAATGGTGATAAACTATATTGGTTTGAAAACGATGGCAAACAAAAATTCACACGTCATTTAATATCCGATCAGGTTGATGGGGCGCGTACTGTTGTAGCTGCCAATTTGGATAACCAAGGTAAACCGGAAGTTGTTTGTGCTTCATGGTGGGGGTATGACGTAAAATGGTTTAGCAATGATGGAGCATCATTCTCCTCGGCTGTTGTGAAAAATAATTTGATGCGTGCCGGTGCCTTGCAAGTTGCCGATATGGACTTGGACGGTGATTTAGATGTTGTGACAGCTTCGGCTTCGGAAAATAAAATTGCCTGGTATGAAAACAGATTTGTGCAAATAGTGCCGCCGGTACTTTTATTCCCGACAGAAAATGCAATGGGTATAGTTCAAAATACGGACCTAATTTGGGATAAAGCCCCTTATACAATTAAATATCAAATCCAACTGGCAACTGATTATGAATTTTCAAATATAATTTTAGACACTGTTCAAACTTTTACTTCTTTAAAATTACCTGATAATTTCTGCAATATCGGCAGAACTTACTACTGGCGTGTTATGTCCTATGGTCAAGTTGAAAAAAGTGTATGGTCGGAAATCCGTTCGTTTGATACAGGGACTAATTTTAGCGATGTTTCAGGTTTGTCTATGCCGTCGGAAGCCTATCTCGATGTCATTCCAAACATATTAACCCAAACAGTTAAAATTAATGCTTATTTGCCGATGCAGGGAGTTGCTGAATTAAGTTTAGTTGATGTGAGCGGTAGGAAAATAAAGGAAATTTATAGCGGATTTATGAATAAAGGGCAGAATGTATATTCATTGGAAAAGAGCGATATCGCTGGGGGAATGTATTATCTATTACTAAAAACCGCAGACGCGCAGAAAGCAACCAAAATAATCATTGAATAATTATTTCAATTTTTGTTTTTCAATTAACAAAGGGGCTTCTTTTTTTTAAGAGGTCTCTTTTATTTTGGCGTATTTTATTAAAAAAAAGATTAATTTTGTAAAGCAGAATACCAAATAATAAAATTGATATTCTTTCTTAAAATTTATTATATTTTTAATTTAGAAGAGGTACGCTATGAAAAAGAATGTAATGCTTGTGCTTGTCGGTTCGCGTTTGGATTCGGCAGAAACAGTTCAAAAAATATTGACCGGTTGGGGTTGCTTTATCAAAACCCGTCTTGGTCTTCACGAAGATGTATTAGAAAATTGCTCACAATCGGGTTTGCTTTTCCTTGAACTTGTAGGTGACATTGAGAAAATGCAGGAAATGGAAAGGAAACTGAATTTGGTGAAATCTGTTAATGCCAGATTGATTGTTTTGGATACTGAAGAATAAATGAGAAAAAAAAATGTCCGAAACCTTTGAAGTATCGGACATTTTTGCATTTTTACTTGTCTTCCGCCGAAAAAATTGCTTTCAATAATTCGCGGTTCATTTTGCTGATGAATTTCGCTGATATCCCCTTTGGGCAAACCGCTTCACATTCATAATGATTTGAGCACGCTCCAAAACCTTCCGAGTCCATTTGCTCGAGCATCGCTTTGACACGAGCTTTGCGTTCGACTTCACCTTGAGGCAAAAGCGCAAAATGGCTTACCTTCGCACCGGTGAAAAGCATAGCGGCACCGTTGGGACACGAAGCTATACACGCGCCGCAACCGATACATTCAGCAGAATCCATCGCCGAATCAGCTTTTGCTTTTGTTACGGGTAGAGCATTTGCTTCGGGTGCAGAACCGGTATTTACACTTATATATCCGCCCGCTTGTATAATTCTGTCCAATGCCGAGCGGTCAACAATCAAATCCTTGATAATTGGGAAGATTTTTGCTTTATAGGGTTCCACAAATATCACATCGCCATCTTTGTAATTACGCATGTGCAATTGACAAGTGGTTGTCTTTTTGATCGATCCGTGTGGAACACCGTCGATTACCATACCGCAGGCACCGCAAATACCTTCGCGGCAATCGTGGTCAAACGCAATTGGCTCTTTCCCTGTGTGAAGCAAATCTTCATTCAAAGTATCAAGCATTTCCAAAAAGGACATATCTTCATTTACATTTTCGGATATATAAGTTTCAAAATTTCCTTTTGATGCGGCTGAGTTTTGCCGCCAAATATTTAAAGTTATTTTCATTTTCATTTCAATTTATTATTTAACAACAAAATTAATAAATTTTTGTTAAACCTCGGAACTTTATTACTTTTGCTTATGATAAAATTAAGAATTGCAGAAAAATGTTAAATTATTACAAATTCAGAAGTGAATATCCTTCGAAAACTGTAACGGAATTGATTCGTGAAGTTTTCGAACGAATAGATAAATATAAACACTTAAACATTTTTATTACTCTGAATGCTGAATCCGCGCTTAAAAGTGCCGTTGAATCGGACAAACGGTTTTCGGAAGGCACGCCCCGAAGATTGGAGGGAATGTTAATCGCGGTAAAGGATAACATGTCCACCAAAGGTTTGCGAACTACATGCGCAGGCAAAATGTTGCACAATTACATTCCCGTTTATTCCGCCACAGCAATCGAGCGTTTGGAAGCCGAAGGTGCGATAATAATCGGCAAAACTAACATGGATGAATTCGCTATGGGCAGTTCGAACGAAACTTCGTATTTCGGACCGGTGCTAAATCCCTTGAATAACGAATATGTTTCTGGTGGTTCATCGGGTGGTTCCGCCGCGGCAGTATCAGCCGGACTTTGCCACGTGGCTTTGGGTTCCGATACAGGCGGTTCGGTTCGTCAACCGGCGGCATTTTGCGGTGTATATGGACTAAAACCAACTTATGGCAGGATTTCGCGCTATGGTTTAATTGCATTAGCGTCGTCCCTTGACCAAATAGGGATATTGTCGCCGAATGTGGAAGAAATAGCTTTAATTTTGGATGTGATTAGTGGGAAGGATGAAATGGATGCAACTGTTGCTCCGTACGAGCCGACTAGAACATTCGAAGAAATCCATTCCGAACTGCCGCAAGGATTCAAGGTTGGAATTTTATCTGAAGATATTATGAAGGAATGTTCACCGGATGTACAGGTGGCTTATATTAATCTGCAGGAGAAGGTAAAATCCTTGGGCGGCGTGTCGGAGTATATCGAATTCACGAACACACAGGCGTGGATTCCGGTTTATCAGGTATTAATGACAGCGGAGGCTTCGTCAAATTTAGCGCGCTATGACGGTGTTCGTTTCGGCTTTAGAACGGAAGACAAGGATGATCGGGATTTTGTTACAAAAACCCGCACCGAAGGGTTCGGCGACGAAGCGAAGCGTCGGATAATGTTAGGCACATTCGTTCTTTCGAGCGGATATTATGAACAATATTACCTGAAAGCACAAAAAGCGCGCCGGTTGATTTACGATAACTATCTAGACATTTTCAAAAAAGTAGATTTTATTTTAATGCCTACTACTCCTACACCTGCTTTCAAATTAGGCGAGAAAACCCAAGACCCGATTGCAATGTATTTATCCGATTTTTTCACTGTATCAGCAAATTTATCCGGCATACCCGCAATAAACATTCCCGCGGGTTTTGCAGAAAACGGATTGCAGATAGGGATGCAGATTCAGGCACCGCACTTCGAAGAAGGAAAGCTGATGAATCTGGCGAGAAGTTTGTAAAGTTCATCAAGTTTGTAAAGTTTATAAAGAGAAGAAGAAGAAGAAGGAATTCACCGCTAAGACGCTGAGACGCAGAGAATTTTTTGATTTGTAGGGACAGGTCGCGACCTGTCCGCATTCTTGTCTGAATCAGGATTTTCAGGATTAGAGGATGCACAGGATGGATGTCATTTCCGACCTGATCGCGAATCCATCTTCAAAAAATTTTGAATTTTGAATGTAGGGACAGCTCGCGACCTGTCCGCCTTCGTAATTCGTAATTTGAAATTCGTAATTGATATATTTTTATTAATTTTGTGTGAGGATTTAATGTGTTTTGAAAAAGAATGAAAAAATGTGGTAAAAGATGAAATCGAATGATAATAATAATTCTGAAAATGGCGGAACATCAATGACAAAAATTGAAATTGAACGGAAAAATTTAATTGATCTTATTTCTGATTTTATTGTGGATGAAAAATTTTCAGAATTGGATAGTTTGGAAAAACAAATTTTAGGTATGAATGACAAAGAATTATTATCATTATATTCTGAAGCTTATTTGCTTTGGGGTAATAGTTTAGAAGATATTTCTGATACAAAAGAAGGTGAAGAATTAGAAGAACTATATAATCAAGTATTTGAGATATACCAAAAGGCAATTGAAATAAAACCGGACAATTGCAATGTTCTATATAACTGGGCTAATGATTTAGGGGTGTTGGCAAAGACTAAAGAACAGAATGAAGCCGAGGAATTGCAAAAACAATCATTTGAGAAATACCAAAAGGCAATTGATTGTAATCCTGACTTTCACGAAGCCTATTACAATTGGGGTTGTGCATTAGGAAATTTAGCAGAAACCAAAAAAGGTGAAGAAGCAGAAGAATTATATAATCAAGCATTTGAAAAATTCCAGAAAGCTATTGATATAAAGCCTGATAAAGACGAAGTCTATTGTAATTGGGGTGCTGATTTAGGAGATTTTGCTCTTACCAAAGAAGGAAAAGAAGCAGATGATTTATACAATCAAGCATTTGACAAATTCCAAAAGTGTATTGAATTAATACCGGACTTTTACCAAGTATATTACAACTGGGGTTGTACATTAGGCGATTATGCACTAACTAAAGAAGATGAAGAAGCAGATGCATTATTCCAACTTGCATTTGAAAAGTACCATAAAGCAATAGAATTAAATCCTGAATATCACGAAGCATATTATAATTGGGGTTTTTCAATAGGAGAATATGCAGAGACCAAAGATGGTGAAGAAGCAGAAATACTATACAATCAAGCATTTGAAAAATTCCGAAAAGCCATTGAGATAAAGCCAGATTTTGATGAAGCTTATAATATATGGGGCAATTGTTTAAGTTATTTGGCACTAATAAAGGATGGAACCGAAGCAGAAAAATTGTATCATCAAGCATTTGAGCATTATAAATCGGCAATTGAAATCAATCCTAACAGTGCTGTTTATTTTTTCAACTGGGCAAATACTATAGGCGATTATGCTAAAACAAAAGAAGGATGTGAAGCGGATGAACTATATAATCAGTGCTTTGAGAAATTCCAAAAAGCTACTGAATTACAACCTGATGATCCTGACTTCTTTTACAACTGGGCTGGCTATTTAATTGATTTTGCATCTACAAAAGTAGATTCGACTGTCGAGAAGTTATACTTTATAGCTTTTGAGAAATTACAAATGGTCATTGAAATTGAACCAGACTATAGCAAAGCTTACAATAGGTGGGGATATTGTTTGATTGTTTTGGCAAAAATTAAATCTGGTAGAGAAGCTGAAGAATTGTTTAATCAAGCAAAGGAAAAGCTTGATATATGCGTTTCACTTAGTGGAGCACATTACAATCTAGCCTGTTTAAATGCTCTTTTGAAGAATATTGATGAAGCATTCGAATTATTAGAAATTAGTTTAATAAATGATGAGACAGAATATGAAATTGTTGAAAATGATTCCGATTGGGATGGACTGCGTGATGACCCGAGATACAAGAAATTGAAGAAACGGTTTTTGAATTAGATTCTATTCATCTTCAACCATTTTGTTGTAACAGTTTATAAAGTTGAAAGTTTATAAAGATATGAAGATGGATTACCGCTTTCTCGGTAATGACCTTCATCTTATTCCCATTAACAATTTACAATTAACCATTGACAATTAATTCTGTGTCATCAGCATGCCATTCTTCTATTCCTGATTATTCACAATTTGAAAAATTAGTTCCTAATTATTAAAAAAAATCATTGAAAATTCGTAATAATTTCATATTTTGCATTAATTGTATATACAATTTTATTAATAAACCACAGAGGTTAATATGAAATCCCGAATTTTTATTACTTTCTTAAGTGCAGTAATCTTATTCTCCTGCGTATCGTATCAAGCAGACGCTCAAACAAAGGTTAAACGTGTAAAATACAACAATACTCTTTCGGCTAACCCAATTGCTTTGATGTTTGGAAATTTTCCAATCACTTATGAAAAAGCTTTAAAAGGTAACAATACAGTAACTTGTAATTTTACTTATACCGGTTATGATGGATGGAGCGGCTTTAATTTAGGCGGTTCATACCGTTGGTATGTCCTTACTACAAATAAATACAAACCAAATGAAGGCTTAAGCGCAGGTCCAACGATTCTTTTCGGCTATTGGGGCGCGGATTCAAAATTATCCAATGGTAACAAATCAGGATTTTTGGTTACTTTAGGAGCTGAAGCGGCATATAAAATGGTTATTGACAAAGGATTCTCCATTGAACCGATAGTACAAATTAATTTCCCGTTGAAGAGTAAATCAGTTGCACCAAATATCCAAAATTACAAAGCATTTACATTGGGCGTAAATCTTGGTTATTCTTGGTAATCTAAGAGATTTTAGAAATAATGCACATTCTTCTAGATTAAAACTTATGGGCTGTGGTAAAAGTAAATTTGTTAGTCAATCAATTGGGACAGAACCGAAATCTTTCGAAATATACGCTTACATTAATAGCAAAAAGTCCCTGCGATGATTAATAAAATACTTTTGCCACAGCTCTTTTTTATGAGAAATGATGAGAATATTGAATTCCTTAATTAAATATATAATAATTCTGCTAATAGTTTCAATTCCTTCTTTTGGGCAAGACTTCGTCAATCCCCAAAATTTGATGGAATTGAATTCTAGTGCTGAGGACTTTGCTCCGGTTTGGAACGTCTTTGAGCAAAAGTTGTATTTTAATTCTACGCGCGACGGAAATTCAATGTTTTACGTTTCTTTACCCACGGCGGACTACCAATTCTCGGATTGGTCTTTGTTGAAAGGACCTCTCAATAATCCCAAAACCAATCAATCCTATATAACATTCGTTGACCAGGATTTGGCGCTATTGGCAGGTTACTCGCTCAAAAAAGAACGTTCCTATATCAATATTACAAAAACTCGTTACGAAAGAAATACGTGGACTAAAGCATTCGAAGATGAAAATCTGTCAGTTGAGTCATTTTGCGGTTTCCCCAATGTTTCACCTGACGGAAAACTTCTCGTATTTTCTTCTAACCAAAACACCCAGCACAAAGATTTAGATTTGTGGTTTTCTTTTGCCGACGATAAGGAAAATTGGTCTAAGCCGATACAATTACTCGAGCTGAACACTCCGGGCAATGAAATAGCGCCTTTTCTGTTGTCTTCGGATACATTGATATTTGCTTCCGATGGGATGGAAGGACCCGGCAAATACGACTTGTATTTTTCGGTTAAACGCTCCGGTAGTTGGTCAACACCTGTTCCGCTGTCAGGACTGAATTCGGAATTTAATGAAATCGGATTTGCCCGCTTACCCGGCGGACATTTTATATTCGCTTCCGACAGACCGGGTGGTAAAGGGGGAATGGATCTATATATTTGCAATTCAGCTAATCCGAACGAAGAGTTGAAATCCGATCCCGAAGAATTACAGTTAAATATAACTACCCAGACAACGGTTATCAGATTGATACGCGAAAACCAAACATTTCTCGCATTAGGGCAACCGCTTGTTTATGAGCGGGAGCTATTAGACACGAACAATAGTTTTGAAAGATTTCTTTATAATGCGAGCGGTACAGAAGGAAAGTTGAGTGAAGTCACATTCAATTCCCAACTTATTGTTAAACCGAAGAAATTGGATTTGGAATTAGATGCTGGTCCTGCGGAAATGCTGGAATCTTGGACGGCGTATCTGCTAATAGCGAATCAAAAAAAGGAAATTGCTTCGGGAAATACAATGCCCTTCTCGAAAATGATTGATATTGAAGAAATGTTTAGCCCTTTCACGTCGGACGATTCGTTAGTTATTTTGTTGACTGCAAAAAGTAAAACAGGCGGACTCTACGAAGAGCGCTTCATGATGAATTTGAATAAATCAATTTCAACCGGATTGAAAACTTTTACCGATGAAGACGGAAATTATCACGAAATTCTGATTCCTGTTTCAGCACCGTTAACTGATGAATTGATGAATGAATTTGCTGAAAACTCAGCAAGAACTTCGAAAATTATAATTGAATACTCAGGTGATTTGGCAAAATCCCCTGCTATGAACTTGAAAAAAATGCTCGAAAATAAACTAAAGCGCAAACTAATCGTTATTAAGAAAGTGGATGATCCTTCGATGAATAATTTTAGTAGAAGTATTTTACCACAAATTTTTAGAATTAAATTAATTATTGAATAAATGACTGATCTTGAAATAAAAGATTTCTGTGACGAAATCTATAAACACGACGAACCGGTAGTAGTAATTCCGGAATTTTTCTACGAAAATGCTGAGTTTGAACAAGCACTTTCGGTAGTTGAAGAGTTTAGCGGACGAAAGTTCATCCGCTTACCTGAAAAAGATATAGAATTTTTCGAATGGCTGAAAACAGCAGACGAAGAGGTTTGGAAAGATTTATGGGAAGGTGACGAATTGCCGCCTTATATTGTATCCATAAATTTGCTCCCTGAATTGATTTACAAGCAGAATCGGGGATTTCCGATTTGCGATTTGGTTTCTTGCGACAATTATTATTTCGCAGTTGAATTTATGCAAGACGAGGAATCTAATATCGTTTTAGAAGCCGCACGAACCAGATTACTGAATCATGAACCACTGACATATGCTCAAAAACTTGCTTTAGAAATATCGATATGGCCTATTGATATTTGGCGCTTTGCTTATAAATACCGGATATCAGTTAGCGAAGCGAAAAATGCCGTGCAGGAATTGGTGGACGATTTTGCATTAGTGCATTTGAAATCAGCGGAACATATAGCAAAAGCTTTGAATTTCTAACATTTTAAACTTCAGCAAATAACGGGAAATAATGAAAATAAGTGTTGCTACGGATTTGCATTTCTATAATAAAAGTATGGGCGTTAATAGCCCGTATTTTTTTAGCTGGACTCAAAGCGAAATAAAAATGCTTGCCTATAGTGACGTTATTTTAGATGCGTTTATTGACGCGATTAATAAGCAAAATCCTGATGTGCTAATTCTTTGCGGCGATTTAACGAACAATGGAGCCGAAATCTCGCATTCAGCCTTAGTTGTTAAATTATCAGCTATCAATCCTAATATTCGGATATTTGTCATACCCGGCAATCACGATATTGGCAGTGAGACGAATTTTATTTTCCCCGATGATGGAGAACCTGTAAAAATTGAAAGCATTACAAAAGAACAATTCCGTACTATATATTCTAATTTCGGGTACACGAATGCTGAGGCTAATGCTCCCGATTCTTTATCCTATAGTATCAATTTGAATGATCAAATAAAACTAATTGCGATTGACAGCAATAACTATAACAATCGTTTCCCCGGTATAAATCCCGACACAGGAGCAATATCGGCAGTGACTTTGAATTGGATTAAAGAACAAGCCGAAAAAGCAAAATCCGAAAACCGGCGAATAATTGCATTTATGCATCATCCGCTAATCGAGCATTTCCCAATGCTTAAATTGCTTTTTCCGGATTTTATTTTGCATCAATCGCAAAACATTTTGAAAACATTTGCTTACTTGGGAATAAATATTGTTCTGACAGGTCACCACCATGCAAACAGTATAGTTTCGCAAGTCCGTGGTGGTAGTCGTGTTTTCGATATCCAAACTTCAGCCTTGACATCCTATCCGATAGCTTACCGAACATTGGACCTGGAAGATTCCAAAATAAAAATCAATTCCAATTATTTGAAAATTGATATAAATGTTAATGGTCAACTATTTGAAAAATACGCCTACGATTTTACACGCGAAAGCATTAAGCAAAATATAATTAAATTTTCCTATGCGTATGCAGAGCATAAGATTACAGACGAGCATATAGAAGTTTTAACCGAAACATATATGGCTTATTTCACCGGAAATAAAATTGTTACACCTCGCATAACACAGTTCCTAACCGAAAATAAAAATTCAGACGACTATATTATTAAGCCCATGGTACGGTTTGTAAAAAGCATTATGATTACTTCCGGTAATACAGACAGTTACACAATAGGGTTTAGGGTTTAGGGTATGGGGTATAGAGGATAGAGTTTTATTTTTATTCGGAAAAAACAATGGATGCAAATTTTCTTGAGCAAATTACCGCTTGGCGTGAAACGTTAGCCCAAAATATAGCTATAAGAAATAATGAGCTAAATGTTGAAGAATTGAATGAAGCGGTACAGAAAATCATAGTAAGATTGATTTTTATCCGTTTGCTTTTATTACGCGACATTGAACCCGAAAATCTACTTCTCGATAAAACCAAAAATTCAGATGATATTTATAAAAACCTAATCCCGATATTTAGGAATTTAGACAATGTTTGTAATGGGCTTATGTTTAAAAAACATTTTTCAGAAGAACTGATAATTGATAATCAAACGATTAAAGACATTATTATAAATTTATGCTCTCCGCCTTCTGAAATCCATTTTGATGTCAGTGAACCGGAAATCTTAGGCAGAATATATGAAAAATTCCTTAGTAGCCGAATCCTAATTACTGAAAACCGTCAGATAAAGATTGATGAAAAAAGTGAAGTCAGAAAAGCCGGTGGGATATTTTACACGCCTGAATATATAGTCGATTACATAGTCGAAAATACAGTTGGGAAGCAAATAGAAGGGCTGACACCTGAAGAAATAAAAAAAATAAAAATCATTGATCCTTCTTGTGGTGCCGGCAGTTTTTTGCTTGGTGCTTACTCCTATTTAATTGATTATCATAAGCGATGGTATACTGTTCACAAAACTGAAAAAACTTACCATGACGATTTTTGTGTCACTGATGGAGGTGAAATAAAAGTTACACTCGATAAATGCGCCGAAGTTCTAAAAAACAACATTTTTGGTGTGGATATAGACAGATCAGCAACCGAAGTTGCTATTATGAGTCTTTATCTAAAAATGCTTGGTTATAGCGATAAGAATTATAGTAAAAGCAAAAGTTACCTTTTGCCCGATATGACTAACAATATCAAGTGCGGTAATAGCCTGATAGGTTTGGATTTCTTTAACGGAAATATTGATTCCCTTAGCGATGAATATATAAAGATAAATCCATTTGATTGGGAAAAAGAGTTTCCGGAAGTATTTCAAAACGGCGGTTTTGATTGTGCTGTTGGGAATCCGCCTTATATTGATTCCGAAGAAATGGTGAAATCCAATATCCAATTACGGAACTACTGTTCCGGCAGATATGATACAGCAAAAGGGAATTGGGACATTTATTGTGTTTTTTGCGAAAAATCCATTTCTTTGTTAAAAACCGGACGTATGTTTGGATTTATTATTCCGAATAAATTTTTGTCTGCATCGTATGGAGTTTACCTAAGAGAGTATTTCTCAAATTTTCAAATCGAAAAAGTTGCTGATTATTCTTCTGTTCCGGTATTCGCAAGTAATAATAAAAGAATCAGCGTATATCCGATAGTTGCGATAATAAAAAAACAAAAAAACAATAGCGAAGGATTATACCAAAAGTTTATTAAAAAAGAATTCGTTGAATTGGGTTTTGAGAAGGTGATAAATATTGAAAAAGGTGAAATAAATTGGACGCAACAATTTGATTTATCAGAACTATTAGTAAAAAAAATCACCAACTTATCGTCCACTATATCACAACATTTTGTAATCGAAAATTCAGCAAGCGTTTCGGAAGCATACAAAATCAAGGAGTTAATCAAAGATAATGAAAATATAAACGAGGATTCACTATTATTAGTAAATACAGGTACAATTGATAGATATTCCGCATTATGGGGTATCAAAAAAACTCAATACATTAAAGAAACCTATCAATATCCTCAAATCTCAAAACAAGAACTTCAATCAATATTACCAAAAAGGTATGCAAGTGCAATTAAAACGAAATTGGTTTTAGCCGGTATGGTAAAAAAATTAGAAGCTTTCTACGATAATGGTAGTTTTTATTCTGCCAAATCTACCACAATTATTTTGACTAAAAACGAAAATTATAATTTGAAATACTTACTGGGATTGATAAATTCAAAATTGTATTCATTCATCTATGTTATTATGAATAAGTACAATGCTATGTCGGGCGGCTATTTGAATGTAAGCAAAAAGCAACTCGAAAATTTCATCTTTCGCGAAATTGACTTCGCTAATTCTTCGGAAAAGCGATCGCATGACAGGCTTGTTTCTTTGGTCGATATTATGTTGGAAACACAGAATGAAAGGCTCAATTCCCAAAGCTTATCCCAAAAAGCAAGTCTTGAGAAAAAGATAAATATGCTCGATAAACAAATCGACCGATTGGTTTACAAACTGTACGATTTATCCGACGAAGAAATAAAAATTGTTGAAGGGCTTTGTCTAATCCCAATATATTCGTAATTTTGAAGATAAAATCAAAACAATAATATAAAAAGAAATTAAAATGAACGAGAGAATTTATAATAACCCTATAGATAAACTTCGGTCTCCCGAGCGTATGGCGCGTCTGGAACTGGGGAAAGTGATCGAATTTTGCTTGAAAGACAACTCTATACAAACAATTTTAGATATAGGAACAGGGAGCGGTATATTTGCAGAAGCCTTCAATAATGAAGGAATCGAAGCTACCGGAATTGATATTAATGAAGATATGCTTTCTGCGGCCCGAAAATTTGCCCCGATGAGCGATTTCGTAATCGGTTCAGCCGAGAAAATTCCTTTTGCTGATAAATCATTCGATGCCGCATTTATGGGTATGGTTTTCCACGAAGTATCGGATTACAAAGCATCCCTCTTAGAAGCAAAGAGAGTAACGAAAAAGTTTACATTTATACTTGAATGGAAATTTAAAACAGAAGATTATAGTCCACCACTCGAACATAGATTAACTCCGGAATTTATTAAAAATCTTGCAAAGGAAGTTGGATTTAAAGCAGTATCGGAATATCAATTATCCAATTTAGTTTTATATGAATTGAGTTTGGGTTAGTATTTGATTTGCGAATTGGAAGTTGAACAAATCGTAGCAAGAAGAACTTATAAAACAAGAAAAACAGACAGGAATGTCTATTATACAACACCATAGTTATGTTGGGTAGAACAGACATTCCTGTCTGTTCAAATATATTATTGTTTTTTGCTCGGGCGTATGTCTTCAACAACCCTATCTACTTCTCATAAATGCTGCTTATGATTAATGAAGATAGATTACCGCTTCCGCGGTAATGACATTCGCCTTCTTCTAATTTTCAACTTTCAATTTTCAATTAATGGAGATAGATTCTTCACTTTGTACAACATATCTAACCAACTTATTATCAGGGAGATTCCTGCTTTCGCAGGAATGACGGCTTAAAAAAAATCTTTGCGTCTTCGCGTCTTAGCGGAGAATTCTTCTTGTCTTTTTATATTTGAATAGTTCAATCGCTGGAATAGAATGATTCATTTTTGATTAGTTCTCTGTCTGTGATATCCAAAATCGTGATTCAAGGTTTATTTGTCTAATATAGTTATCCCAAGATTAGCATAACCAAAAATATATTTTCAAAATTATACGGAAATATATTTGGAATAAATATTTTTTTATTATATTCGAGAAAATATTTTTTCCATTTTTCGGGAGCTGTTATGATAAAATACATTAAAACTTACACCATCATGCTAAGCTGTCTAATTATTGCAGTTTTAGTAACGAGTTGCGACGATTGGTTTACAACACCGGTCAAAGATGATTTGAAATCCGCAACAAAACTAATACAAAACTCGAGCGGCGGTCTGCTGAATCTAGAAAATTATGAGATTCAAATGATACCGGGCACTTTACCTCCCGCACAAAACAATGTTGACCCTGTTAGCACTTTATCGATTGAGATTGGGGTGGAGGCTCCGGCTCCATTGCCATCTGGGTTTACTTTAAAAAGCCAATATGTCAGGTTCGGTCCCGAGGGATTTGTATTTAACTTTCCTGCCAAAATATATTTACCGGCTGGTGATGCCGCCGATCCATCGAGATTGGGAATTATGCGCTTCGATAATTTAACCAATAAGTGGTTATTGGTTCCTATATCGCTACAGAGTGCAAATCCAAATCGTTTAGGAGCTTCAGTAATACAATTAGGTACATTCGCATTGGTAGAAATGCCTTTGACGAGTGTAATGAAAATCAATACAATACTTGACACCAAAGGTGAAGGCGGTATAAGAGGTGGAAATTTCGGGGATAATTTCTATTGGTACACGCTAACGGTTAAAAGCGTTATATTGAAATACCCTGAACAAGCCGGATGGTACGGCAGTTTGGTTGGAATGTCCGCATCGTCGGGTTCCGATCCAACAGGTTCAACACCCCGCAATCCGCTACACATGCGCTTACCGCAAGGACAATACGAAATCTGGGTCAGCCGTATGACATGGAATCAAGTTGAAGGTGGCAAATGGGCGACATATACCAAACCCGCTGTTGTGAATATTAATGGTCCGCTTGTTTTGAAATTGTGGAGCGAAGACCAAGACATAGCTTATGAAGGATGGTACACTTTAGCTCTTAGTGGAGGCGATTGGACAAAAGGCAGACCTGAAGATTTGCCGGAAATGGATGTTACTGTGGGAACCGGCGCTTTTCAAGCTACTTTAACTTGGATTAACACCCAAGCTTCGACCACTGATTTGGATTTACACCTTTATGGACCAAATGGACTGCATATTTATTGGTTGAATGACAAGCCGGCAGGTTCTGCTTTCGAACTTGATTACGATTGGACAAGCCCTTTAGGTAATGCTGTAGAAAATATTTACAGTGTTTTAACAACATATCCAAAAGGGGATTATCGTGTTACGGTAGATCATTTTACAGGGGATACGCCAAAAGGATTTAATGCCCGCGTAGTAAGGTTCGGAAAATCAAAAACCTATTCTGGTTCGATTTCTTCCGGCCAAGAAATTGAAATTGATAAATTTACAATTGAGTAAATTATATATTATTATAACCTTCCGAAAGATTTAAACCTTCGGAAGGTTTTTTTATTATAATCTTTTGGAAACCATTATGAAAAAAAATCTATTCCACCCCATTTTTCTTATATTCGGTTTATCGATTCTATTAACGTCATGTACTTCATTCAGCTCTTATATCTATAAGAATGCAATTGCTTATGAACCAGTTGACAGAGTGAAAATCAATAAGACTGACGATGCGAATATTACAAAATTACCTCCTGAAATTAATTCCACTTCTTATGATGCAGATCCTATCATTTCTTCCAATGGCAGATATTTATACTTTTCCAGAAGCCAAGGCGGTGACCTTACAAAAGTCAAAATCTATTGTTCGGAAGTAGTTGGGAATACTTGGCAAAGACCAGTGGAGTTACCGGATCCACCAAATGGTAGAGACCAAAATCACATTGGTTCTCTTTCGGCGGACATGCAAACAATGATTTTCACATCATACGAGACAGTTAATTCCGATACTCTCCAAAAGCCAATTTACATAACCAAAAAAATCAACGGTAAATGGCAAGTTACCGATTCACTCAGATTCTTTCGAGGTAAAAGGGGCTGGGGATTTAATATAATGGATAACAAATTTGATATTGAATCTGCTATTTCATTAAATTACCCATCGCTAAGCGCCGATGGAACAAAACTTTTGTTTAGCAGCAATTATTTGGGAGGCTACGGAGTAACAGATATTTATATGTCCGAGCTTACAGAATCGGGAAAGTGGGGTGAGCCAAAAAATCTTGGACCGAACATAAACACTAAAGAAACTGAACTGTCTCCATTTTTGCATCCCGATAACAAAACATTGTATTTTATTTCGAACGGTCATCCCGGATTGGGCAAGCTGGATGTATATAAAAGTATATTAAAAAATGGAGAGTGGCAAACACCCGAATTAATAGGTTATCCAATAAGTTCGACAGATGTGGAGTTATCTTTTTCTATGTCAGCCGATGGTAAAACAGCTTACTTCACATCCGATAGAGGAGAGCCTGGAAATTCGAGCATATATCAGACAACAGTACCGCTTAGTGCAAAACCATTTCTTGGCACGGTTGCTTTTAGCGGCAAAGTTATTGACGGATTAACCAAACAACCGCTTGAAGCAGACATTATTATTGAGAATTTAAAAACTGGCGAAAGAATAGCGGTTTTACAAAGTGATTTTCAGACAGGTAATTATTTTGTAGCGCTTCCTTTAGGCAGTGATTATTCTATCTCTGTTAATAAAATTGGATATACATTCTATTCGATGAATTTCGATATTCCAAATGATTTTAAAAGAAGCGAAATGCAAAACAACATAGAGTTATATCCAGTAAAAACCGGCGTGAAATTGACGCTTAATAATGTTTTTTTTGATACAGGCTCCGATAAATTGAAAGATGCGTCAAAACTTGAATTAGCGCGTGCTATCAAAATGATTAACAGCTATCCAAATTTGTCTATCGAAATCGGCGGCCATACTGACAACGTTGGCTCAGCAAAAATGAATCTTGACCTTTCGGATAAAAGAGCTAAATCTGTAATGAAATATCTGAAAGAAAAAGGAATACCACAGTCGAAAATGACAGCTAAAGGTTATGGTCTGACCGTTCCCGTTGCGTCTAACGATACAGAAGAAGGCCGTCAGAAAAACAGAAGAGTAGAAATAATTTTTAAATAAATATTTCTCCATAGATGTTATTTTTTACCAAAAAAGTCTTATTTTAGCAAAATATTTTTTAATTAATTCTTAGAGTGTTTTATGGCGAGTTACAATTATACAAATTACTTAGAAGAAAGCATTCAGAAAAACTGGAATATCCGCGCTTTAGCGAATTATAAGGAAAATGCTATAAGCTATGGCGAATTAGCGAAAGCAATATACCAGATACATGCAACTTTAGAATCTATTGGTGTTAAGCGAGGCGACAAAATAGCACTCGTTTCCAAGAACTCTGTTAATTGGTGCTTGGTTTATCTTGCAACGGTGACTTATGGTGCAGTAATTGTGCCGCTCCTTTCGGATTTCAAACCCCAAGACATACACGAGCTGGTTAATCATTGCGATGCAGAATTCGCTTTCTTTTCGGAAAACATCTATAATAAAATTGATACAAAGGAATTCAAAAATTTAAAAGGCATTTTTATATTAGAAACAATGAGCCTAAAGGATGATTTTGGTGGAATCGATTTAAAACTACACGACGCAGATAAGATATTTGTTAGTAAATATGAATCCAAATTAACTCCAAAGAAATTCAGCCTTCCTAAAAATAAAAACAGCGAACTGATGGTTATCTCATACACATCAGGCACAAGCGGAATACCGAAAGGTGTAATGCTATCGCATCGTTCAATATCGGCAAATGTCTGGTACGGCAGGAAATATATGCCACTTAAAACAGCTGATTGTATATTGTCATTTTTACCGCTGGCACACTCTTACGGTTGTACATTCGAGTTTCTCTATCCCCTTACTTTGGGATGTTTTGTAACATT
Source organism: bacterium (assembly GCA_037127915.1). Lineage (GTDB taxonomy): Bacteria > Bacteroidota > Ignavibacteria > Kapaibacteriales > UBA2268 > JBAXXL01. Next base: position 94,525 of record JBAXXL010000001.1, read on the forward strand.
ATTAGGCAGAGTGCCTTCGCCAACGATAATAATGGAAGCTTTCCGTGAAATTAAACCAAGATTAATCCTTTCTGTACCGCTAGTGGTAGAGAAAATATATAAAAAGCAGATTCTCCCTGCGTTGGAAGACCCTAAAGTAAAAACTTTATTAAAAATTCCAATCTTAAATGGTCAAGTGCTCAAGAAAATTAATGCCAAAGTAACCGATGCCTTCGGCGGCAATTTCAAAGAATTGGTTAGCGGTGGCGCGGCATTGAATCCAGAAGTAGAAAAATTCTTTACCAAAATCGGATTGAATTTCACTGTGGGTTATGGTATGACCGAATGTGGTCCGTTGATCGCTTACGATTCTCATAAATCGCGCAAAGTTGGCGGCACAGGAAAACCAGTCGATACGCTGGAAGTAAAAATCAATTCACGCGATCCATATAATATACCGGGTGAAATATTGGTCAAAGGCGACAACGTGATGGACGGATATTATAAGAACGAATTTTTGACACAGGAAGCATTGGATTCTGACAAATGGCTCCACACAGGTGATTTAGGCGTTGTTGGACATGACGGTACGATTTATATAAAAGGACGTTCAAAGAGTATGATTTTAGGTCCTTCCGGACAAAATATATATCCTGAAGAAATAGAAGCTGTTATTAATAACTATCCATTGGTCGGTGAAAGTTTAGTTGTCGAAAAAGAGGGAAAATTAATTGCATTAGTGGCTCCTGATTTTGAATATATCGAAAACCAAAAATTGGACAAAATAACTGCTTATGACGACATATTGAACTATAAAACCAGCATAAACAATCGTTTAGCGGGATATTTGAATGTTGCCGAAATAAAAATCATGGAAGAAGAATTCGAGAAAACTCCTAAAAACAGTATAAAACGATTTGTATATACATCGCCAAACTATCAGGTACATAGGATAAAACACTAATTAATGGTCAATGGTTAATTGTCAATGATTAATGAGAAGAAGACGAAAGTCATTACCGCGGAAGCGGTAATCTATCTTCAGAAGTTATAAATTATAAGTTATGAGTTATAATGACAAAGACGACCCAATGGGTCGTCTTTGCTTTACGAACTTGATGAACTTTATAACTTTATGAACTTCTTTGCCGTTTCGCCACCTACTTTCACAAAATAGATGCCTTTTGGCAAGCATGAATTGATTTCACTAAAATCAATCAGCGGTAATCTGCTAAATCAGTGTCATCTGTGTTCCATTCTTCTGGCGGAGATTTGGGCTAAAGCCCATTTTATCGGTGGGTATCTGCACTATTCAGGAAGATGATGAGAAACATCAATCAGCGATAATCTGCTAAATCGTATCATCAGCGTTCCATTCTTTGCCTTCCTTCTTCTCATTAATAATTAATAGCAAGAAGTCCAACACCTGGAAAAGTATTGGACTTCTTAAATAAAAAGCTGTCGCAGAAAGTTAGAATGTGAATCCCATGCTGACTTTAAAGTTGTTTTGAACGAACGGATCGGCTGTATCGAAAGGCCAGTTCATATCGTTTTTACGTAATTCATACATTCCGAAGTTGATTGCGTTGTGAAGTAAGAAATCGACCACCGGAACTATTGCAGGAGAACTTTTCTTGACTTTGCCGATAAACCAATCAGCCATACCATGTCCGGCTCCTTCAATTAAACCGCTACCTGCCCATTTCCAGAATAAAAAGCGCGGATAAATTTGGTTAGTTTCGTAACCTGCGCCAATAGTCAAATATTTGAAAACTTTAATTTTAATGCCGCCTTCGTATTGTTGGCCGAATCTAACACCATCGCTTAAAGTACGGAGAGGAACATTTTCGGCGAAAGTTTGCAACGTGTCAGTAAATTTGATGCTGTTCCAAGCCATACCATCACCATGGTATAAAATTATAGCACTTTCTTTGCCCACTTTCCAGCCATATCCATCGTTTCCGGAAAGTGTTACACGCCAAGATTTAGTTCCTATGACATCAGTTTGATTGCCGGTTGCGGTTCCCAACGCTTCGTTAACATGATTCAATGATATGTAGTTAAAGCTATATTTAACTACGTAGTCGCTATTGGAAATCACTTTTGTTGTTGTCGTACCCAATCGGGCTTCTAAATTGAAATTGTCAGCGAAGTGGGGAATAGTAGCTAAAGTGGATTGTGTTTTACCGTATAGAAATTCCATAGTTGGTGCGTGATGGTCCAAATATTTTGCTTCAGATTTCGGTTTTGGCCAACCGGGAATACAAAAGTCGAAAGGGAAGTCATTGTCTAAGTTGAATTCGTCTGTTATAGTCGAATCCGCAGGATCGCTATTTCCAGCTGCATTGCTCTCATTTTGTGCAAATAACATTGTACTTCCGCTTAAAAGCAGAATTGTGAGGATTAATAATAAATTTTTCATAATAACTCTTAAAAATAAAACATTAATTAATTATAATACGCAAATATATTAAATGTGTTACAATAATAGAAAAATAAATTTATGGCACCTTATTTGATATATAATTATAGATATTAAAGTTTATTTTATTTTTAATGGAGCTTTTTGCCATGAAAAAATTATTGAAAGTGCTTATTGTACTTGCCTTTACATTCACTGTACTTGTCTTGCCGAACGCTAAAGCTCAGCAAGATTCGCCTCCGGACACAACAAAATATGAGGTATTCTTCTTAGAAGTGCCGTCATTGCCAACAAAAGCTGAAAAAGAAATGTACGAAGAGCAAGCGCTATACACAATGAAACTGATGGAATACTATAGCATAGCATCAGGTTTGGAAAGCATTATTAGGATTTCGGGTGCTAAACCTGTGGAAAAAGTACCGGTGCCTTCGGCCGAAACAATCACTGAGCCGGATTTTAAAGTTCTCACGGCATATTATAGAATTTGTACAAACCTAAAAAAACAAGTTGATAAAGAGAATATCCTCTATAAAGATCAAAAAATATTAGAGTTCTATAAAACTATCGAACGATTGAAACGCGAAAACTTCAATTTGAAATACGATAATAAAATGCTCGCGATGGATAACAGTTTGTATAAAAGTAAATTCAACAATTTATTCGATAAATTGACAGAAACAAACAAGAAAATTGATTCTTTGGAAATGCGCTATATAAATGAATTAGTAAATTCCAACCTAAACTCACTTGCCATGACTGTCGATTATAAATTGCGCTATTACCCTATACTACAACTCAAAGGCGGCGTCAGCCAAGCTTTGTTTTTTAGCGAGATATTGGATGAACGCGCAGGATGCAATGCGCAACTTAACTTTGTTCCGGGTCCACTTTGGGGTTTGGGCGAGTATTTCGATGTTTTCGGTGGAATCAATTGTTATAATATATATGTGAACAATTATAAATTCAACGCGAATGTATATAATTACGGTCTGGACATAATCGTGCCTATCTCGAAACTAATTGAGTTGAAACGCTTTAATATGGACTTTAAAGTTGGCTTGGGATTTTTCAATGCCACCGCAAAAGCTCCAAACAGCACATTAGTGAATTCCGATTGGTACGGTCAAATGATGCGCTTCGAATTCAATGCTTACAACACCGGATATAATTTCCCGGTAGGAATATATGCTTATTATACATTTTACTACAACAACAACAATATCGTTTTCCCAATGGGCGGCGGTATCGACTACTCTTTGAATACAAATTGGTCGGGTGCTTTCGGTGCCGGATTGACTTTTCCTCTATGGAATGTTTTGATGAAATAGTTATTTAACTAATTGATGGTGAAAAAAATGAAAAAAACTATACTTATATTATTTGCTCTGATTATTTGCTCATTCATGAGCGCGTTAGCTGAATACAATATATTGGATGTGCCGGCATTACCGACAAAATCACAAAAAGATATGTACGATGAAAGCGGGATTTATATGCAAAAGTTGATGGAATACTACACTATAGCCGCAAATTATGAAACTCTGATTAAGCTGAGCGGTTTAGTTCCTGTAAAACTTGTTCCAATACCATCACAAGAGCAATTGGAAGAGACGGGTTTTAAAAATATTACTTTATATTATAACCTTTGCCGTGAATTGCAAAAGCAGTATAAAGATAATTCTCTGAATTTTCGCGATAAAGAAATAGAAAATTTAGCAACCCAATTAAAGGAATCCAAGAAATTCGGTTTCAGCATTCAATCTCAACTATTACAGGCGGAGTTAGCAAAATCACACGGTGATTTCTACCGCGACGAAAACTTCAAATTGCTGGATGATGTTGATAAATATATGTTCGAAAATGATTCGTTAAGAATGGCTGTATATGGTGCAAAAAGAGAAATGTACGAGCGGATGAAAAAAAACCGCGGCGGTTTGCGGGATTTCAAATATCCTGTTTTAACTGTTAAAGCGGGTGCTATCCAAAACTTTTATTACTCAGCAAATACTGATATAAAAACAGGCATTCAAACTATGCTTGTTTTTAATCCTGGTCCTATGATCAATATTGGGGAGTATTTTGATTTATTCGGCGGAGCTGATTTCTATTCCGTAACAACCGATTTCAATAAGCAGAAAGTAACAAATTACTCTTATGGTTTAGACCTTGTTTTGCCATTCTCACGTTTGGTAAAATTTGACAAGTTCGGAATCGAAGCAAAATTTGGTGTTGGGTTCTTCCATGCCAACGCAACAGCTCCTAATACCGCATTGCATACGACGAATTGGCACGGTCAAATGATGCGCTTCGAATTGGATTTCTTCAATTTCGGCGGCAGTTTCCCAATTGGCATATACAGCAATTATTCATTGTATAACAATAGAAACAACATTAGTTTCCCAATTGCGGAAGGTACGGATATCAATATTGGTAATAATTGGACAAGCGCATTTACACTTGGCGTTAACTTTCCATTATGGAACTTAGCCGACTAAAAATTTAACTTTTTGTTAATTACCTGAAATTGCCGTTATTTTGACGGAATGATGGTACCTCATCCGATAATCTGAGCAATTATCGGATGAGTTTTTTTTAGTTGATAGTTGATAGTTGAAAATGAGAAGAAAGTTATACCTTTAGGTATGAAATTAATTGTCTGAATCTTGATACTCAGGATGAAAGGATTTTCAGGATAATTGGCACGCAGATGAGGCAGATTTGGCAGCTGAACGCAGAAATCTTCTCATTTTCAATTGATCATTATCCTGTATATTCTCTAATCCTGCCTATCCTGATTCTGATAGTCCTCATCGTTGTCTGAATCTTGATACCCAGGATGAAAGGATTTTCAGGATAATTTGCACGCAGATGAGGCAGATTTGGCAGATGAACGCAGATAATTTTCTATGTGAAACTCTGTGTCTTTCCTCTGTGTATCTCTGTGTAACAATTCTTTTAGATTGTTTTTGGCTAAAGCCAATTCTAATAGGCATATACAGTTTCCTCCACCTAAAGGTGGAGTCTATTCAAAAGAGGCCAACAATATTAATGCAACAAATTCCTTTCTTCCCATTAACCATTGACAATTAACCATTAACCATTAACCATTAACCATTTACTCGTATCTTAATGCTTCGATTGGGTCTAATTTTGCGGCTTTCCATGCAGGATATGCACCAAATGTAATACCCATTATAAAACAGAAACTTATGCTGAGTAATATCCATCCAACAGGGAGGGCAAATCCCAAATTCCCTAATGAGCCGATAATCAATGCGAATACAATACCTAAAAAAATACCGACAAAACCACCGAGACAGCATAGTGTAACAGCTTCTATAATAAATTGAAGCATAATCTGTACCGGTTTTGCGCCTACTGCTTTACGAACGCCGATTTCGCGCGTGCGCTCTTTTACGGACACAAGCATAATATTCATAATCCCTACACCTGCGGCAACCAAAGCGATAATACCGATAATTAAACCGAATATTGTTAAAAAGCTCGTTAAGCTGGCGAATTGTTCGGTTAAAGCTTCGTTTGTAATAACTTCAAAGCTATTGTCTTCCCAAGGTTTGCAGTTACGTAGGGAGCGTAATATTCCGATAGCCTCATCCACTGTGTAATTAAGGTATTGTTTGCTTACAGCTTCTATTTCTATAGTTAAGGATTGATTCCATTCGTCGGTATAGTATTTTAGAAACTCAGTAATAGGAATGACCGCATAATTGTCTAAACTCTGTCCGAATATAGCACCTCGCGATTCGGTAATTCCGATTATTTCATATTTCTGATTTTTTACTTTGATGGTTTTTCCTAGAGGATTTATACCGTTGAAAAGTTTGTTAGCCAAGTCAGTTCCTATCACGCAAACTCTTTGGTTGAAGTCTATATCAGCCTTCGAGAAATTTCTTCCTTTATCAATATTAATTTTTTGAGTATAAATAAATTGTTCATCTGTTCCCAACAATTGGACATTAGGATCGGTTTTCTTTTCACCGAATTCCACAGTAATGCCCTGAGTTGAAGCTGTAGCTCCAATAGTACTGGTCATTTGCATCCGGCGTTTTAATTCTGTTACTTGTTTATAAGTAATTGGTTTACGGGTCATATATTTCCGCCAAGTGGCACCACCCATTTGAACAGCCGGCATTTTTTGAATTGTGAAAGTGTTTTCACCCATCGACGATAATTCACCGGTAACGGTTTTATTCAATGAAGTTACTAATGTGCCGATACAGATAATAGTAAATATACCTATAGATATACTCAGCAAAGTTAATCCCGCACGGAGTTTATTTTCTTTAACAGCAATTAAAGCTAATTGAACACTTTCAGCAACATTCATTCTAATACCTTTTGAATTAAATAATCTTTTATTACGAAACAAAACATAAATAGTTACGTTATAATTTTACAAATTTAAAGAAACATTTTGTTTTAATATTCGTAATTTAGTGATTAGAAAAAAAAATAAAGAGGATTTAATGAAAAAATATGGTGTTTTACTATTTTTTCTACTTATGTCGGGTTTTTCAGTTTCTTATGCAAGTCCAAAAATATATGACCTTAATGAAACAATAGAAATAGCAGTTAAAAACAATTATGATCTTCAATTAACCGGAGCGCAAATATCTACAGCCACTTCGGGTTTGAGAGCCGCTTTTGGCAGTTATCTTCCGTCTATTGGCTTTTCAGCTGGATACAACAGACAGCTAAATCCCCAAGGCAGTAAGAATATGATTATCAATGGCATAGTATTTAACATCCCGGGATCGGATCCTAATTCGTTTTCAATGGGAGCTAATGCAGGGTTAACATTATTTGATGGATTTTCGAGGGAAGCGCAATACGCATCGGCAAAAGAAAAACTGAAAGCTTCTGGTTATACCGAGCGTTATACAACGCAATATGTTGTTTACCAGTCATATTTGCTGTATACAAACTTAATTAGAAATTGGCAAATTGTTAAAGTCCGCCGTGAAAACTTAAATCAAGGAAGAGCCGAATTGGAGCAAATCAAAGCCCGTTTCGACGCAGGTATTATTGCAATTGACGCTGTTTATACTCAGGAAGCCGATTTGGGCAACAGAGAAAGTCAGTTGATAGAAGCAGAAAATGAATTTAATAAATCCAAATCAATGCTTCTTTCGTTAATGGGTTTTGATCCAACATTGGAATGCGAATTTCTGGAATCAAGCTTGCCTACCGAAATCAAACCAGAGAATGTAAGCTACTTCAGAAGCACTATTGGTAGCTTTCCTCAAGCTGTGGCACGATCATTAGAGAACCGTTATGATTACAAAGCTACTGAAAGCAATATTGTTATCGCCAGAGAAGGTGTTCGTCAGGCTTACAGCTCTTATTCACCAAACTTAAGTGCAAGTTTGGGATGGAATTGGCAAAACACTAAAATGACTGGTTTGGATTCCTTAAGTCGCTGGTATGCTGGAATATCTTTACAAATACCTATTTTTAGTAATTTCCAGCCAAACAATTATGTTCAACAAGCAAAACTACAATTGACTGAGCAAGAAATTAACCAAAAAAAGGCTGAACAAAGTTTGAAACAAGCTATTCAAAACGCATTTTTAAATTTGGGAGCAGCGGAAAAGCAAATTGATGTTACGGCAAGATCGGTTGTTTCAGCAAAGCAGAATTATGAAAGTATGAAAGAAAAATTTAATGTAGGCACAGCCTCGACTACCGAGTTAACATTGGCCAATTCACAATTAATTGCGGCTCAAATTAATGCCGTAAATGCAGTATATGGATATATTTTCGCCCAAAAAGAGGTTTTGTTCTCAATTGGCGATATAAAATAATTATTAGTAAAGAATTAGAATTTTTTTTAGGATTTATAAAAACATGGCAAAGAAAAAGTCAAACTCAGGTTTATGGATTACTCTCGGTATTATCGGAGTATTAGTTTTAGTTGTAGTGATTATAGCCGCAACAAAAGGGAATAATGGTATTACAGCTGTGCAAACAGATAAAGTAACAACAAAAACAATCAAGCAAATGGTTTCAGCGACGGGAAGAATTCAACCCGAAACAGCTGTTAAAATTTCACCCGAAACAAGCGGTGAAGTCACTTTTATTGGAGTCAAAGAAGGCGACGCCGTAAAAAAGAACCAGCTTTTGATTCGTATTAAGCCGGATATCATCCAAACACAGTTGGAACAATATAAAGCAGGTGTCGAGTCGTCGCAAAAAGATATTGATATGGCTAAAACCAATATGAAACAATTGGAACGCGATTTAGCCCGTATGAAAGAGCTTTTTGATAAAAAATATATTTCTCAGCAAGAATATGACAAATCCGAATCGGCATATTCGCAAGCTAAATCATCGTATGAATCATCGATGAGCCGTTATGACCAAGCAAATGCGATGTATAGAAAAATCCAACGCGATGCTGAACGAACTATCTTATATGCACCAATTGCAGGAGTGGTAACTAAACTGAATGTGGAATTAGGCGAAAAAGTTGTTGGAACAAGTATGATGGCCGGTACCGAGATTTTAGTCGTTTCCGATTTGAATGTTATGAATGCCGTCGTAGATGTTGATGAAAACGATATTACAATGGTAAATATTGGCGACCCTGCGGAAGTCCAAATTGATGCATTTCCTGATGAAGTCTTCAAAGGAACCGTAATAGAAATAGGCCATTCTGCAAACTTAACAGCAACAGGTACTTTGGACCAAGTAACAAATTTCAGTGTAAAAATCAGATTAATTGACCACGAAATTAAAATGAGACCGGGTATGAGTTGTAATGCTGATATTATCACAAAAGTGCGTTCAAATGTAAAAGCTGTACCTCTCCAATCCGTTACAGTTAGAAATTTCACTGGTGTAGATAGAAATCCTGACTTGGATAAATCGGAAGGCAAAGTTAATAAAGAATCATCTGCAATAAAGAAAACATCTAAACCGCCATCGGTTGTGTTTATCAACAAAAAAGGTAAAGCAAAAATGGTTAGCGTTGAAACCGGTATTAGCGACAAAGGATATATCGAGATTCTCAAAGGTTTAGGAGTAGGCGACGAAATAATTTCCGGTCCATTTTCTGCTGTAAGCCGTACGTTGAAAGATGGCGATGCTGTGAAAGTAGAAACAATAAAGAAACCCAATTTTAAAAAATAAGCAATAGCAATTATGGAAAACAAAAAGAAAATAATAGAAATTGAACACGTATCAAAAATCTACCAAATGGGTTCCGAAAAAGTTTTTGCTATGCGCGATGTATCGTTAGAAATATTTGAAAATGAATATGTAGCTATTATGGGACCTTCGGGCTCAGGAAAATCTACGTTGATGAATATAGTTGGTTGTTTGGATACACCTACAGGTGGAACATATCACTTCGAAGGTGAGGCAGTCAACGAAATGAATGATAACCAATTGGCAGATATTCGGAATCGTAAAATCGGGTTCGTATTCCAAACGTTTAACTTGCTGGCGCGTTCTTCGGCTTTGCGTAATGTTGAATTACCAATGGTTTACAGCAATGTGGCTAGAAATCTCAGGTTAGAATATGCAGAAAATGCGTTAACATCTGTAGGTTTAGCAGATAGGATGAACCATAAACCGAATGAGCTATCCGGCGGTCAGCGTCAAAGAGTTGCTATTGCTCGTGCTTTGGTTAACAATCCGGCTATAATTTTAGCCGACGAGCCAACAGGTAACCTTGACACCAAAACCGGTGAAGAAATTATGCAATTATTCTATGAGCTTTGGAAAAAAGGGAATACAATCATTTTGGTTACTCATGAAGCGGATATTGCTAAGCATGCAAAACGAGTAATTTCTATGCGCGACGGTTTAATAGAAAAAGATTTCATTAACGAAACACAGTACATACCTCAATGATGACATCAAATTTAGTAGAATCATTCCGTTTGGCAATGCAAGCCCTGGCTCATAATAAAATGAGATCTTTGCTTGCATCGTTGGGTGTTGTAATCGGTATTTCGACTGTTATTTTAATGGGTTGGCTATTAAACGGTTTGAATTCTGTGGTTAATGATACTTTTAACTCCATTGGTGTCGATATGCTCTATATCGATAAATGGCAATGGGCAGGTGGAATGAGTTGGGAAGATATGCGGAAACGCAAAGATATTACCGAAGCCCAGATAAATGATTTTATGGAGTATAGTAGTTCTGCTGAAGCAATTATCCCGCAGTTAGATATGTGGGCAGGATCGCTGACTTATAAAGGTGAAAAATATTCCGGATTGCCGTTTGTAGGTACTACTTCCAAATTTGCCATAACATCAAGTGGAGTTATAGAAGAAGGACGATTCTTTAATGAGCAAGAGGAGCGTGTTGGTTCCAAAGTAATAATAATGGGAACAAAATCTTTCGAAACGGTGTTTCCTAAACACGATGGTCTCGGGAAAATCGTCACATTAAATGGAAAAAAATTCCAAGTTATCGGCTGTTTAAAAAAGCAAGGTACTTTTCTCTTTGACATGATGGATAACCGCTGTTATATACCGCTTAAGGCATATAAAAACCTTTATGGATCATTAGGTTCCTATACTATAGCAATTAAAGCGGGTAGCGAAGATCAAATGGATTTGGTTCGCGACCAGATTCGCGGCAATATGAGAAGTGCGCGAAATATCAAACCCGGTGCTGTTGAAGATTTCTCTATCAATGAATCGAAGGCGTTTTCGAGTTCTATCGATTCGATTCGTGCCGTAGTAGGAACAGTTGGTTATGGAATTACTTTTCTTTCGTTCTTTGTCGGTATTATTGGTATTATGAATATAATGTTTGTAACCGTGACGGAAAGAACACGAGAGATTGGTATTCGCAAGGCGGTTGGTGCTAAACGTAGGTCAATACTCTTTCAGTTTCTTTTCGAATCGTCTGCATTGTGCTTAGTAGGCGCTTTGTTATCATTCGTATTTTGCCAAATATTAGTTTACGCGGCATCGCAAATACTACCGAAATATATAGAAGCTTTATCGTTTTTGAAGCCTTATCTCCCGCTTAATTTATTGCTTATAGCAACTGTTGTGTCAATATTAGTGGGTGTTGTGGCCGGTTTGTTACCTGCTATAAGAGCTTCAAAATTAGACCCAGTTGATGCACTAAGATATGAGTAGTTATGATTAAAAAAATGTTTATTATATTCTTTAAATTATTTTTCGGTTTCTTTGCCTTTACCATTTTATTGGTAGGGGTTTATAAGTTTGTAAATCCACCTGTAACCCCGCTTATGATTATGCGTTTAGCGCAAGGAAAAGCAACGGGAATTGACTACCATTGGCGGAGTTTCGATAATATATCACCCAATGTGTTCCGCGCTGTAGTCGGTGCCGAAGATGCGAAATTTTTCCGCCACGAGGGTGTGGATTGGAAAGCTATTAAAAATGCTCAACGCTATAATAAGCTCAGAAAAGGGAAAAAAGTTCGCGGTGGAAGCACGATCTCACAGCAAACTGCAAAGAACGTATTCCTAACTCCTCACAGAACTTATTTCCGCAAAGGAATGGAATTATACTTCACTTATCTAATTGAATACATTTGGGGTAAGAAACGGATTTTGGAAGTTTACGCAAATGTTGTCGAATGGGCACCAGGAGTTTATGGTGCAGAAGCGGCGGCTGCGCATCATTTCCAAAGGCATGCTTCTGAGTTGACAAAACGTCAATGCGCACTACTGTCCGTCGTTTTGCCAAATCCTATTCGATGGTCGGCATCAAATCCTACTCCGTATATAAAAAGCAGAGCCAATTGGTCGCAAGGCAGAATGGGGTCGATTAGTTTGAGGTCAATAACAGATTAACAGTTTTTAAAGTTCATAAAGTAGAAAGTTTATAAAGAGAAGAAAAGAGAAACCCCCTAGCCCCCTTTGAAAAATGGGGTATAGCAAGGTGATAATTCTGAACGAAGTGAAGAATCCCAAAATAATTATTAATTATAAATGAGAAGAAGAAAGAAACTCCGTAATTCGTAATTTGAAATTCGTAATTGATTTGTTCTTTTTGAATAGCCCCGACTTTTTAAATCGGGGCTATTTTTGATTATTCTAAAACACAGCCACCATACTCACAAACACATTCCTTTTGTAAATAAGGGAAAAACCTATTAATGATTTTATTTTTGCCAATTGATAAATAGAAGTTGTGTTGCAAAAGTGAATCTTTGCATATCAATTCGTTTCCTTTTCGTTCCCAACTTCCATCTGATACAACCATCTGATTATATTTGATTTGATATTTATTATCCGGTTTTAAATTAAAATATACTTGTGTTCTTACACCGTAGATTCTATCCGCAAACGGGAATTCGGTTTTGTGGTTTTTATTATAATCTGACCGAACTGAATCTAATAACCTCTCATTAAAAACCATTTTGGTGGTATGGTATGGTTCACTATGTAATTTCCTAAATGAACGATTATATAAAATTTTGAATGCTTTTTTAACATACAGTTTTTCATTATTTATGATAATAAGCATTTTGTATTTGTTATAATAATCGGTCAAATAAAGACTATCATCAACAAGTTTATAATAACCACGGGATAGAATTAGACTTGTTATTTTGCCATCGGGTAAATTGTTATCCATCTTTATTTGGTACATATTGCCGACAAATATATTGAGATTGAAGGATATATTTCTATCGTTGGTATCAAAAGATGCATACCAACCGTATATTTCTGATTTAGCAATATTTGCGTTAACGACAAAAATAAATAGTATTAGAATTGATTTGAATAATTGTTCAGTTTTAATAATAATTTCCTATAAATAATATTTTACTCTTTTAAACAATATTCTATCTCGAAATTACAATAATTATTGATAATTACAAAACAATTACGAATTTCAAATTACGAATTACGATTTTTTTTTTCTTCTCATTTATAATTTTCTTCTTCGCATTAATAATTTATCATTAATAATTAATAATTACCCAAAAAGCGTTTCATAAAGCAAAAAAATGTTAATTTTGAAATTGCGTTTTAAAATAAATGAAAAATTGTAATGGCAAATAAAAAATCATTAGTGATAGTCGAATCACCGGCTAAAGCTAAGACCATAGAGAAATATTTAGGAAAAGATTATACAGTAACCTCAAGTTTGGGGCACATTCGCGATTTACCGAAGAAGGATATCGGTATAGATATCGAAAACGGATTTATACCAAATTACGAAGTATCGGTAGATAAGAAAACTACTGTTGCGAATTTAAAGAAACTTATCAAGGATGCCGATATTGTATGGCTCGCGACCGACGAGGACCGCGAAGGAGAGGCTATAGCTTGGCATTTATACGAGACATTAGATTTAAAAAAGAAAGAAACTTTTAGAATTGTTTTTCACGAAATCACAAAAACCGCTATACTCGAAGCTATTCAACATCCGCGTACTATAGATATTGATACCGTAAATGCTCAGCAAGCGCGCAGAGTATTAGACCGTTTGGTTGGCTATAAATTGTCGCCGGTACTTTGGAAAAAAGTCCAAAGCGGACTTTCCGCCGGACGTGTTCAATCTGTAGCCGTTCGCTTGATTGTCGAGCGCGAACGCGAAGTTGATAGTTTTCTGTCATCGTCAACATATAAAGTTACGACCGGTTTCGATTTAGGTAAAAATGTAATTTTGCCTGCGGAATTGAAAACCCAGTTCAAAACTCACAAGAAAGCTTATGATTTCTTAGAGCAAATCAAAGGCTCACGTTTTTTTGTTGATGATATAGAAACAAAACCGATGACCAAAAAACCTGCTCCTCCTTTTACAACTTCAACGTTGCAACAGGAAGCCAGCCGCAAACTCGGTTTCTCAGTTAAGCAAACTATGAGTGTGGCTCAGCGTTTATACGAATCAGGTCAAATAACTTATATGAGAACCGATTCGTTGAATCTATCTGAAACGGCAATACAGAACGCTAAAGAAACCATTTTGAAAGACTACGGTTCGGAATATTCGCAAACCAGACGCTACAAAACAAGTACTCAAGGCGCGCAGGAAGCCCACGAAGCTATCAGACCTACCGATATGGGTGTCAACACTCTGCACGAAGACCGCAACCAAAAACGCCTCTATGAGCTGATTTGGAAGCGTACAATAGCTTCTCAGATGTCGGACGCGCGTTTGGAAAAAACTACTGCGACAATTAAAATCGAAAAAGCCGAAGAAGTATTTACCGCTAGCGGTGAAGTTTTGCTTTTTGATGGTTTTATGAAAGTATATATGGAAAGCAGAGCGGAAGAAAATGATGAAAACGGTAACGGCGGGAGCAAAATTCTACCGCCGCTAAATGCCGGGCAAGAGTTAACAACTGAAGAAATTACAGCTAAAGAAACATTCAAACGTCCACCGTTTAGATATTCCGAAGCCACATTGGTTAAGAAATTGGAAGAAATGGGAATTGGACGTCCTTCAACCTACGCTCCAACTATTTCAACTGTTCAAGACAGAGGGTATATAGAGAAAAAAGATTTCGAAGGTGACCCGCAGAAAGTTCAGATTATAAAGCTAATCAAAAATATCTTATCCGAACTAACAACCGAAGAGAAGAAACCGAGCGAAAAGGCAAAATTGACCCCGACGGATATTGGAATTATCGTTAACGATTTCTTGGTCAAGTATTTCCCGGAGATAGTGGATTACAATTTTACAGCAAAGGTCGAGTTGGAATTTGATGAAATAGCGAATGGCAAACTCGTTTGGCAACAAATGATTGCCGAATTCTATACACCATTCAATGTAATGTTGGAAAACACTAACGAAATCTCTAAATCGGAAGCCACACAAAGCAGAAACTTAGGTATTGACCCAAAAACCGGCAAAGTGATTTATGTGAAAATAGGCCGTTACGGTCCGATGCTTCAGTTGGGCGAAAATGATGACGAAGAAAAACCGAAATTTGCGTCATTGCCTAAGGATAAAAAATTCGAAAAAATTACGCTCGAAGAATCATTGCCGCTTTTCGATTTACCGTATCATATTGGCGACAGCCCAGACGGGTACAAAGTGATTACTCAAATCGGACGCTTTGGTCCATACATAAGATGTAACAAAACTTACGTTTCGATTACTCACGACGAGCTTTTCACATTGACTATCGAAGATGCGATGAAAAGAGTAACCGATAAAGAGCAATCGAAAACAAATAATATTATTCAAGACTTCGCTGACGGCATTCAAGTTTTATCCGGCAGATACGGACCGTACATTACTGACGGTTCAAAAAATGTCCGCATTCCAAAAGCGCATACACCGGAAACAATTACATTGGAAGAATGTAAAGAACTTTTAGCAAATGCGAAACCAAAACCGGGCAGAGGTGGCAAAACAACCAAAGCCGCGGCAACGAAAGCTAAAAAACCGGCTACCGCTACAAAAGCGAAAGCTACAGCAACAAAAACTGCAACAGCAAAAAAGGCGACGACAGCAAAAAAAGCCGCTACTACTACTAAAGCGGCGACAGTTAAAAAGACTACCGCAGTAAAGAAGGCACCCGCGAAAGCAAATAAATAGAAGAAGAAAAATTCAATCACGCTAATGCGTATATAAATCAACCCCATGCTGAAGCATGGGGTTGATTTTTTCCTTATTTCCAATTACTTTTGAAAAATTATTATTCCACACTATATCGGAATATAAATTTTTATGCTTATATTTGTATTGGTTTACTTTAAATTAATTTATGAACGTTATGAACCAATTAATTCTCGGTGATAATCTCGAAATAATGCAAAAAATGGATTCCGAATCCATTGATCTAATTTATTTAGATCCCCCTTTCTTTTCAAACAGAAACTATGAAGTAATTTGGGGCGACAAAGGTGAAATCCGCTCGTTCGAAGACCGCTGGAGCGGCGGAGTGGACCACTATATCGCTTGGCTGAAGGAACGCGTCGCCGAAATGCACCGCCTTTTAAAACCCACAGGTTCAATTTACCTGCATTGCGATTGGCATGCTGATGCTTATATAAGAGTGATGATTTTGGATAGAATATTTGGAGAAAATAATTTTAGAAATCATATTATTTGGAAAAGAAAAACCGGACGAGGCGAGTCAAATAGCAAATCTCATAAATTTGGTACTTGTACTGATTCTATTTTATTTTATTCAAAAACACCACAAAACTCGGCTATTACTTTTAATTCACAATATTCATTTGAAGCAGTGGGATATCAAGATTATCTAGACAGTACTTTTAATTTAATAGATGAAAATGGTAGAAAATATGCGATTGATAATTTATCAAGCCCATCATATAGAGCAAATTTAATTTATGAGTATAAAGGTTACAAGCCACCAAAAAATGGATGGGCAATATCAAGAGAAAAAATGGAAGAATGGGATAAAGCTGGCAAATTGTTTTTCCCAAATAACATTGAAGGAAGAATCCGAAGAAAAAGATATTTAGACGAAGTCCAAGGTAAGCCAATTCAAAATATCTGGGATGATATAAAGCAAATTGAATCTAGAACAAATGAAGCAATCGGCTACCCGACCCAAAAACCTGAAAAACTTTTGGAAAGGATTATATTGGCAAGCTCCAACGAAGGTGACGTTGTGTTTGATCCCTTTGTTGGCGGTGGAACGACTATAGTTGTAGCAGAAAAATTAAATAGGCAGTGGATAGGAATAGACCAATCCGTTCAAGCTGTTAAGGTTTCGGAAATGCGATTGAACAAAATGGAAAATATGTTTTCCGCGCCATTCACGGTTCAACTTCACAAATACGATTACGATACTTTGCGCTATAAAGACGCTTTTGAGTTTGAAAAATGGATAGTCGAGCGATTCAATGGAGTTACAAATATAAAGCAAAGGAGCGACTTTGGAATGGATCGCAAAATGCGTAACGGCACTCCAATCCAAGTTAAACGTTCGGATGGAATTGGCAGAAACGTAGTTGATAATTTCTTATCCGCGGTTATGCGCTACGATAAGAATATTTATGATAAAAATGTTACCGCTGGTGAGCCGGTTGGTTATATAATCGCATTCAGTTTTGGAAAAGGAGCTATTCAAGAAGTTGCCCGTTTGAAAAACGCCGAGAATGTTATAATCAAATTGGTTACTGTCGAAGAAATTGTTCCAATAGCAAAGAAACCAAAACTAATGGTAAACATAGCCGATAAAGGTGCCGATGCCAAAGGTATCCGCGAGATTGAATTTACAGCCATAGGCGAAAGCCCTGCCGGTGTAGAATTTTACGCCTTCGATTTCGATTATAACCCTGACACAAAGATTTTCGCCGCCGAACTAATGCTCAACAAAGAAGGCGTTGCCAATTGGAAATTTAAACCCGGACAGCACACAATAGCCGTAAAAACAGTTGACAACGAAGGTTTGGAAGCCATAGAAGTTTTGAAGATTAAGGTTAATGGTGTAGTGGAAAGAGAGGAGTAATGGAGACTAAAATTAATGCTAATCAAATCAAGCTTTATCAATTATTTTCAGTTAAAGACATTCTTTTATCACATGGTTTTGAGTTAGAAAAAGAATGTAATCTTGGTGATACTATTTTCGGCTTAATCGATCATCCTGAATATAGAGATAATGAAGATATTTTATTTGATGCATTTGAAAGTACTGAAAAAAGAGAAGCATTATTGAATACAATTAAAAATAATGCATTCGATGATAAACAAATGGTGGAAGATAAAAGAAGATTGTATTCAAATACTTTCGAATGGTATGTAGGTGAATTGATGGTTAGAAAGTTTTCTGCATTTTCTCATTCTTTTGGTGCAAAAGTTAAAAATATTATTCGTAATTCAGACGACGAATATTCTGGTGATTTTGATGCTCTAGTTGTACAGCGAAATTTGAATTTAGTTTATTTCGAATGTAAAACGGGTGGATATAACAGTAAAGATATAAGGAATGCTTTAGAAAGAGGTGTTTCATTGCATACAGAATTTGTTGTTTTTATTATTGATAACAGAATCAAAGAAAATAAATTAATTAGTTGTTTGAAAAATATTCAATATTCATTATATATTGGTAATCCCCAATTAGGTAAAGTTAGGATAAAAGAAGGTAATGCTTATATATATAAATGGCATAATCTATATTTTATTACAGCATTGGAAGACCTAGAAATCCAAATACAAACCATTTTAAGGATTAACGACGCAAATAAAATGGCTTTGAATGGATATATGGATATGAGCAATGAAAGAATGGAAAGATTAGGCTATGAAACTATTGTAATAAAGGAATACGAATTCATTGAGAATGAGAAGTATTGTGATTGTATTTCTCAATAAGTAATTTTCCCAAAATAATCTCGATAATGATAATGATAAGCGAATTGTTTGGTCGGTTATACGAAGAAGAAGTAAAAAAAATAAAAATGTTATATAAGTATCGTTATTTCGATTCTGATAACTTGCACTTGCGTTCTATCCTATTAAATGAATTTTATTTTGCTACAAGAAATGAATTGAACGATCCTAATGATTTGTCTGCTAATTTTGAACTCGAAAAAGCTCCTATATTCCAATTACTTGAATACAATAATAATTTAATTAACAATTATAGTGATCTAAGTCAAGAAGAAAAGCAAAATTATATAAGAATTTTGACTGAAGAAATTATCCTAGAAACACCAAATTATATAAAAAAATTGCGTTACTCGATGGAGACAGTAGCCGCAAAGGTTGGGATATGTTCTTTTACAGCTGAGCATTGGGATAATATACCAATGTGGGCACACTATTCTCAAAATCATTCTGGTTTTTGTATAGGTATCAACAATACAAAATTATACAATTATATTTTAGAAAATGGTTTAACAAAACAATTAACACCACTTATAGTGATTTACACAGATGAATTTCCTATATTCAATCAATTTGATAAAGATTTTTTTAATATAGCAAGATTTAACCAATATCGCTATAAACATTCTGCTTGGAAATATGAAAACGAAGTTAGGCTATCAAACAACGATACAGAAATATTTAATAAAACGATAATTATTCCCGATGATTTAATTGAAGAAATAATTTTAGGTTATAAGATTTCTGACCCTAACAAATCAATTATCATTGAAGCACTTAAATTAAAAACACACAAACCAAAATTATATCAAATAGTACCAAAAGAAAATGATTTTAAATTTGACAGGATTTTGATAGATTATTAATTAAAGATAAGAGATATGAAATGGATATAACAGCATGGATAATGGCGATTGGGGGGCTAATAACCGCCGTAGCAACAGTTGTATTAGTTTTAGTAACATGGCGTTACACAAAAATTAATAGAGATATTTTAAAATCTAACGAAAAAACTTCAAATGAACAATTGCGCCCTTATGTTATTGCTCATATATTTTCCGAAGATGAATGTATTAATTTCCAAATCAAAAATATTGGGAAACGACCGGCATATAATGCAAAAATTTCCATTAATCCCTCTTTACAGCAAATTGAGAAATTAGATCAAGTAGTTGTACCAGCTGACGTTAATCCTCACGAACATTTACTAAATCAAGAATTTATCCCACCAGATTTTGAGATTTCAACAGTATTGTCAACTTCGAAGTCATTTGTTTTAAGTGCCGATATTCCTTCAGTATATAGTGCTCAAGTGACCTACTATGATTTAAATGGCAAACTTTATTCAGAAAATTATACAATGAATTTGGGAAATTACATCTATAGGTGGAAAATTATGAAGATCACAAAAAAATATTTCATCCAAAACATCAAAGAAAACATTCAGGAAATTAATAAATCACTAAAAACTATAGCTAATAAAAATTAATGACAAAGATAACATTTACTCATGATGAAGCCTTCAGAACATAAAAAAACAATAAAATTAATATTTTTTAAATAATTTTAAAATAACTTACACTAAGTGTTAGTTATTTTTCGTAATTTTGAATACAATGAAAATTGATTTTGCAAAAAAAGAATTAGAAAAATGCGCAAACAAAGATTCTTATAGGCTTCAAAAGATGGGAGCCATAAGAAGCAAACTTTATAAACAAAGGCTTGATGATTTAGATAATGCTGAATCATTAGAGGATACAAGACATTTACCTGGTCACTATCACGAATTAGTTGAAAATAGAAAAGGTCAATGGGCAGTTAATTTGGATCAACCATATAGATTAATATTTGAACCGCAAGAAGAACCTATTCCAATTGATACTAGCGGTAAATATATTTGGACTCAAATAAAAAGTGTTAGAATATTAGAAATAGAAAATTACCATAAGCAGGGGTGAATATGGCAACAAATAGATATAATCCGGAAAGTTATACCCACCCGGGTGCAGTTCTTCGAGAAAAACTAGAAGAAATTGGAATGGGTAAAAAAGAATTTGCTTTGAGAACCGGAAAACCGGAAAAAACAATACATGATATATTAAATCAGGAAAGTTCAATTACACCTGATATGGCTGTGCAATTCGAGAACGTTCTAAAGATTCCTGCAAAGTTTTGGCTGAATTATCAAACAAATTATAATGAAGCGAAGGCAAGAATTGAAAAAAATGTAATCCTCAATGAAAATTTAAACTGGCATTTAAATTTTCCCTATAATGATATGGCAAATAGAGGCTGGGTTCCAAAAACGAGAGTTGCATTGGAAAAAGTCGAAAATTTATTACAATATTTTGGCTTTTCACACCCAAAAGCTTGGGAAAGATACTATTTTGAATGTGAACTAAAATCCTCGTTCAGAATTTCATTAAAGCATATTAAAGAGCCTTATGCTGTTTCTGCTTGGTTAAGACACGGTGAAATAGAAGCAGAAAAAATTGAAATCCAAGAGTATAATGAACGTGTTTTTAAAGAAGAATTAATTTCAATTAAATCTTTAGTAGTATCACAACCCAACGACTCTTTTCAACAACTAAGAACTTTCTGTGCTGAGGCAGGGGTCAAAATAATTTATACACCATGCCTTCCAAAAGCACCAATTAGCGGGTGTACTCGTTGGATAAATGATTTTCCGGTAATTCAATTGTCGGGTAGATATAAAAAAAATGATATTTTTTGGTTTACTTTTTTCCATGAAGCAGGTCACGTATTATCGCACGAAAAAAAGGAAGTGTTTATAGAAGGTTTTGTTGAGAATGAAATTAAAGAGAAAGAAGCAGATGAATTTGCATCAAATATTCTTTTATCCCAAAAGCAGGAAAACGAAATAGTAAATGCTTTGCCTTTAAATGATGATTCACTTGTCAATTTTGCTCAAAAATTCAACACACATCCTGCTATAATTATTGGAAGATTACAGCATTTGTACCATAGGTTTACTTTTGGGAACGATTATAGAGTTGATATAAACTTTCAGTAGAAATTTCATTGATTAATAACAATCCAATATGGAGTCCACCTTGAAGGTGAGCTCCAACGAAAAAGTATTATACTGACCCTATTTTATAAAAACTCCGTCCCATTAGTTTTGCTTTTAGCGAGTCGTTGAGACTGTATTTCATTATATTTTATTCTGCTGTCTCTAAATTGGTATGAGCTGTTATCATCGATTCTGGTGCCGTCTTCTAAAACAACATATCCATTACATTGCTGGTAGATTGATTTAGGGTCGATTCCTTTAGTGTTTGCACTTATAATCCATTTGTTTTCTCTTCGTGAAACCAATTTTGCCAGTTTCCTGATTTGATTTTCCGTCAAATCATTATTCTGAATAAGCTCATAAAAATTGTCGTTCAACAATTCAATGTCTTCGCCTTCACCGTAATTAATAATGTACTCCGACCGATAATGGAAGTCACTTGGACTGCGCATTCCAGCTGTGCTTTTGATGTTTTTAATATATTCATTAAGAACATCTTTTTGTTCTTCGGTTAAATCGGCTATCATAGGAATCTCTTACGAATTTTATTTATTAATACGATTATGACTTGCAAACGATAATATTATTTCAAAATTTCAAATCAAATTGAACAATTTGATTTTTTTCTCGTAAAATAATTTTACACTATTTTTTTGGAAGGTTGTTATGAACAAGCGGATTTTTTGTGCTTTTGCAATGTTTTTGATTATTTCTTCAAGTGCGTTTGCTTTAAATTTTAATTTGTGCAATAAAGATACCGAAGGGGACAATCTATATTACGAATGTGTTAGGGTTCCCGGTAGTTCAGATTTGCTTATTGGTTCTTTTGGCGGTATGATTAAATCCACGAATCATGGAAAGGATTGGGATAATATTAATGGCGAGATTGGAGAATATTTCATAAAAGGAATCGCGATTAAAGGGAATAACATTTTTGCCGCGGTTCATAATTTCGGTGTATTGATGTCCTCCGATAAAGGAGTGACTTGGATAAATAAAATCAATGGTATGACAAATTTTAAAACTACTTGTATTATAGCAAATGCTAATGACATTTATATTGGTACGAATGGCGGTGGAGTATATAAATCGACTAATAACGGAGAAACTTGGATAAATATAAGCACTGATTTAAATGTTAAGGATATTGCGTGTATTGCTATTAGCGGGAACAGCTTGATTGTTGGAACTTATGCGAACGGAGCATTTATGACATCGAACCAAGGTAATAGCTGGCAGGAAATCAGTAACGGTTTGGATAGTAAATGGGTATCGTCTATTCTTGTTTTGGATAATGTAATATTTGTCGGAACCAGAGAAAAATCTGCCGGAGGAATATTCTATTCAACGAATAATGGGAAAAACTGGTCGGCAAGCACCGCCGAATTGACGAAAGCTCCAATTTGCGCCATGTTCAAAATTGGTAATTTGGTAGTTGCTGGAACAGATACTGATAAACTCATTTATTCAGAAGATAAAGGAAAAACTTGGTTTGAAAATACTGATAAATTGAAAATCGGAAAAGCAATTTTGGAAGTTCCAAATGAAAGCATTTTGATGCAGGCTTATGCAAGAAAAATAAACCTAACATTCATATTGCCGGGGAAAGAGGAGTAGGGTGGAAAGTTGGCAATTAGTTTTCGGTTTATCATTGTAAAATAAAAGAATAACACAGAGAGACACAGAGAAACTACACAGAGAACCACAGAGTTTCTTTCTCAGTGTAGCTCGGTGTCTTCCTCTGTGCAACACACTGTAATTCTTACTCTTAATAAGTTTGAAATATTTCGTGCAAACTTCTATATCTATCTCCATTTTCCAAATGGCGTCCTATTTATAAAATGCCCTTGGTTCAGCTTCGTCAGCTATTATTCAAAAAAATGGTATTTTTGTATATTATTAGAACATAAATTAAAGAAAACAGTGAAAATAGAAGAAGAATATAAATTTGATAAAATCGAGCAGATACCCGCTATATTGATGCCCGATGAACTACCGATAGTGCCACTTCGCGATGTAGTCATTTTTCCCAATATGATTTTCCCGATATTGATAGGACGGGAAGCTTCGATGAAAGCGGTATTTGAAGCGAATGGAAAAGATAAATTCATTTTCCTTACTGCTCAGAAAAATCCACATACGGAAAATCCGGCAGTAAAGGACCTATATAAATACGGAACCTTCGCACAAATTTTGCAAGTTTCAAAACTCCCGAACAATTTATATAAAGTGTTATTTGAAGGAATTTACCAAGCCAAAATAGTAAAACAAGTTCCCGGAAAAGATTTCCTAAAAGCTAAAGTCGAAATCCGCGAGATTGATTATGGTGTTATGGATGCCAAATTCAAGGCGTCATTGCGTCACGTAAGTGATTTGTTCTCAAAATACGTTAAGCAATCCGCAATGCTTCCTCAGGATTTTCTAACAGTGTATGACAGCTATAGCGACCCTCTGCAGAAATATTACTATATAGCCTCCAACATTCGTATCAGCGTACCTGCAAAACAAAATCTTTTGCGGGAAAATAAACTGCTGAAAATGTTTTTCGAATTAGCGACCTTGCTTTCGGAAGAAATCGAAGTTAAAGATATAGAAAATGAATTGGATAATAAGGTTCAAGATGCTTTGCAGAAAACACAAAGAAAATATATAATTCAAGAACAAATTCGCACACTGCAATTGGAATTGGGCGACGACCAAGAATTCCCAGCTGATTTAATTCCTTTAGAAAAAGCAATAACAGAATGTAAAATGCCGAAACCGGTTAAGGATAAAGCGTGGGAAGAATTGGAAAGATTAGCCAAGACCCAGCCAATGTCCCCCGAATACGCGGTGAACAGGAATTATGTAGAATGGCTCACACAGGTCCCTTGGAAGAAATT
The DNA here is from genome assembly GCA_037127915.1 of bacterium. Classification (GTDB taxonomy): domain Bacteria; phylum Bacteroidota; class Ignavibacteria; order Kapaibacteriales; family UBA2268; genus JBAXXL01. Next base: position 119,122 of record JBAXXL010000001.1, read on the forward strand.
CACAAAGGATAATTACAGTATTGAAAATGTCCGAAAAATTTTGGACGAGGATCATTTCGGATTGCAAGTGCCGAAAGAGCGGATAATTGAGTTTATAGCTGTTTTGAATCTATCGGGCAATATGAAAAAGCAGATACTATGCTTTTGCGGACCTCCCGGCACCGGCAAAACTTCCTTGGCGCGTTCGATAGCTCGTGCTTTGGGTCGTGAATACATCCGTTTTTCTTTGGGCGGTATTCGCGATGAAGCCGAAATCCGAGGTCATCGCCGTACATATATCGGTGCCATGCCGGGCAAAGTTATCCAATCTATGAAAAAAGCCGGCACATCAAATCCGGTAATATTACTCGATGAAGTAGATAAAATGTCGATGGATTTCAGAGGCGACCCATCATCAGCTTTGCTAGAGGTTTTGGATCCAGAGCAAAATTTCTCATTTCAAGACCACTACTTAGAGGTGGATTATGATTTGTCGGATGTTTTATTCATAACCACAGCCAATGTTCGCTATGACATACCACTTCCGCTTCTTGATAGAATGGAAATAATAGAATTGAATTCGTATTTGGATTATGAGAAATTCGAGATTGCCAAAAGGCATATAATCCCAAAATTGCTTAAATCCTTCGGTTTGGTAAACGTAAAGATTGAATTTACCGACGATGCGATTATGACAATTATAAGTCAATATACCCGCGAATCCGGCGTTAGAAATTTAGAGCGTGAGCTATCGAGCGTATTGAGAAAGCTTTCAACAAAAATCGTGAATGAATACCAAAGCAAAACTAAAACTAAATCCACAAACGCGCTTAATAAAAGTACCGCATTCAATACATATCTCGAGAAGACGGAATTTTTAATAACGACAGATGATATCTATAGCTACCTGAAAGTACCGCGGATAAAACCTAAAAAAGAAGATACCGAAGACAGGATTGGCAATGCCACCGGTTTAGCGTGGACTTCAGTCGGTGGTGACACTATGAGCATAGAGGTATCGGTTATGCAGGGTGCCGAAAGGTTGACATTAACCGGACAACTGGGTGATGTGATGAAAGAATCCGCTCAAGCCGCACTTGGATTTGTACGTACTAATGCTACCAAACTCGGAATCAAAGCTGATTTCTTTAAAAATAAGGAAATTCATATTCACGTTCCTGAAGGCGCTATACCGAAAGACGGTCCGTCGGCGGGAATATCTCTGACTATGGCGATGATATCCGCTCTAAGCGAACGCAAACTGCGTGGTGATACCTGTATGACTGGCGAAGTAACGTTGAGGGGCAAAATTTTGGCTGTGGGTGGATTGAAGGAAAAAATCCTCGCCGCGAAAAGAGCCGGTCTTAAGCAAATTGTTCTTCCAAAAGAAAACGACGACGAAGTTAATAATTTCGAGAAACCAATTACAAGCGATGTAAAATTGATTTATGTAGAAAGTATTTTCGAAGCGTTGGAATATGTATTCGTCGATTGGAAAAAAGAAATCACGTTGAAGGAAAACAAGAAGTAAGATAGTTTATAAAGTTTGTAAAGTTAAAAGTTCGTAAAGTTTTTAAAGTAGAGACGACCCACTGGGTCGTCTTTACAATTATAATTCATAACTTTTGATGATGGATTCCTCACTTCGTTCGGAATGACACTTTCCCAAACCCTACACCCAAAATCCTGCTATGCGTCCTTGCGGTGAATTCTTCTTCTACAGAAAACAACCCACTGGGTTTTTAGCGAACTTCTTCGCCGGGTCCTACTTCGCCCGTTGGAGAAACGAAGAATAGTTTGCCGTCTTCGGTGGAGGCGCAAAGCATCATACCGTTCGATTCCTCGCCCATAAGTTTGGCGGGTTTCAAATTGGCGACAACAACTATTGTTTTGCCCACTAAGTCGGCTGGTTCATAATGCTCGGCAACACCGGCTAAAATTTGACGTTTTTCCCAACCGAGGTCAACTTGCATTTTGATAAGTTTCTTCGATTTTGGAACTTTTTCCGCTGATATAACTAAAGCTGTTCTTAATTTGATTTTTGCAAAATCATCAATTGTGATTTCTTCAAAAACAGGTTTTTCTTTTGCGGGTGCGGTTTTATCGCCTAATTTGGCAATTTGTTTGTCCAACCATTCATCGTCAATCTGGCTGAATAATATTTTTGGTGTATTTATCAAGTGACCTTCTTCGATTAGAGGTTTCGCCGATAGCCACCATTCATTTTGCTTTAGCGGATTGCCGGAATTTGCTTCGCCGGTGTAGTTGTTTTCTAAGTTCAAGGTTGCGAAAATCTCTTTCGAAATATGCGGCATTAGCGGTGCGAAAACGACAGCTAAAGTTCTTAAGACCTGAATGCAGATAAAAACGGTTTTTCCGCAAGCATCGATATCGGATTTTGCGGTTTTCCAAGGTTCTTCATCATTGAAGAATTTATTTGCCGCGCGGGCAATATTCATCGATTCGCTTAGCGCGTCACGAAAACGGAAGCGTCTGTAGCAATCCGCAGTTTTACGGATCCCTGTGAACATAGAAATTAACAGATTTTTTGCGTTAGTGTCCAAACCATCCAATAATTCAGCAGATTTGGCAAGTGATTCATCGCTGTAATTATTTTTTAGTAACTCATCCACAGCGGAATTCCAACTCGGGATATAGCTTTTGTATTTATCCGATAGGGTAGGGGTATTCAAATCGAAATTCTTACCTAAGAACACTAATACGCGATTAGCGAAATTTCCTAATATAGCGGCCAATTCGTTATTGTTCTTTGCTTGATAATCCTTCCAAGTAAAATCCGAATCTTTCGTTTCGGGCAAATTGGAAGTTAAGCAATAGCGCATAGCGTCAACATGCTGTGCTGATGGATTTTCGTCGAGAAATTCGTGCATTTCGATTGTCCATCCGCGCGATTTGGAAAGTTTTTGACCTTCTAAATTCAAAAATTCATTTGCCGGGACATTCGCCGGTAATATAAAGTCTTTGCGTCCGTGGAGCAATGCAGGAAATATAATTGTATGGAAAACAATGTTATCTTTACCGATAAAAGCGATATAATCAGTGTCCTGATCTTTCCACCATTTTTCCCAACTGTCGTTATGATCTCTGCACCAGATTTTAGTTGCTGTGATATAGCCCAAAACCGCGTCGAACCAAACGTACAGAGCTTTTCCTTCTGTTTTTGCATCGTCCAAACCGCGGATACCTTTCAAACTGACGCCCCAAGTCAAATCACGGGTAATAGCGCGAGCCGCCATACCTTGCTTCAACCAGCTTCGGGTTTGCTGTAATACGTTATCTTTCCAATCTTTCGCGTGGCTTTCCACGTATTCCTCAAGAAATTCTTGGAACATATCGAATCGCATATACCAATGGTTAGTGGTTTTAACAATAGGTTTCTTCCCGGAAACTATTGAAATTGGATTTTTTAATTCAGTTTGATTATAGTAAGCACCGCATTTGTCGCATTGATCGCCGCGAGCCTGCTCAAATCCGCAATTAGGACAAATACCTTCTACATATCTATCAGGTAGAAACATTCCGGCGGTTTCGTCATAAAATTGAGCTTCTTCTTTTTCGACTAAATAACCATTATCCAAATAATATTGGAAAAATTCCCTTGCTGTTTCGTGATGTTCCGGTAGCGATGTTCGCGAATAAATATCGAAAGTCATTCCAAATTTAGTAAAAGCATCAAAATTAGAGTAATGGTATTTATCTATAATTGCTTGAGGCGTGGTTTTTTCGTTATCGGCGCTGATGGTTATTGCTACGCCGTGTTCGTCGGAACCGCAAACGTATAAAACATCTTCAGCATTAAGCCTTAAAAAGCGCGCATATAAATCAGCGGGCAAGTAAGCACCAGCAGAATGGCCAAGATGGATGAATCCATTTGCATAGGGTAGAGCTGATGTTATTAAAGTTCTTTTCTTCATTTTGTAAAAATTTAAAATAAATAATTACAAAATTACAATTTTATGTAACAAAATTGCAATTTACGGGTTATTAATAAGTGTAATATACTTTGAATAACATAATATCTTATAGAAAAATTTTTTAATTTTCCAAAGAAGTGTTATTTTAATATATAATAAAAAGTACAAAATGAAAAATTAATAGGATTTCATTTATGAAAAAAGCTATACTTGTATTTATAATTTTAATTAGTGCGGTGTCATCTTCATATTCGATAGAGGGCTATTGGAAAAAGATTCAAAATATACCGCAAATAGTGCAATATAACCATTGGTTAGATATATATTTTTTGCCGTCCAACCCCAGCTACGGATGGGCCTGTGGAATGGATGGAAGAGTTTTACTTACTACAGACGGTGGAGTCAATTGGCAATTATCCAATCAACAGCTTGCAACCGGACACTTGGAACGTATTATGTTTGTGGACCAAAACATTGGCTTTTGTTCAGGAACAGTAGATCAAGCGTCACCTCCCGGAGTTTATCGTTCTACAAACGGTGGTAAAACTTGGGTCGATATAACGCCAATACAATTAGTGGACTTGGCAAATAGGAAGTACGAGAGCGCTTGGTCGTGTTTTTTTATTGATAAAAACAATGGGGTATATTGCGGTGGCGATTGCTTAACTGATAGTATATACTTTTGGCGGACAACTAACGGCGGAAATGATTGGTCGGAGGATAGAATTTATTGCCCCGACAATAGATTATGCGATGCCGTTTTATATAGCACAACCGGGGAAGGTTACGGCTTAAGCGGTACTGTTTTTTGGAAAACCACAGACGGCGGATTCAAATGGGATACATTATCTGTTACGGGGTCGTATGCTCACCAAGAAGAAATTTCAAAATATGGTCAGATGGTTTTAATCCCATATTCCGGGAATAGTTGTGATGGCGGTTCAAATCGAGTAGGCGGTTTTAAATTATCGCGCGATGGCGGGCTAACATGGAAGGCATTCCCAACCGGAAACAATATGTTTGGTGCTTTTATGACCAGCAATACCGAAGGCTGGGCTTGCGGTGACAACGCCAGTGTATATTATACTGATGATGGTGGCGTAAGTTGGAGCATAAAAAATTGCGGTATTAATGGCAACGATTTGGACGATATTTTCTTTTTAGACCCAACCAAGGGTTGGACAGGCGGAAAAGACGGAATTTTTGTTTTATCACCTATTGAACAGAGATTGAGCAAAACTAATGTTGATTTTCCTACTACATGTCTTAGTGAAGAAGCTTTCGATACGATTTGGGTTAGTAATAAATCATTTGACAATGTACAAGTGAAAAAAACGCTAACCTCTACTGATCAACCTGATATTAAAATTGTTGCACCGGCGGGAGCATCGTTCAATGTACCGTCTTGTGATTCTGTTGCGATAATAATTTCCTATATACCAAAAGTTAAAGCATTGCAAATTGAAACCTGGGCTATTGAATTTCAATCTGGTCCAATGTCAAAATTTACCGTTACATTAAAGGGCGACCCGGCATACTCTACCGCGAAAACGACAGTCAAATTAATTACTGATACTGTTTATTGCAATACAAAAAAAACACATTCTATGGATTGGACAGTTGAAACAAACATTGAATATGTCTGGCGGCAATTAAAAACAACAGGTTCAACTTGGATAAATTTTGTTACACCGCTACCTTATGTTTTAAAAAAGGATCAGCCAAATACGACGACTTTCGAATTAAATCCTCAAGATACCGGTTGGACAAATGCAAAATTTCGCTTGACAACTAATCCTTGCGATAATGAGAACGATGTAGAAGTAAAATGCTACGGAGTATCGTCGATTATTACCACCCCAAAATTGCGGAGTTTGAGAGCTAATTGCTTTGAAGATAAGTACGATACCATCCTAGTAAAAAACACAGGCAACTACGATTTGATTATTGACAAAGTTACCGTTATGCAAGGACAAAGTTATTTTAGCGTAGTTTCTTGGTTAGGCGAAGGTTCGACGACCACTATAATTAAGCCGAAGAAAGAAAAGAATCTAATAATCAAATATATAAACGGAAATGATGGAATTGTTACCGGCGTGCTGAGATTTAAAAATAATGACAGTACAAAAGTAAATGGGAATAAAAACCCTTATGACATTACAATAACAGCATTTCGTGGTAGAACAAATTTATTTTTCCTCGATGATGTGGTCGATTTTGGAACGGTTTGCGCTAAGGAAAAATACACACAAGAAGTTGTTATTAGAAATATCGGTAAAATCTCAGCGAATGTGCATTATCCAACAGTGAATTCAAGTGTATATGAACTAACGAGCGATTTAAACCGCTTCCCTTATGAAGTAAAAGATGATTCAACCGGCAGGCTCATGGTTTCGTTTACACCAACGACCCAGGGATTATACCTTGATACGATTGATTTTGTTACCGATCCTTGCGGCGAGCCCTTAAGGTTGATTATAAGAGCTAACATATTGAAACCGGAATTATTATTTATTCCTGATAAAATAGAAGGAATAACTCAAGCGGGTTTTGATTTTGTTACAGTACTTAGAGTAATTAATATCGGGGAAGTAAATTTAAATATACGTAATATGTATATTGATCCGGCGATTTCCGGTGTAAGTTTGAGTATATCGCCGCCACTGCCAATAACCTTGAATACCGGTTCGGGGAACGGCACCGAAGCGGACTTTACTCTGACATTTAATTCAAAGACATTTACGGAAATAAAAAACTGCTTAAAAATTGAGGCAGATGGTATATGTCCGCTTGATACATGCGTACCGCTTGATATTACTGTGATAGATAGATTAATCAGACCGCTGAGAGATACTATTGACTATGGCTTTTTCAAATGCGATTATGGCACGTTCAATGAAAAATTGCAGATATATAATGAAGCTATGCAGAGAGATACTATCATAAGGATGGATATTATTCAAAGCGGTAATGAATTTAAAATTAATCAAGCAGCGCCAATTTATATAGACACACACGATACTTTAGATTTTGACTTGGAATTTACTCCACAAACCGAAGGTGTTTTCACCGGTGTTTTACAAATTGAAACGAAACAACCTAACGGGCAAGTAATAAACATTCCTATTAAAGCGGAATTCAGGAAAACTATAACTACCCCACTAACCAAAACTTTTGACGAAGGTATTTCAGACACGTGTATAGGGATAAAGAAATATACTGTTTTGTATGAGAATCAGGGCACTTTAGAGGACACTCTACAGGTGCAAATAAAAGATAATATGCTTCCTGTATGGACCGATCCTGCTGATAAGGTTATTGTCCCAGCACTAGGTTCTTCAGAATTTAATATATATATAGATTATGGTAAATTCGGGTTTTTGGGTTTAAAGGATGTTGAAGTAAATTTAACAAGTTTGGTATGCGGCGATAATTACAATGTTCATATTAAATCCGATTTACGAGCACCGGTTATTGTTCCTACGCCGGCGGCTTTGAATTTTGTTGCGTGGGTGGGCTATACCGATACTAAAACAATTAAATTAAAAAATGATTATGGTAAAGCACTAACGATAAAAGATATTAAAATTGCTCCACAAAATGGTACTTATACTTATAATTTTACTATTCCTAAAACGATGGCAATTGATGAAGAAATCCAATTTGATATCATTTATACAGGTGTGAAAGAAGGCTCATTTGTCGATACATTATTTGTTACAACAGAAGATAATTGCATAGAGCAAATTCCGATAGAGCTAAAGGCATTAACACCTAATGAGCTTTATAATATCGCTTTGGAAATGGATTCCGTCCAAGTGAAAATGGGTGATACTGTTGATGTTTACTTGAGATTAAAGAATCCGGTTGATTTGCTTGTAACAGATAACATTGAATATAGCTTTAGATTTAATTCCGCGCTAGCCTATCCGAATAAAGTTTGGGTTCGCAATAAATCGAACGTTTTCGAAGAAGCTAGTTTCTCAAACAAAATCGGTGTTATAAGTGGACAAATAAGCGGTGAAAACGCGACTAACTTATTTACAACTGCCGGGAAAATAATGAAAATCAACTTTAGGTCATTGCGTTATTATCCTGATACAACCAGTATATATATTGATAAATTCGACCCTATACCGGAAAAGAAAGTTGCTTGGCAAAAACGTGACGGTTTCTTGCGGGCGGTAGATTATTGTGTTCAAGAAGTATCATTCGGCATAAGTATTACACCGCAGTTCGAAGCAAAAGTTAATGAAATAATTACCCAATCAATGGAAGTAGAACTTAATTCTGATGTTGCTGATATAAACGTAGCGATTTCATTTGTCGGATTGAGTGGTACTGAGATTTACCAAACCGAAGCTAAGGCAAAAGCCAAAGGGAATAAATTATCTATAGATTTGAGTGATGTTCAAACAGGTACTTATTTCTGCATTTTCCGCTCAGAATATGGACAAATTGAAACGAGAAAAGTTATTGTTATTAAATAATTCGAAGTTTATTTTAGTCAAAATTAAACAATTTACATTCAAATTTCGTAATTTTGAATATTATATATTTTGAGCAATTGAAATGGCAAGAATATTAATTACAGGCGGAGCCGGATTTTTGGGTTCTCATCTTTGCGAAAGGTTTATAGCAGAGGGTGACCAAGTAATTTGCATGGATAATTTTATAACCGGTTCACCTGATAATATATCTCATCTTTTTGAAAATAAAAATTTTAAATTTATACATCAAGATGTAACAGACTTTATTTACGTTAGCGGCGATTTGGATTTTATCTTGCATTTTGCTTCTCCTGCATCACCAATAGATTATCTAAATCTTCCGATCCAGACATTGAAGGTTGGTTCTTTGGGTTCACATAAAACTTTAGGATTAGCCAAAGAGAAAAATGCACGTTTTTTAATAGCCAGCACAAGCGAGGTTTACGGAGACCCTATGATTCATCCACAGGAAGAATCATATTGGGGAAACGTGAATCCGGTGGGATACAGAGGCGTATATGACGAAGCTAAACGTTTTGCGGAAGCTATGACGATGGCATATCATAGGTATCACGGTGTCGATACTCGTATAGTAAGAATATTTAATACTTATGGTCCAAGAATGAGGTTGAACGATGGTCGGGCTATCCCTGCTTTCGTTTCACAAGCTTTGACCGGTCACCCCGTTACAGTATTCGGCGATGGTAGTCAAACTCGCTCGGTATGCTATGTGGACGATTTAGTAGAAGGTATTTATAGATTGCTAATGTCCGGTGAAACTGATCCGGTAAATATCGGGAATCCCGATGAAATAACTATGTTGGAACTGGCTAAAGAAATAATTGAGCTAACGGGTTCAACAAGCAAAATTGTTTTCAAGGAACTACCTGAAGATGACCCAAAAGTACGCCAGCCTGATATAACCAGAGCTACTAATATTTTGAATTGGAAACCTATTGTTGCCCGTCGCGACGGACTGAAAATAACAATAGAGGATTTTAAAAATAGAATAAAATTGTAAGGAATAAGAATTATGAATAAAGTATTAATTAAAGACTTGATGTCGAGCGACATATTATCTGTTGATATAAATGACTCGATTGAAAAGGCTGAAGCATTGATGACCGAAGAAAACAGCCGTCATATTCCTGTAGTTGAAAATAACAAATTAGTCGGGATATTAACCCATAAAAAAATTATAGAATATAAATTAAGAGAGCTTTACGATAACACCGATGGTGAAAGTAATTACGATGTGAAAATATTGGATTTCGAAAAGCTCATTAAGCGTGATCCAACAGTAATATATCCGGAAGACTCATTAAAAAAAGTAGTCGAAATAATGATAAAGAAAGAAATAGATTATATTCCGGTTGTAGATTGGGAGAAGAATTTATTAGGAAGTATATCATTTATCGATATATTATTATTTGTTAACTCTATGTTAGAAAAAGGTGTATTATAGTGTATCTCGATATAAAAGTATTAATAGCAGATGACAATGTGGATTTTAGCTCTACATTAGCCGAAATAGTTAGTTCTTTTGGATATAAGACATTGGTCGCTAATACCCCAAAAGAAGCGTTGGCTTTTTTAAGTGCTAATCCAAAAACTATCGGAGCCGCTCTGTTGGATATAGAGTTCGGACCTCGTGCTGAAATGGATGGATTAGACATTTTAGAACGCATCCGTTATTCTTATCCCGAGATTCCTGTAGTTATGATTTCCGGCAAAGGAACAATAGAATCGGCAGTTCGGGCAACTAAATTAGGAGCAATAAATTTTGTAGAAAAAAGCTCCATATCAAATCCTAAAATAAAAGCACTGCTCGATATAGCAATGGAACGCTTAGGCCCACAAGGCGAAGCGGATGACATACGTAAGTTTTTAGAATCTTTTGGTATAATTGCTAAAAGTAAAATAATGATAGAAATCGGGGATTCTATGATCCGTTATGCAAGAACCGATTTGAATGTGCTGATTACAGGCGATACCGGTACCGGTAAGAAGTTAGTAGCAAAAGCTATACACAATGCTTCAAAACGCGCTCGCTTTCCGTTTATCACTGTCGATATTCCTAATATTCCGAAGGAACTTCTGCAGAGTGAACTTTTTGGACACGTGAAAGGAGCTTTCTCAGGTGCTACTGAAACTAAAAAAGGACTTTTCAACCAAGCTCACCACGGAACGGTATTTTTGGATGAGATAGGTGAAATGTCACTTGAGTTGCAATCAAGTTTGTTTATTCCTATCGAAGATAAATGTGTTCGAAAGGTAGGTTCGGTAAAAAGCGAAGATATTGATATCCGGTTTGTATCGGCAACGGATAGAGATTTGCTTAAACTGATGCGCGAAGGCGTTTTCCGTGAACAACTTTATCATCGCCTGAGAGAATGTGAAATCCGTATGCCGAATCTAACAGAACGAAAAGAAGATATACCTTTAATTATCGAACATTATGTAAAAAAACATAATGAAGATTTCCAAGACCAAAAGTATTTCTCACCATCAGCTCTGGATTTGCTGAATGAAGGCAGTTGGCACGGAAATGTAAGAGAATTATCGAGTATTATTAAAGTTGCTATGCAGACTTCGCTGAAAGAGCAAGTTGAAGCTATGGATATTCAGAGAATCATCAAAAACAGTCCTTCGATTTACCGTTCATTACCCGATGCCAGCATGATTTCTTCACATAGAACTTTAAAAGAAGATTTGGCTAAAGTAGATAAACAAAAAATCGAATCCACATTGAGCGATTGTAAAGGTAATGTTACTAAAGCGGCGAATAAACTCGGCGTTAGTAGAGAGACATTACATAACAAAATAAGAAGATATGAAATCGAAGTAGTAAGTTTTAGAAAAAAAGCAAGCGCACCTTAAATGCCTACAAAAGGAATAATATTAGCAGGTGGCAGAGGAACAAGACTTTACCCTATGACGTCGGTTATGAGTAAACAGCTTCAAGCTGTATATGATAAACCGATGTTTTATTATCCATTGTCAACGCTGATGTTAGCAGGAATTCGCGAGATTATGATAATCTCAACACCCAAGGATTTGCCCTTCTTCCGTAAAATCCTCGGGGATGGATCAAAATTAGGTATTTCCATAGAATATGCCGAACAGAAGCAACCGAAAGGCTTACCGGAAGCATTTCAAATTGCGCGGGATTTCATTGCTGATTCCGATGTATGTATGATTTTGGGCGATAATATTTTCTATGGGAAATTGGATTTTCTGCGCGATGCCATTAAAAATAATACAGGCGGAACAATTTTCGCTTATCAAATCGATGATGCGAGTATGTACGGTGTTGTTGAATTTGATAGTGGCGGAAAAATATTATCCATTGAAGAAAAGCCTGATTTTCCTAAATCGGATTATGCTATTCCCGGACTGTACATTTTTAATAAAGATTGCGTAAAATTTGATGATGAACTGCTTCCTGGATCCCGCGGTGAAATAGAAATAATTGAATTACAAAAACGGTATCTCGATGAAGGAAATCTCAAGTTGCAAGTGATTGGGCGCGGTATTGCCTGGTTAGATGCAGGTACCCCCGAGATGATGCTCGAAGCAGGTAGTTTCATACACGCTATCGAAAAAAGGCAGGGGTTGAAAATCGCTTGTATCGAGGAGATTGCATTCAACGAAGGTTTGATCAACAAAGATAATTTTATCAGCTTGGTTGATGAAATGTCTGATTGTTCCTATAAGGATTATTGTTTAAAAATATTGAATAAAATTTAAAGATATTTAGAATGGAAAATAGTGAATTGCTATCGGAAATAAAACGAACATTTAAAGAAGAAATAAATGCCCTAGAAGCGGCATATCAACGAATAGATGACAGCTATACAAACGCTGTCGAGATAATTTCAAAAGCGAATAAAATCGTATTGACAGGAGTAGGGAAATCCGGCTTAATAGCCAAAAAAATTGCGGCGACTTTCTCAAGTATTGGAATTTCATCGGTTTTTTTGCATCCTGTAGAAGCATTGCACGGCGATATTGGAATTGTTCAAAAAGGCGATGTGGCAATATTAATATCCAAAAGCGGCGGAACGAAAGAATTAGTAAAATTGGTTCCATATTTAAAAATGCAATCCGCACAAATAATCTCCATCGTCGGAAACATGAATTCATTTTTAGCTGGAAATTCAGATATTGTTTTGGACGGAAGCGTTAAGCGTGAAGCCTGCCCGCACAATTTAGTTCCCACATCGAGTACGACCGTAGCTTTAGTTATAGGCGACTCGCTTGCTGTAGCGGCAATGAAATACCGTAACGTAACGATTGAAAATTTTGCAAGATTGCATCCATTGGGGCAAATAGGCAGAAATATTACAGTTCGCATTAAAGACATTATGCACAAAGGTACGGCAATGCCGGTTATTAAAACAGGGTCTAAAATATTAGATGCAATTTTAATTATATCCGAGAAGGGTTTAGGTTGTGTGTGCGTTACTGACGACAATGATAATTTTTTGGGATTAATAACTGATGGCGATTTGAGACGCGCATTGCAGAAGGAAATAGATATAAGAGATGCTATGGTAGATTCTGTGATGACTAAAAACCCAATAGTTTGTCAGGAAAGTGCTTTTTTGGGTGAAGTATTAGCAATTATGGAGCAACGACCGAGCCAATTGAGCGTTATGCCGGTAGTGAATTCCGAAAACCGCTTGTGCGGTGTGGTAAGAATTCATGATATTATTTTAAGTGGAGTATAAATTAATATGATAGATACATTAGAAAATATATATTTTTATAAAGAAGAAATTTCGGATTTAGAACGCGATACTTTGAACGAATTGGAGTACGATCAGGTTCTGAATAAAATAGCAAAATACGCATTATCCGAAATGGGTAGGGAGATGATAATGAAATCCTTGCCGACTAAAAACAATTTTATCTTGACTAAAGAACTGGATTTGATTGACGAACTGATAAATTTACTTACATCGGACGAAGAACTACCAATAGAACGAGTAAGCGATATCAGAAATTTACTTTACAGAGCAAGAATTGAAAACGCGATTCTAAACCCATCCGATATATTAAGTATTGGCGACTCGATTAGGATTTATCGTCTGCTAAGAAAGTACTTCATTGATCGTTCCGAGAAATACATATTGTTGTTTGAAGAAGTCAGTTTGCTTTACGAAAACAGAATATTAGAAAAGCATATAGACGATGCAATAGACGAGACGGGTTTGGTGCGCGATCCAGCAAGCGCCGAATTGAGTAGAATCCGCCGTTCATTGCAGGAAAAATCCGCTCGGCTTAGAAGCCGATTGAGAAAAATTCTGCATAAAGTAGCTGAGGAAGAAATCGTTTCAGATGATTTCTATTCCATCCGCGAAGGCAGATATGTTTTACCTATAAAAGCCTCAAACAAAAGGACTATGGCAGGCATTATTCACGGTGTATCGCAAACAGGTCAAACAGTATTTTTGGAACCCGCTGAAATAATAGAAATGAATAACGAACTGTCTTTGCTGAAAAGCGAAGAAGAACGTGAAATTTACCGTATATTAACTCAATTGACAGCAGAAATCGGTCAACAAGCACCGTTGATATTGGGTAGTGTGGATATTTTGGGACATTTGGATGCAGTTATTTCTAAGGCGCGCTACGCATTGGAATACGGTGGAATAAAACCGAAAATAACTGAAGAAAATATGCTTTCGATGCGCAACATTCGCCATCCATTGTTAGCTCAAGCCAGAAAACGCGATCAAGTGATTCCACTTTCAATAACATTTTCACAAGAAAAATTGGGACATTTGATAAGCGGTCCGAACGCCGGTGGTAAAACTGTTGCATTGAAAAGCATAGGTTTGAATTTGATTATGGCGCTGTCGGGAATATTTCCTTTAGGTGAATGTACGGTATCATACCGAAAAATATTTTCATCAATAGGGGATAGGCAATCTATTGCTAATGATTTATCGACTTTTTCCAGCCAGATTCTCCAGCTAAAGCGGATATTGGAAGAATGTTCATATAGCTCACTTGTTTTGGTTGATGAGATTGGCTCGGGAACAGACCCTCAAGAAGGCGGTGCTTTGGCGTGTGGAATTCTTGATTCATTCATTAATATTGGGCTATTCTTTGTCGCTACAACTCATCAATCATCATTAAAAACTTACGCTTTAAACCGTGAAAAAATAATGAATGCATCGTTGGAATTTGATGAAATTAAATTCCGTCCAACTTATAAATTTTTGGAAGGTATTCCCGGAAATTCTTATGCTTTTTTCTTGGCAAAAAATGTCGGTTTATCGGAATTGGTTATCAGCCGCGCAAAGACATATTTGGGAAGCCGCCAAAGCGAATTGGAAGAATCAATTTCTGTTTTAGGGAAGTATAAAGCCGAAGCGGAGCAATTGAGAAGCGATGCCGCTAAATCGAAATTGGAATCCGAAAAATTAGTCGAAAAACTTCAAGAAAAGCTTTCCAAAATTCAGTTGAAAAGAGATGAAATTCTGAACGATGCTAAATCAAAAGCCAGCGAATTGGTTTTGGGTGCTAACGCATTGATAGAAAAAACAATAAGAGATATAAAAGAAGAAAAGAAATCCCTATCTGTCGTTAAAAAAGAGTATTCTGAAGAGAAACAAAAGATAGAGCAAGCAATTAAGCCTGAAAAACGCGAATTGTTGCCTGAGGAAAAACCATTAGCAATCGGCGATATGGTAACTATGGATTCCGCAAATTCTGTGGGAGAAATTGTTGCATTACAAGATGATGGAAAAACCGCATTGGTAGATTTTAACGGATTGAAATTCAACACCGCGATTAATAAATTATCCAAATCGGACAAGAAAAGCACACAATTAGCTAAAAAACAGGATTTTGTACGCTTCGATGTAGAAAATAAAATTGACGTTCGAGGCGAGAGAGCGGATGCGGCTATCAGACAATTAGATGAGTTTATTTCGGATGCAGTTGTGGGTAATGTAGAACGTCTGACAATTGTCCACGGTAAAGGCACAGGAGCTTTGCGCCACGCAGTCCACGAATATCTTACGCATCACCCTTCGGTAACTGCTTTTAGAAGCGGCGATTTGGTCGAAGGCGGCGACGGAGTAACGATAGTTGAGCTATAATAATTGTCAATTGTTAATTAGTAGAAAAGAAGAAGAATAGCACGCAGATTATTTATTACCCAATTGTCAGAATCAGGATACCCAAGATTTTAGGATGAACAGGATGAAGTCATACAGAACGAAGTGAAGAATCCATCTTCAAAAAGGGTATAGAGGATTGGGTAAAGGGTATGAAGAAATTGAAAATGAGAAGGGTGAGCTTATAGCTTCCCCTTTTTTTATGTAGTAAACTCAAAATGAAATCTTGTTAATCTTCTATTAGGTAGAACAATTGTTAATAAAAGCCAACCAAAATAAATCAACGGACCAAAAAGTGTGAAAAAAATTACACACTAGGGGGGGGGGATTCATTTATTTCTTGAAATAAACACAAAATAACACAAAAATATGCAAAAATAATATATATTATTTGGAAAAAGAATATTAATTTTGTATTGAAAATAAGGTGTACAAAAAATACTATTATTATTTCTATTTAAAGTTTTTCGATTTATTATATATTGCAGTGGACGGCGTTTATGATAATGATAAAGAAAAGAAAGCCGCAAAGAGCGCGAACCAACGGTATTACTCAAGGGGGTAGTTCTGTTTTGGTTGGTTTTCTCTCTACTCCCCAAAAATACAAACTAACACATAATTTTCTGATTCGATTTTATAAAAAAAGCGAATCTACTAATGTAAATCCGCCCCCTTGTAGCTGTTTGAAGAGCTATTTTGGATCGGTAATAGATAGTCTGTAACAAAATCTCTATCACTAACATTAGTAGGACGTATATTTTTGTTTAATATTTAATCAAAGTCAAAACAAAAGAAGTTGAATAAAGTTGTACCTTTAGCCGCAAATTTAGTTTATTGTTTGTAAGAAGAGATGGTACAACACGACTAAAGCAAAATGCTTTTGTTAAAAATCAATAATATTATGTGATATTATATTAGGAAATTTTTCTATGAAAAATATAAAAAAAATAATGTTGTTAGGATTAGTACTAACAATATTTGCAGTAAATGAAATGAAAGCACAGGATGAGATTACAGAGCCATGTTTGCCGGATTGTATCGGCGACACTTGGTCACCAGCCTTTCCGGAACCTGCTAATTCAATCGAACTTTTTATTTGCTCACAATGGGGACATACATATACTGCTGTGGTTTACTATAGAACAAGATTAGCGTGTAATATGTACTATGATTATTACATTGAGTTTATTGGTTTAACGGATGGGCTACCAGCGTGTTATACTCAGAATAACTTAACTTGGGCTCAAATGATTAATCAAATAATTCTATTATTTATTGCCGCAAATCCTGGAAATTATCCGCCTCTAATGTCGGGAGACCCTTGCGAGGAGAATTGGAGAATTATGAAAGGCAGTTGTTGGTTTTATCGATCACCTGGTGGAGTTGGAGGTGGTATTATTGCACCTTTAACCGAAACAGAACACCTCCATTACCCCTTTGATAGTCATTTTGTACCTTGTACAACAGCACAATGCTGTCTTGAGTATTTTACTGTATGTATTGTAAACAATGTCAGAACTATAACAAATACTGGTTATCAGGAGCCCGAAGACTGTGGAGAAAATGTTCCATACAACTGCCAACCAACGTGCGGTACAATTTACAGATAAGGAGTTATTTATGAAAAAGATTTATTTGATATTTGCAGTTTTATTTCTATCAACTATATCGCTATTTGCAGAAGAAGTCATATTTACGAATCTTGACGGGAAAAGGTTCAAGTATAGCGAATTAAATTATAAATTTGTACCGATTGAAATTATAAAAACTCAGTTTATCAATCTTAATAATGAAAAGTTTGAGTTCAATCAACAAATGAAGTGTTGGGAAAGGTTGAGTAATAGCAAATCAATTAACTTTTATTGCGAAAATCCCGAATATTTAAGTACACTTCTGTCAAAATTAAATTTAGTGAAAGAAGATATGATTAGTATTGAATCATTTGGGACTAATTATACAGGGAAATATTATTACAGTTTACCGAATTACAATCAATTTGGGATAATATTTTTCAATAAGAAGTAGTTTATAATTATGGAGGGGGAATAGTTGTACCCCTCCATTTTTAAATAATTAGGGGATTGTTTATGATCAACTCATTAAGAATAATATTTGTATTAGTACTATTTTCATTCTATTCCTTAGAAGCAGAAATGCAAATTTCAGGAACAGGGTTTTATCCTAATAATCATCAAAATAAAATTAATAGCATAAAAGAGATTAAAGGAAATCTCTATTGCGTAGGTGCTAATCAATTAATACTAAAAATTTTGAATGATGGTAAATGGGAATATATTTCTGGAAAAATTGGAGGAATTGAATATTATGACCTTGTATCGAGTAATGATAAAATTATTTTAGCTGGCGATAGTAATAAGATTTTTACGTTTGATAACAACTGGCAAAAACAAACGACCCAATCTATACAATGTTCAGGAAAAATATCAAAATTGGAGATTTTAAATAATAACCTCGTTTGTTTAACTTACAGCGGAGAGGTTTGGTACAGCACAGATTATAGTTTAACTTGGCAAAAATTATTTTTAGATTTCCCGGTAAATAATATCAACATTTTTGATGAAAAATTTTATTTTCCTTCGACCGAAGGTAGAATTTTTGAATATAGCATTCAACTAAAATTTGAAAAATCCTATACGGTTGACACTAATGTTGTTCTAAATGTGGTTCAAATTAAAGATGAAAAGATGTTTGCCGCAGGGATTTCTAATTATTTCTATCGTTCGGATGACGGAGGATTGAGTTTCAAGAATGTTAAAATCGGCAGTAATATAAACGATGTAAACTCATTTGAATATATAAATGATACAACTTTATTAGCGGGTTGCAGCAAAGGCTTAATAGTTTATTCCGATCCAGTAACTAAATGGAGTTACCTGATAGAGGATTATACCAGAACAAGTCTTATTAATATCGGGGAGCAATTATACAGCTTGGGGCATGATATAAATAAGATACAAAGAAACCAATTAAAAAGTAATGAACCGTTTTTGGTTTTATTTAAATCAGATACCCCTCAATACGTTGAATTTTCTGCTGATAATTCTAAAAGTATTACGGAATTTATTGCGTTATCACAAAACAGGTGTTTATATAGATATTCAATAAGTAATTCCGTTATTGATAGAATATATGAAAACAAAACTTATATTAAAAGTACAATCGTTGAAGACAACATAATTCTTCTAACGGATAAGTATAATGCAAATATGACTGAACTGCGAAGTACAATAACTATTCTTAACAAATCAGATTTCTCGGTTTTAAAAACCGTGTCCGCTGATTCGGGATTATCATTTGAAAAAATAGTTAAATATAAAAATGATTATTACCTATGCAGGTGGGGAAGTTATTTCTTTAAATATAATCTGGACGGAAACAAGTTGGTAAAAGTTGATTTGCCTGATAGCTTAAACATTACTGATATGAAAGTTATTAACAATCAACTTGTGTTAAGAGTATATAGTATTTCAAAAAATGTATATTTATTAAATTATAAAAATGAAACCGTTTTTGATTTAGTTCACTTGCCCTTTGATGATGTGCTACATGATTATTATTTAGATGAATCAAATAATTTTTATTTTTTATGTTCTAATGATAAAAATTGTTCTGCATCGCTGAAAAATTCATTTTTAAAAAAATATGATCAGAAGGTTGGGAAATTAATAACCTTAGATTCAATGCTAGTCAACATTTATTCATATAATAAAATCGTTCCAATTTCAGATGGGGAATATTTTATAATAGGCCTAAATTGTTTAAACTACACAAATGACAATTTTAAAACCTTTATAAGATATTCTGTACCAGAACACACAACATTTTTTGTTTTAGATATAAAAAAGATTGCGAATAAGTATTATGCCTTAATCGATGGTAAACTTTATCTTTTAGAGATAGGTGAAAGTTCGATAAAATTAGCCGATACCAATGATTTAGCAATATCGCCAAATCCTGCTGGTGATTTTATAATAATAACTTTGAAACCTTCCGAAGGTTTCGAACCTTCGGAAGGTTCTGAAATCAATATTTTCAACACAATCGGCGAAAGGGTATTATCTGTAGGGACAGGTCGCGACCTGTCCGTTCGAATCAACATTTCCGATTTGCCAAAGGGCGTCTATTTTGTGAAAGTAGGTGGTGAAACCGCGAAGTTTGTGAAAATGTAAGATAGTTCATAAAACGAAGAAGATGGATTACCGCTTGCGCGGTAATGACAACCTCTTATAATATTATTAGATGGAGTCCACCTGCAAGGTGGGCTCCATCTTTGCCTACTAAATGACTCCACCATCCCCTAAACCCTATACCCTTCTTCGCATTCATAACTCTTAACTTATAACTCATAACTTATAACTGATTCAAAGGTTCCCATAAATGAATAAAAATTAATTGGTAATGTTAATAAACTATTGTAATTTTATGGTTTATAAATGTACAATTTTAGATAAAAGGGAACATTATGAAACAGATATTGACATTTTGCCTCGTTTCGCTGATCGCGATTTTAGCCGTATCTTGCGGTAAAAATGGGGAAATAAAACAACCTGAACAAATTTCGGAGCAACAAGCAATGATTAAAGAACGCTTAGCCGAATACGCAAAAGTAGAATTTAACGAAAAAAACATTGATTTATCGGGTTTAAGTTCCCGCGAAAAACAATTACTAAAAGTACTTAGACAAGCAGGAGAATTGGCGGATGCAATATTTTGGAAACAATCCAGTTCCGATGCTCTACAAGTTAGGGATAGTTTAGCAAAATTTGATACGGACGAAGCCAAAGAATATCTAAGCTATGTCAAAATAAATTATGGACCTTATGATGTGATTTATGATGAAGCCCGCTTCGTTGGCAAAGGACCTGAAACAAGGCCAACAGTTGGTGGTTTTTATCCTGAAGATATGAAAAACGAAGACTTCGAAAATTTCGTTAAGGCAAATCCTAAATTAAAAGAATCTCTTGAGAGCCAATATACTGTAGTCGTTCGCGATGGTGCCGGTTTTAAAGCCATACCTTACAGTCAATATTATCCTGAAATCAGCGAATTAGCCGCCAAATTGGACAAAGCCGCCGGATTGACAGATAACCCTTCACTGAAGAATTATTTGACATTGCGTGCCCAAGCATTAAGAACAAATGATTACTATAAAAGCGATTTAGCTTGGATGGATTTGAAAGATAATAATATTGATATTGTTATCGGTCCAATTGAAAATTATGAAGATGAAATGTTTGGGTACAAAACAGCATTTGAATGTGTTGTTATGGTCAAAGACCCTAAAGCTTCTAAGGAATTGCAGGATTTCAAAGCAAATATGGATTATTTTCAAAGCAATTTGCCAACGGATGGTGCTTACAAAGCTGACAAAATGGGTACGGGAAATATAATACAAGTTGTTAATGCTGTATATTTCGGCGGAAAATGCCAAAAAGGAACAAAAACTATTGCCGCCGCTTTACCGAACGATCCAAAAGTTGCAGAAGCAAAGGGTAGAAAACTTTCGATGTATAAAAACCACATGGAAGCTAAATTCAATAAGATAGTCAAACCAATCGGCGAAGAGCTTTTGGATGAAAAATGGGTGAATTATGTAGATGCAAAAGCTTTTACAGGGTTTGTTACATTACACGAAGTCAGCCATGCTTTGGGACCAAAATATGTGGCCGGAACAAAAATTGAAGTACGCAAAGCTTTAAAACAATACTATTCTCCGATTGAAGAATGTAAAGCAGATATTTTAAGTATGTTTAACCACAAGTTACTTCGTGACAAAAAATATTATAATAATGAATACATCAAAAAAACTATTGCAACATATTTGCCGGGTCTTTACCGTTCTATTAGATTTGGAACAGGTGCACATTGCATCTCAAACTACATTCAATTGAATTATTTACAGACAACCGGCGCAGTTAATGTTGTAAAAGGTAAATTCGTTATTAATGAAGCAATATTTTTTGATAAAATTGCGGATTTAGCAAAAATAATTCTTGATATCGAAGCCAAAGGTGACCTAAAAGCCGCTGATGGTTTGATTGCTAAATATGGTAAACCAACAGGCGAAATCGATAAGAATATCGAACGTTTGAAAGCAATTCCTCGTGATATCGATACGTATTATAACTTTAAATAACGATTAAATAAAACTCATCCAATGAATAATTCTAAAGATAGATGGACTCCACTTTGCGAAAGTAGAGTCCATCTTTGATTTTATCTTATTTTATTTTAACATTTTTCTGATTTTCGCCGGAATTTTTTTTATTCTACGTGGTACGGCTTTCAAAAAATCGAGTGGACTGCCCATCCACATTCGCCTATTAATGCTTTTAATAACTTTTACGGTTTTCTCAATCGGGATGTTTTCGTTTAGATATACCGGAATGCTCAAATCTTTAGGAATTCCAGCTAATGTCGATAACCTGTTCCAATCAAAATCCTCTTTATTGATAAGTCCCTTTTGTATTGTGTAATCCCAAAGTTCTGTTCCCGGAAGTGGGGTTGCCAATCCAATGCTACATTCGTTATTTTTGTGCATTTTTTTGATTTTGAGCATAAACTTTTTGCTTTGAATTAAGTCTTTATATTCTTCAATCGGCGCACCGGCAATAAAAGATCCGAAAACAGCTATGTCGTTTTTATTGAGTAATACTATTGCTTTTAGATTAATATTTTGAGTAGTCTTTTTGGAATTTTTCAAATATTCAGCCACTTTATCGGAACCCGATTCGATACCTAATTCTACTTTGACAATACCGATTTTTTGGAATAGCTCAACCCATTCCTCGTTTATTTGCTCTGCTCTCGCGGCGACATTGAATACGATTTTCCCGAGTAAATTTTTCTGCTCGAGCAATTCGATAATTTTTATCAATCTAGTCTTATTTCCGGTAAATAAATCGTCTTCTACTTGAATAGCGTTTATATTATATTTATTTACAACATATTCGATTTCATCGGCTACATACTCTGCGGAATGCATACGATATTTTCCCCAAAGAACACTTGGCTGACAGAATTTGCATTTATAAGGACAACCGCGAGATGTAGTTAGTTGTATCCAGCGAATGTCATTTCTGTTAAATCTACCGAAATTATTAGATTTAATGATATTTTCGAATCCATTAACAGCTTCTCTATCCGGATAAGAAATTGAATCAATAGGATCGATAAAGGGAAGTCTTGCGTTGATTTGGATATTACCGTCCTTCCAATATACCAGATTGTTTATTTGAGAATAGTCAATCTCTTCTGAATCAATAAACGCATTAACATACTGCAAAAATGCCGCTTCACCTTCGCCTGCAATAGCGCAATTAAATGATGGGAATAATGAATCCGGAGCCGAAGTTATATGCTGACCGCCAAGAATTATATTTTGATTCGGAACAATGGATTTGATTCGTTCAGCAATTATATTTGCCGTATTATAATTGTGCGTCATCGCCGTTATGCCAATTATATCGCTATTATAAGCTAATATTTGGTCAATTTCATTTTCAGAATGCCGGACAATTATTGTTTCCACCGGTATAGCACAGTGCTTTTTAATATAGGACGATAAATAAGCCAGGCCCATCGGTATGTAATTATACCTTGAGCCTGTCTCCGGTTCTAAAAATAATATTTTCAATTTATCTTTTTTTGCTGTCATTAAACTTTGGTTATTGATTTAATAATATTTTTTTACTTTCCAGCTACTAATTCGGGTTTCATTTGTGGGAAGAATAGTACGTCGCGGATAGAAATATTACCTGTTAATAGCATAACCATACGGTCAATACCTACACCCAAACCTGCTGTCGGCGGCATACCGATTTCCAAAGCATGCAAGAAATCTTCATCTAAAACCATTGCTTCTTCGTCACCGGCGGCACGGTCTAAGGCTTGTTTTTCCAATCTTGCTCTTTGATCGCGCGGATCGTTCAACTCGCTGAAGCAATTTGCCATTTCCTGACCGTTTATAAACAATTCGAAGCGTTCAACAAGACCTTCCACTTCGCGGTGTTTTTTTGTAAGAGGAGACATTTCGACAGGATAATCCATTACAAAGGTTGGTTGAATTAGGTGATGTTCTACTTTAGCACCGAAAATTTCATCTAAAATTTTCATCTCTGTTGCATTCGGTTCGATTTCGACTTTCAATTGTTTTGCGGCTTCTTTTAGCTCATCTCTTGTTAATCCAAAGAGATCCATTCCGGTATATTCTTTATAAAGATCGAACATCTTAGCTCTACGGAATGGTTTGCTTAGGTCGATTTCTGTTTCACCGGCTTTTACATTGTAGTGCCCATTGGCGGCTAATGCGGAAATTTTAAATAATTCTTCTGTTGCGTCCATCATCCAGAAATAATCTTTATACGCGACATAGATTTCTAACATCGTGAATTCTGGATTATGAGTTTTGTCCATTCCTTCGTTTCGAAAATTTTTACTGATTTCATAAACACCTTCAAATCCTCCAACAATAAGGCGTTTCAAATAAAGTTCAAGAGCAATACGCAGATAAAGCGGGATGTCCAATGCATTGTGATGAGTTATAAATGGACGGGCTGTTGCACCTCCGTATAGAGGTTGAAGAATCGGAGTTTCTACTTCCAGATAACCTTTGTCATCGAAAAATGTGCGGATAGCACGAATGATTTTACTGCGCTTTACGAACGATTCCCGAACTTGCGGATTAACAATCAAATCAATATATCTGTTGCGGTATCTTAATTCTTTATCTGCAAATGCATCGTGAATGATTTTGTTGCCTTCTTCATCGATCTCTTCTTTTGCGATTGGAAGTGGATGAAGAGATTTGCAGAGCATCTGAACTTCCTTGGTATGTACAGAAATTTCGCCTGTTCTTGTTCTGAACACATAACCGTTCACTCCAATAATGTCTCCTATATCGAAGTTTTTCAGCAATTCATACATTTCAGGAAAGTCGTCTTTTTTAAGATAAATCTGTAATTTACCATCTTGATCGCTAATATGCATAAAGCTTGCTTTACCCATTCTGCGTATAGCCATAATTCTGCCAGCCACGTTGACATTGTTTAATAATTCCGGTTGTTCGTCCGAAAATTCAGCAAGAATTTTTGTGGTTGAATGTGTTTTATCGAAAGAGTATGGATATGGATTAATAGAAGCATTTTCGAGAATTTCTAATTCTTCGTATCTTCTAATTATTTGGTCGTTATTTAATTCTGCCATAAGATTTTTTTCAAATATTAATAAAAACTAATTTTTTATAATTCAAATTTACAGTATTTTTAAATAACTTTGATGTTTAATGTTTGAATAAATGTATAATTTATTATTGATTTTTCTATCGCTAAGGGCAACTGTCAGGTAAAAAGTGTCAATATTTTTTGACACTTGACTACTTTTTTATCATATAATTTTACATTACTATGTATAAAAAAGCACCGTTAATCTATGAGTTTGCATAATATTATGCTATATAAGGGATTAGAAATCTAAGGCAAATGATAAAAAAAACAAGTTTTATTTGGCTATACAGTAATATTTTATTAATTTTAAGTTTCAGTTAGTCCATAAATGCGTTTAATTCATTTTGGATGTTAATTTTTATGTATGAAAATAATATATATTGTTTAATAAATCAAATAGGTTTAATTATGAAAAGAATAATCCAGCTTTCAGTGCTTATTCTCTGCTTATCGGCGACACTAGCTTGGGCAGTAGATAAGCCGGGTAACGAGTTGCAAAGAAAGAGCGAATGGAGTGAACCGGGTTATGTACCTGGTTTAACATCGAGTTATCCAATGCCGTTTAGCGAGTTTAACCAACAACTTCCAGCTAACATAAAGACTGCGGCAGTCTCGACAGGTTATTATTTCTATGATAATTTGCAAAATCCACTAGATGCAAACAAAATCAAAGACATCTGGCTCCCAAAAACAGCTACTCTGGATACAACTTATCAACAAAAATATTGGACACGTATCCAACCGGGTCCAAGAATATTGGATTCAACGTTTTGGGTTAACAATCGTTACGGTAAGCATTATTTTAGAAATCCTGCCGATCAATTAGCCGGCAGTTTATTCAAAAAAAGTCGTGAAGATATGGATTCGACCCGCAATGCAATCGCAGGTCCAATGCCTATAGGTATAAGAAGCGGATTTTATTTTAATGGTTTAAGATACGATTCATTCTATGTCTCTTCAAATGGCGTAATTGGTTTAACCAATCGCCGTTACATTTATAATGCAAAAGGTGAAAAAGCAATTCCTGATGGTGCTCAGCATTGTTATGATGTAAACTCGATGGATTGGTTCGTTGCTGGTGATTGGAGTAAATATCCAAACGCTACTCGCGCCAGAGTTAGCAATATGCAAGGATCTGCGTCGGATGGTACAAAAGACCTTATTAAAGATGACTTCGGGTACAAATGTGCTATTTTAGGTAATGACCCTGTAAAATATTATGCTGTACCTTCAGATGAACCTGCTTTTGGAAAAATCAACGGTATTCGTTCCGATGTACCAGCGGCAACTTTTACAAATTTGTCGCAATTTGCCGACGCAGGTAATGCTTATTCCTCTACACTTTGTAAACCAGCTTTAATAGCACCATTCTGGGGTAATGTATTATTATCTCAATATAACAGCTATACAGAAAAAGCGGAAGATTACGGTAAAGTATATTTTAAATACAACGAACCTGGTGATTCGTTAGTTGTTGCGTTCTATAATGTTTCTCTTTATGGAACAATTAATGAACCACCTACATCAACCACCACTTATATTATCATTCCTGATGCACGTAAACAAGAATTTGGTTATGTAGAATGGGATGCAAAAGTAATTTTATCAGGTAGAGATAGCAGTATAACTTTTATTTACCAAAGATTGAGAGGTCAAGGTAAAAACGGAGCAAGCTGTGGTGACATTATTCGCGCTAATACAATAAGCGGATTATTAGGATGGGCACGCCATACAAATTACAGTACCAAAAATCCTGATCAAGCTGTAACTACAAAAGATGGTAACTATCCATGGTCAAATGAATATATGCAATATACGCATTATTTCGCACGCTGGATAAAAGATATAAACCAAGCTCCTTTCTCAGGAACTACAGTTATTTTCAAACAGTGGCCAAACGTTTTACGCGCTGTTGATATAGCTTACCGTGTCCGTAATGCGGCAACTTATCAGTACCCCGATATGAATTATACACAAGTAATTGATGACGTAAGCGATTATGAATTGTTAGCCGGCGAACCTTTGATCGGTGCTATTCAACCTGTTTGCGTTTTACAAAACTTGTCTAACGATATTCAAGGCCCACAAGGTGTAAACTTTATTCCTCAGGACTACGAATTTAAAGCACAGTTCAGATTAACTAATACTGCTACAGGTAGAATTGTTTATAATAAAGCATTGCCTATTACAAAGAATTGTATGTCGCTTGACGCAAATTGGGAAAATTGCTACAACGAAACCGGTGCAAAGGTTAGATTGGTTTCTCCTGCTAGCGGCGCTATAAGTGCAGGTTATTATGTTAATTCAACAACAGTACTGACAGGCGCTGCTTTCAAAACAGCCGGTTATACAGGTGTACCACCTTATTCTTTCGTACAAGTACAATATCCTGATTTCGAACCAAACGAATTTATAGATAACCAAATTGGTAGATTGCGCGGTAGTATAATAGCTCAAACAAACATTGAAGGACAAGATAAATGGCCTTTTGATGATTCTTTGACAACAAATTTATTTGTAATGAAACGTATGAATGAATTTACAGAATCTGCTTCCGATTATCACAGAGATATATTTACCGGATTCGCATTGCCTGCAACAAATCGTTGGGTATCAATTAACGCTGATGTTGTTGATGGCGACAAAGTATCATTGAATGCTTTACCTCCACGCGGTAACTTTGATGGTCTTAATTCACCAACAATTCGTATGAACAGAACACGCTCTTTACCAAACGGTGCTCAAACTGATTTGGGTTTAGTTGATAAAACTGTTGTTACAGCAAACGGCTCAACTTCTTCTTTCCGTGGTGATGAATTGCGTTCATTCCCAATAGATTTGCGCGGACGTTATGGTGCAGTATTATCGCTATCAGTTCAAAGAGGCGATTATGATAGAACAAAAATGGATAGATTTTGGGCAGAAAGCAAAATGTACGGTCCTGAAGGCAAAGCGTTTGTTAATGGACTTCCTTATACAGCTTATGCACCAGGAACTTATGCCAATCAACCATATCCTGATATGCTTGTAATTGAATTTGCTAAACCAAGTGATGACGGAGTTCAAGGTATTACTAATATTGCTGAAGGTAATTGGAGACATCATCCACAACGCCGCAAGAGTTTATTAGCAACAATAACCAATGTTCCTGCATTAACAATTTTTGGTTCAGGAGGAACAATGCTTGGATTTTTGGAAAGTGATAAAGACTCTGCTTTGGCTTTACCATCAAGTCCAAGTATTAACGCATTGCGCCCAGATTTTTATGATACAGGTGTAGATTGGGATTTCGGAAAATATTTCGTTCAAATTCCTGACACATTTATTAATTGGAAATCAGACGGAGCGCGTAATTTCCGTTTCCGTTTAAGAGTTTTAGCTAAAAACAATCAAATCAACCCAGCCAGACCTTCATTAGCAGATGACTATGATGATTTCTTTGTTGATAATATTCAATTAGCTATTCCTGACGAAGTGACAGATGTTGAAGTTTCTTCAGTAAGAATAAACTGGCCTTACACAAAAATACCTGCTTCACAAGCTACTAACGTTCCTGTGATAGTAAAAATGTCAAATAATACAAGTTTGGCAGCTCCGGTATTTAACGTTAAAGTTCAAATATACCGCGATGGTGATTTCGATAAGGAAACCAAACATGCTAAAGATGGTAAAAAACCAATTTATTGCCGTACAGAAAGCGTTGCCAATTTACATGGAATTCATGAAATAGAATTGGAAATGCCTTCTTGGAATGCAAGAAAATGTTATGACGGCAAAAACAACAAATACACTTTCGTTGCTTATATTCAATTCCCTGGTACAGATATCACACCTGGTAACGATACAACTTATTCTACACAAGAAATTTCTTTTGATGATTTCTATGCTTATGAATCGAACTTCAAAAAAGATGAAGAAACAGGTATAGATTACGGAATTAATGATGTACCAACAGAAGTTGGTTTAGTAGGCCGTGGTTTGAATGTTCCCGGTTCTAATGCAGGTGATGCTATCGGTACTGACCAACGAGCTGGTTACGGCGGTGTTCAATATAATGCGTATGCCGGTAAAATTGCTATGAAATTCCAAGTAATGAATACCGATACAATTCGCGGTTATCAAGCAATGTTCTCGTCAATGAACTCACATCCTGATTTAGTAGAATTCAGTCTGTTAGAGAATCAAGTTATCAATGGAGTTGACGTACCAAGCGATGTATTGGTTCCCGGCTCTTATTACGAGCACGAACGTGGTTTCTTTAATAATGTATTGTATTTTGACCAATATACAAATTATGTTTTAGATCAGCCAATTGAATTAACAACAGGTAAATACTGGTTAATTCTTTGCCAAACAGCATTAGATGGTATGAACTTAGGCGCAAGTGCCAGCCGCTCATGTGTGAAAGTTACAAATTTTAGTAGTGCCGCTCCTTTGGGCAGTACAGGAAGTAACTTGTATATAGATAGAAATTTGAAGGTTAAGCAAGACGATGTTTATGCGAATAATAATCTGTTTGCTTTCCTGAATGGTTACTATACAACAAACTGGGTACCTTTCACTCCTCATGTAGGAAACATTGGTTATCCTCATACAACCTGTGCAGGAACTAATGTAAAAGATGCCGGCACAACCTCATCTTACTTCAACGGTACATGGATTCCATTATTACGTCCTTTCTTTGGTCCTCGCTCTTATGGTGACGGCGCTGATGAATATCAAGAATGTCCTGATGATGTACCAGTTACATTAACCTCATTCAATGGTTATAGTAGAAATGATGGTATTGAATTGGCTTGGGAAACTTCTACAGAAGTAAACAACTATGGTTTCGAAATTGAACGCCGCGAAATAGGCAATACTGATTGGATTTTAGCAGGTTTTGTTTCGGGTAGCGGAAATTCAGCAAAACATAATTATTATAGCCATTTAGACAGAGATGTTGTTGCAGGTACTACTTACAACTACAGATTACGTCAAATGGATAATGATGGTAGTGTTTCTTGCAGTAATTCAAATATAGTAACAATTAAATTCGAAAACAATGGTGAAATGATGTTAGGTCAAAACTCTCCTAACCCATTCAATAACATTACTAATATTAAATTCACATTGTCAGAAAAAACAAGCGTTAAATTAGAAGTATTGGATATCTTCGGTAAAGTAATTACCGTATTAGAAAACGGAACATTGAACGCCGGTGACCATTACAGCCAATTCTCAGCTATTGGATCTGATGGCAATGCATTACCTGCAGGTACATATCTATATAGATTAACTGCAAACGGTGAAGTTAAAACAGCAAAAATGACTCTTATCAAATAATATTTGATTCTTATGATAAATTTAACCGCATTCTTCCAAGAGTGCGGTTTTTTTTTGTAATTTTGTGTTCCAAATTTTAAAAATATGGGAATAAATGTATGAAACAATCAAAATTGGTTTGTATTATAATAATAATGTGTTGTATGCAATTTGTTAGTTCCGCGCAGGATTCGACGAAAATTGATACTACCAAAAAAAATACTACTAACTCTTTTATATCGAATTTAAAAACACGCAATGTAATATTATCAACTAATATGGTTGAATTGCTCGTAAAGGGTCCCAATCTTATGTACGAACAAGTTATTAGGGGTAATAAGGGAATTACAGCTAAATTAGTGTACGATGTATCGCCGGACATAAACATGATATATTTAGAATCTTCGTATAGATATTATTTCTGGAAGCCTAATGGAGATAGATTGCTTACAGGTTTGAGTGCAGGACCTTATGTAAAGCTGACTCAGCAACTTAGTGGCAAGAAACGGTTTGTATTTGGCGTAGGGGCAGAAGCCGCTTTTAAGTGGATTTGGTACGATCATTACGTTTTGGAACCTTCTGTTACAATCTCGTATCCATATTTATTTGATTTACGCATAGGTTTTGGATATGCTTTTTAAGAATATGCGAAAAAAAATCAATTAAATTTGATTATTAATTAGAAAAGTATTAAATTCGATTACTTTATTTTTGCAGAACTTAGAAGTTTATTAAAAAATATTAATCATGACAATTATATAATAATAAGGAAATATAAATAATGACGCAACATTTTGCTTTAGAAAATCAAATAGAATTGATGGCAGGTAAGCCGCGAGCCGAATTAACAAGAGATGACTTGATTCAAATCATTTTAGATTCGGGAATTGAGAGACTGACATTTCATTATACAGCAATAGATGGACGAATTAAAGAACTTCGAATTCCGATTACTAACCGTCACCAAGCTGAAGTAATTTTAGGCGAAGGCGAACGCGTGGACGGCTCATCGCTATTTAAAGGTGTGGTTGACGCCGGGAAATCCGATTTGTACGTTGTTCCTGTTTACAGAACAGCCTTTATCAATCCATTCGACGAAACCAGTTTGGATTTTGTTTGTCGTTTTATAACAGGGGATGGAAAATTAGCTCCTTTCGCACCCGATAATATATTGCTTTTAACTTATGAGCAATTGAAAAAAGAAACCGGATTGGAATTGCACGCTCTTGGCGAGTTGGAATTTTATTTGATAGGTAAAGTTGCTGAAGATTTATATCCACTGCCTAAACAAGCAGGCTATCACGGAACAGCTCCTTTCGTAAAAACAACCGATATGGTTAATGAGATGCTACGCATTATGACCAATATTACAGGCGAAATAAAATACGCTCACAATGAAGTTGGTTATATGCCGAGCATAGAAAGCGAAAATCCGCTTTTATCAGGCAAAATGGCAGAGCAGGTTGAGATAGAGTTTTTACCAACTCCGATAGATGAAACCGCTGACGTGGTTATTTTGGGTAAATGGATTGTTCAAAATGTGGCAGACCGCTACGGGATGATAGCTACATTCTACCCTAAATTGGAAATCGGACATGCCGGTAGTGGTTTGCACTTCCACACAATGCTAAAACGCGGAAACAAAAACGCAATGGTGAACGAAACCGGAGAGCTTTCGGAAGACGCTATGAAATTGATTGGCGGCTTCTGCAAATACGCGCCAACATTGAGTGCATTTGGTAATATGACAGCCGCATCGTTTTTGCGTTTGGTACCTCATCAAGAAGCGCCGACAATGGTGTGCTGGAGCTACTCTAACCGCAGTGCGTTGATTCGGGTGCCATTAGGCTGGCGCGGAATAGATAACCTCGCTATGGCGGTTAATCCACAGCAAAAAGAGAAATTGACTTTTAAAGACTCACGCCAAACAGCAGAATTACGTTCAGCTGACGGTTCGGCAAACACGCATTTATTACTAGCCGGTATGGCAACTGCCGCTATGTGGGCTTTCCGCAATCCGGAAGAGTCATTGAAAATATCGAAAGAATGTTTCGTGCAAGGTAATATACACGACAATCCTGAATTATGCGCGCGTTTAGTTGATATCGCTACAAGTTGTGAAGAAACAGCCGATGAATTGTTGGCTCAAAGAAATCTTTATGAAAAAGAAGGTATTTTCCCTCCGTCTTTAATTGACAAAATAGCCGCTACGTTGAAGGAAGAAAAAGACGCAGGTTATAACCGCCAAATTATGGAAATGGACCCAACAAATGCCAGAAAAGAAGCAAGAAAGTTAATGCACATTAATTTTACAAAGTATTAGAATTATAAAACTCATTCGATGACTGTAAAGATGTGCCACACTTTCAAAGTGTGGCACATCTAGTTTTTACATTTTCACAAACTTCGCGGTTTCGCCACCTACTTTTACAAAATAAATACCTTTTGGCAGATCGGAAATGTTGATTCGCTGAACAGACGAGGGCGTCTGTTCTACTGTCATTACTTTTTCGCCGAGTGTGTTGTAGATTTGGATTGCTGAACTTTCCGAAGGTTCGAAACCTTCGGAAGGTTTCAAAGCTATGGTGATAAAATCTCCCGCAGGATTAGGTGTAATCTTGATAAATTCCGATTCATCTTTCACACTTGTTTCACCAGTTCTAAATGACCAAATTTCACTCCAGAGCAATGAGCCAATGGATTCTTTATTCCATGGGCGGACTCGCCAATAATAAAGTTTATTAGGTTCAAAATCGGGAACATTATGTTCGGTAGAATTTATTGAATCCTCTGAATAAACAATATCCGTAAATTGTTCATTCTTTGATATTTGAAGTTGATAGTATTCCGCGCCGAATACTGATGACCACTTAAATTTTATTTTTTGGTCCAATCCTGTTTTTTCATCTTCGGGATAAATTAGTATAACGTCAGTCATGCGGGTTCTATATTGCCATATATCAGACCAATAACCCAATGTATCATCGGATTCGTTTCTTACTCTCCAAAAATACTTGGTATAATTCTTCAAATTATTTATATCAGCATCATTTTTTTTGTTTTGAATAGTATCAAAAACCATATTAGTAAAATCATTATCTTTTGCTACTTGCAATCGGTAATTCTTTTCATAAATCCCTTTTTCCCAATTAAAAATTTGGTTAAGTTCTAAATTTGCAGATAAATCAACCGGAGATATTAGTTTTACTGAATCCATCAATGTAGTAAATTTCCAAACCGGTGACCAACCGCTAGAATCTAATCCAATAAAGCTCTTAACCCGCCAATAATAGGGTTTTAAATAGTCAAATTTTGAATTCGTGAATTGGTTTTTAGTTAAAATTGTATCAATAACGAAATTATTAAAGCCTTCTTCTTTTGAAACTTGTAATTTATACTGGCTTGATTTTGTATTTTCAATCCATTTCAATGCGCAATCAATCGGTATATTTATACTAGCTTGCTGTGGAAGTAATAATTGCTGTTTGTTGAATATAATTGTATGGAATGAAAATACTTCCGACCAATCACTCTGATATGGACCATTAATTGTTTGAACGCGCCAAAAATATTCGCTATTTAGTTCCAGATCTTTAATATTTATAGTCGAATCGACAACTTCAGTGTCGAGTTCTATATTGCTGAATTCTGAAAATTTAGAAATTTGGAAATGATATTTTAGAGCATTCATATCTTTCCGCCAAAAGAAATCCGCTTTTAAAGGAATATCTGCTATGCCTTTGTTAGGGGAAATAAGAATTGGTGTCAATAGTTTCGTGAAAATTCTTTCTGTTTCGCCGTAAGATTCACCCGCCGCCGTAGAAACATAAGCTCTTACATAGTATTTTGTAAATGGTAGAAGATTAGTTAATGTGGTGTAGTATTCACCCAAATCTATTCCATTTTGAGTTCTTTTTCTTGATATTGTTGGCACATCATCCAAATCGTAGCAAAATCCCCGTTGGTAAATCTTTTCTCCTTCGGCGGATAAGAATTTTCCACCAACTTCGGCTGAATTTGTAGTTACTTTACCTTGCGGAAGTGTGATTATCTTAGCTTTTTTTGCCAGATAGTTTCTTAGAAATAATGAATGGCTCTCCGGAGAACGAGATAATTGAATAACATCCGTGATATAATCCATTTTTTTTGGACTTAAAATTGTGTCCATTTTTAAAGTTTCCCAATTGGCTACATAACCCCAATACCAATATGAGCCATCTTTTTTAACAGCTTCTGTATGTCCCCCTTTACTGCGAGCAATTAACCAGTCAGTATCATTTCCAATTTGAACAGGAAAATTTTTACTTACCAATGTACCGTCACCCAACTCACCATATCTATTTTTACCCCAAGCCCAAATAGTGCCATTTTTTTTTAAAGCAATATTAACATCCCTTTCGCAAGAAATGTCAACCCAATCGGAATCGTTACCGATTTGAACGGGAATGAGTTTTTTGATAAAAGTTCCATCACCTAATTGGCCCCAATTATTTTTACCCCATGCCCAAAGTGTTCCATTCGGTTTTATTGCAAGGATATGATCAACACTCATAGAAATAGTTAACCATTTATCAGAATTAAAAATATTTACCGGATAATTCCTTTGTTTTAAAGTTCCATCTTCAAGCGTATCAACTTCATTATAACCCCATTTGAAAAGATAACCAGATTCATTGATAGCGGCGGCACCTTTACCAGTTGTAAAAACATTCTTTACTTTACCTAATATCTTTTTCCCAATCTGCACTGGTTGAAGACGGTCAATATTTGTACTGTCCCCAAGATTACCAACGGTGTTACAACCCCAAGCCCATAACGTGCCGTCGCTTTTAATAGCAAAAGAAGAATATTGGCCTGCGGTAATTAATTTCCAATTTTTTTCGGTGCCTATTTGGATTGGTATATATGATGTTTTACCGGTACCATTACCAAGCTCACCAAATTTATTTTCCCCCCAAGCCCATAGTGTACTGTCGGATTTAATTCCGAGTGAATGAGTCCAACCGCTCGAAACCATTAACCAGTTATCTGTATTTAATTGTACTGGGAGCCCTCTACCAGAAGGATAACTTCCTTCCCCTAATTGACCATACTCGTTACCTCCCCATCCCCAAAGAGTGGAGTAAGAAGATAAGGGGTCAGAAGCATTTAAATAGTTTGAGCTTAAGAAAACACAAATCAATATGATTAGAACTTTTATTTTCATAGTATCCTTCCTGAGTTAATTAATATTAAGATGAAGTTATTTAATATGTGAATTATCGACTTTAAAATTTATTCTATAATTATTTTAATCATCAGTGTCGCGGTCCCATGTTTGATTTGAATAAAATAGATACCCTTTACAACAGCGTTTGAATTCCAAGTTACGACTCCGCAATAATCTGTTTGCCTATTAAGAATTATTTTCTCTTTTCCACAAATTTTATTACAGTTTATATCGTAAACGCCCATCTCCGCGTCTTTAATATCAAGCTTTGTATCCCAATAAATTAAAGAACTAACGTGTTCCTTAGCTGGAATAGGATAAGGCGGAAATGCATATAAATAATTTCCACTTATCGGTATTTCAATCTCCACTTTGCCGGATTTTACTCTGTTTTGATTCCCTTGCAATAATGAATCAGTGGTTTTAGATAGTTCTTTACTAATTAATATGATGCTATTCTTTAAAGGGGCTTTCGCCATATTTTGAGCGAAACTATTGTCAAAGGCACTGATTAGGATTAGAACAATTAGTATCGGTTTAATTAACTTTTTCATATTTATTTCCTCTATTCATTTTAATTCTACCGGCGGTTTTTACACCGCCGGTATTTTTATTATCATTTCAGTTGTAATTAACATTTGTCATATTAATGGCAGACATGATAACATTCACCTGGTACATAAGCAGGTGGTATAAGAGTTGTATCTAAACGAGCCATAGGAGGAATAGAATCGCCAACACCAAAGCCGTATAGCGCACAAGTGGAGCATTCTAAATCTCCTACTAAAGTCATTGAGAGTTCTTGTACATTGTAATATCCATCAGGCGTTTTACAAACTCTTGATAAAGTAACACATTGCGCTGTGCACCCCGGGCAAGGTAGAAAATGAAGGTAAGGTCCAATATACAAAGAATACCAACATGCCATAACGCGATACTCGAAATATTTATATTGACCTGCGCCGCAAGGTGGTACAGAACCACATAAATTTTCAAGCATGGTTGGTGACGTTAGACCCTCTCTAATGGCCGCGTAGACTAAATCCATATCAATTTCAGTACATCCATTTGTTGATTCTATATCCCAGATATATAATTTTATTGGGGTGCCTGGAGGGTCTAAAATTGGGTCCGGACAGGTATAACAATAACAGTAATCGTAATTACAAATGATTGTTCCTCCAGGTCCGGTAAATGAAACAGAAACAGAACTGCTCCCGGAACCTGTTGAACCAAAACATTCTAGCGGTGGAGTCGAGCAATTAATTGCTTTCGCGGAAACCGCGAACATTGTCAGCATCATAGCCAACATCAGTGTCATTCGTTTTAAAAACATGATAGTATCCTTCTATTTAAGATTTATTAAATCATTTTGTCATCTGAGCACTTTGCCCACATTGATTTTTTTATCACAACTTATTATATGTGAGGTTCCGATAGCTATACCAAAAGTTTCCTTCGGTTAGATTCAATATATAACAAATAAATACGTCCTACTAATGTTAGTGATAGAGATTTTTTTACAGACTATCTATTACCGATCCAAAATAGCTCTTCAAACAGCTACAAGGGGGCGGATTTACATTAGTAGATTCGCTTTTTTTATTTAAAAATCGAACCAATTAGTTTTTTTGGGAGTTTTTAAGGATTGAAAGCAAAACAAAAAGCAATCAACCCTGGTGTTTGATACCTTGTGTTCGGTTCCTATGCGGATGTTTCATTATATCTAATATCATAAATTCCTGTCCACTATAATATATAATAAAATAACTTTCGATAAGAATTATGAATTTTTGTTTTTCACACCTTATGTCAAACCAAATTTAAATAAATAATTCTTAATAAAAAAATATTTT
This sequence comes from bacterium, assembly GCA_037127915.1. Classification (GTDB taxonomy): domain Bacteria; phylum Bacteroidota; class Ignavibacteria; order Kapaibacteriales; family UBA2268; genus JBAXXL01. The sequence goes on from JBAXXL010000001.1 coordinate 156,273, forward strand.
TTGAAAAAATGTGAAATATTTTTATTAAACTAAAAACGGACAAATAAGTCTTCTTTATCGATTCATTCATTAACTGATATATATATATATATATATAATTAGTCTAATATCTAATGTTTAATAATTGTAGTTTTATATTTAGGCAGGGCTATATGAATTTATTAATAATTTTCATAATCAGTATCTTTTCTTTGACGGATTCCCGAACAAGTCGGGAATGACATTAAAAGAGGCGTAGCGTGCTAAGTCTCAGAAATAAAATTATTTTTTTGCGTTTGTGATTTTCTTATTAATATCGGCGGAATTTGGGGGATTCAATTTTATTGCTAAATCCCAATAGTACACAGCTTCATCTGTATCGCCTTTCGCTTTATAAATATCGCCAATATGCTCATAAATTTCAGCGTTTTTGGTATCGCTATATTTTAGCGCATCCAACGCGTATTGTAATGCAATATCATAATCGCCCATTTTAAACTTCACCCATCCGTAAGTGTCAAGGAAAGAGGAATTGGTTGGACTTTTTTCTATAGCTATTTGTATCAACTTATGAGCTAATGTCAGGTTTTCACCACGTTCAGCCAAAGAATACGCATAATTATTGCACAGTAGAGGATTGTTCGGAGATTTCTGTAAAAGAATCTCAAATAAACTATCCGATTTGGGATAATCCTTCATTAATTGATAAACAAACGCCATTTGCCCCATAATATCGGAATTGTTAGGTTTCAATGAATCCGCGCGATTAATGTTTACTAAAGACTTCGCGATCTCCTTTGTTTCGACTAAAACCATACTTTTATAGAAAGGATACGCCCAATACTTGGGATATATCGGTTCATATTTATTCAACATATCCATCGCTTTTGTGTTATTATTATGCTCACTATAAAACAATGCCAGCTGGATGGGTAAATCAGGTATAGAGTCCGAAATATTTAGAGCGATATTCAGATATAAATCCGTTTTAGCACTGTCTCCTATTCGTTGAGCCAGAAATCCGGCTTTTATCATAGTTTCGCTATCGAAATAAAAGCGATTATCAATTTTACTAATCAATTCAGGCGAATATTGCTTAGAGACCTTCAGACTGTCATTCAAAAGATTAATTAATAAACCGTCAAAGCATTTTATTAAATTTTCGCTCGATAGATAAGGCTCTACTTCGCTAAGAAAACTTAAAGCTAGGGGATAGTTTTTCTTCTCGCTGTAAAATTCGCAAATCATCAGCGCAGATTGTTCATCTTCGGGGTTTGCTTTATGGGCTAAGAGCAATGTTTCGAGATACCTCGCGCTATCGCCCTTCATATAGCTCAATTCGGCAATTCGAACCAATGAATTATAATCATCATTATTTGTATATAAATTATCGTATAGAGCCATAGCTTTTTCGGTATTTCCAGCTAAATCGTAAAGACGGGCTAATGAAAACTTTGCGTCGTAACCTGGGTAAAAACGGACAAGTTCTTCGTAAGTAGTAATTGCCGCATCTAAATCGTAACTTACAATGTAGCAGTCCGCTAATAATTTATATGCTTCGGTGAATGTTTTGTTTAACTTTATGGCTGTCAATGTAGATTGAATTGCTAATTCTACCTTACCCATTTTCAAATAGGAGCTACCCAAAGCATAGTAAATACTTGCAGTGGTATCGCATTGCAGAGCTTGCTGAAACTCGATTATAGATTCAGCATATAGCCCTTCTTGTTGAAATTTTGAACCGGATAGTACAAAGTTCATCGCGCAATTCGCAAGATGCGCTGTATCGATAGTATTTAGAACCTGCTCAGTTGTGCGCATTAATGTCTTGAAGTTCCTACTCGGGCGATAACCGCAAGAGCTGATTAATAAAAGCGAAACGAGAGCAATTAAAACAAATTTTATTTTCATTTGATAATTATAATCTTTATAAAACACAAAATTACTCAAATTAATTGAAAGTTGATAGTTGAAATTTGAAAATAGGGAAAAAAGGAATCTGAAATTAGACACAGCGCATATTGACCGGCTTATTCTTCCTATTAAACATTAATCATTTATCATTAATAATTAATTGGTGTTCCTTCAGCAAATCCACAAGTTCCATCAATATCATTGCTGTTGCCCCCCATAATTGATACCCATTTCCGACTTCCCAATACGGGAAAATTATGTCTTTATCGAAAAATCTTTTTGTCATATATTTCAGCTCATTATGAAAAGCCAACTCAAATAAATTCACAAAAAATATATCTTCTGCTTCGTGCTTATCGGGTTTTAGACCGCTAAATTCATCGATAAAAACAACTTCCGGGGTGACTATAAATTTAGAAGGTTCAATATATAAATCGGAAAGTTTTCCTGCGTATTGATAATTCTCGGACGCGAAATTTATCTCTTCGAATGCTTCGCGCAATGCTGTTTCGAGTGAGCTTTCTGCATTTTCAGATTTACCGCCGGGGAAACTTATTTGGTTAGCGTGGTGATGACCGCTATCTGAGCGCACTATTAAAGGAAAATTCAAATTTTTATCCAAAGCTATCAGGACGGATGCTTTTATCGGGGAGGCTTCGGGAAACAGAGTTCTGTAATCCAGATCATTCAGTTTGGGCATTAATTTTCGATGCGATAAAGCACCCGGTAAATCACCAAGCAATCTATCGCATAAAAAATTGTAAAATTCGTTTGAGTCTATTGGTTTTGCCATAATATTTTTTTTTTATTAAGCGGCTTTGAACCAACGTGCTAAATCTTTCCAAGTTGGTTTAGTACCATATTTCAAAATTCCAATCTTATAAATTTTACCGGCAAACCAAGTGCAAACAATAAACGTACCGATTGAGAGTAATATTGTTCCTGCCATCTGCCAGAAAGGAACCGCCGTAACAGTCATTCTAACCGGCATCAATACTGGCGAGAAGAAAGGTATCATCGATAGAACAACCGAAATCATACTGTCAGGGTCAGCGATAATAGTACCAATGGTAAGAATTGGAATTACCAAAGGAATAGTTACAACTAAAGAAAACTGCTGAGCGTCTTGCTCTTGGTCAACCATAGAGCCTACAGCGGCATAGATAGTTGAATAAATAAAATACCCTGATAAGAAAAAGAATATATAACCAATGCAATCTAAAAATGTGATTGATGTCAGTTGCAATAGACCGGCCGATGGTGAAACGCCCGGACTCATCGGAATATTAGCTCCCATTTGGGTCATCAGCATAGGTCCTACCGCCATTAAAATAGCCAATCCCAACACACCCCAAATAGCCATTTGTGTTAGCCCTACTGCGCCAATGCCAATGACTTTACCCATCATTATCTGGAATGGTTTTGCAGACGATGCGATAATTTCTACTATGCGGTTTGCTTTTTCTTCTATACAGCCGCGCATAACCATGCCACCGTAAATAGCCATCATAAAGTAGATTATAAATCCGATAATGTAGCCTATGGCAACATTAATAAAGGCGAAATCGTTTTGCGTACCTTTTTCGGTAGTCTTCTTTGTGCTGAGATTTACGCCACCCTCCATTATTTTTGCTAATTCAGGGTCGGAAACGAATTTCTTTATACGTTCTGCTTTAAGGAAATTATTCAAGCGGTTTTCTATATCCGAAACATAGCCTATACCTCCACCGCCGGAAGTAACGATTTCAGCTTTGCCGTCTTTAAGGAAATCTTTGCTAATAAATATATAACCGTCAATTGATTCTGATTTAATATCTTTATTCAACTTAGCCAAAGTTTCGTTAGTAGAATAATAACGCGATGTATCGGATTGCACGAGAATGGTACCGAAATAAGACGATTCGTCACGAACAGCCAATTTTTTGGATGTACTGTCCATAGATAGCATTGTAATCGCGGCGGGTAAAACTGAAACCAGTAATAAGGCAATCGGAGCCAATATAGTTGCGATTAAAAAACTTTTAGAACGAACTTTTATTAAATATTCGTGTTTAATAATTGTTAAAATTTTAGAGCTTTTTTTCATATTATTCCTAGATTATGGATAACTAATATAAGTTTTACGGATGAAATGCTGGAGTGTTGCAAGGAAAACTCTTTTAAATGGTAAACGCAATTTCATTTTCGATTTCAACTTTCAAATTTAAAACAGATTTTATTACTTCATCAAGGAAATTTCTATTAATTTCATCTACTTCGTCATATCTGATTTCAACACCACATTCGTTTAACTCAATTAATTTTGTATTTTTATATTTATCAAAAATTTTATTCGTTATAATACATTCTTGAAGTAAATAAACAATGTTATGGTTTTTCTTGGGTTCCTTCCCTTTGAAATATAAGTATGCTTTCAAATACTTCTCGACAAATTGTTGTAAATGAAAACAAACGATTTCTAATTCAGAATCTTGATTTGAATATTCTCTTAGGGCAACTTTTAAATCACTATTAGCCTTTTTTATCAAGATTACATATATTACTTTTTCTTTCATAACTCTATTCCTTCTTTTTTAACGGTATAAGCAAGATAACCAGGTTCTAATGATTCAGAGGAAAATCTATTTGCAGTTTTGATGATTAAATCCATAACTAATAAGCTGTTCTTATTCATTAAAAATCTATACAAATCTCCTATTATAGCTCTTCTTTCAGAATTATTCAGATCATTGTTTATAACAATTAAAAAATCATAATCACTTTCTGAATTAAAGTCTTTTCTTGCTCTTGATCCAAATAAATAGAACTTGTCAATAATAATATTACGGCCGGCTAGGAATTCTTTGATTAAACTTACCGTTTTATTATAATCGTTGTTTATCATAAGTAAATCCGAATTATTTAGTACTTTTATTCAATTACAACGCAAATATAATCAAAATTCGGTAAACAACATCCCTTGTTAATTATCTTATAATTAAATTATTACTTTTTTCAAGTAAGCGGACAAATACCGATTAACATAAAAAAAGCCCTTCTCGAAAAAAGGGCTTCAAATAAAATTATCTTCTTACCGGTTCAATTTTATCAATGCCGTCGTCAGGACATTTTTGATGAATTTTGTATGAGGCGGAGAGCGTGGTGATAGGCACTGCCAACAAACGTTGTTTAGCGATTAAGCATCCGCACACGCGGCATATACCATAGTTTTTTTCTTTAATACGAATTAAGGCATCGTCCAACTTCTTGATATATTCGTTAAGGCGTTGTACCTGCGCATAAGTTTTTTCTTTCTCTTGCGCTTCGGAACCCTGTTCAGCCATGTGCATAGAGAACATCATTGTTTCTTCGACGAAATCAATGTTTTGAATATCGTCTAAACGTTCTTTAAGCATACGCAGTTCTTCGTGAGTTTCAGCTTTAGCTTTAACAATAACATCATAAAACACTTTTAATTCTTCATCCGAATACCTAACGTTAGGATTCGGTGCTTTAATGATTTCTTCTTCTAACATCTCTTCGGCTTGTTTTTTTGGTCTGCCGCGTTTTTTTGCCTGCTTTTCTTCTGCAGTTTCAATTTCTGTTAAATCAGTTGTAAGTGGCATACTGCCTCCAAAATTTATATTTTTTTTATAAAATTCAAAATCAAGTTTGCAAATATAAGAATATTACTCTGTTCGTGCAAATATGAAAAAACTAATTTACTAAAAATAATTGGAAAAACAAGATATTTCTTATTTTTGTATAATTTTTAATATGCTAGTTTACTTTCTTATAATAATCCAACAATTGATTGCAGGCGGTACTCACATAGTCGCTAAAGAACTTACTGCGACTTACCCGCCGGGATTGATTTTATTACTGCGCTCATTTTTTGCGGCATTAATTTTTGCTGTTTGGCTTATATTTAAAATTAAATATATCCGAAAAATCCGAATGAAAGATATTTTTTATCTTTTATTGCTCGGTGCTTTAAATATTCCGGCAAATCAATTTCTTTTCCTACAAAGTATCAAATTAACTTCACCCTCGAATGTGGCATTGGCATATTCCCTTTCACCGGTATTTGTAATGCTGATTGCCAAATTTTTCCTAAAGGAAAAAATCACACGCATTAAAGTCATTGGAATTGCAATCGCATTTATCGGGGTAGTTATAATAATGCTTAATTCAGGATTGGGCTTTTCAGCAGGTTCAATCTTAGGGGATTTTCTTGCATTGACTGCAAGTGTATCTTGGGCTATTTATACTGTTGTTGGCAAAAAATACTCCAGTAAATACGGGCCTGTAATAACAACTGCATTTTCGATGATATTTGGGTTTATTCTCTATTTGCCGATATTTTTCTCGCTCGATATACCTATTACTCTTTCAACAATAGATACTATGAGTTGGATGAAGATTCTTTATCTTAGTGTTTTTGCTTCTGTTGTAGCTTATGCTATCTGGTACTATGCTCTGTCGAAAAAGGAAGCATCTAAAGTATCGATCTTCAACAACATACAACCAATAATAACCGCTGTGTTAGCGGCTGTCTTTTTGGATATAGCGATAACGCCACTCTATGTTGTTGGTGGTATATTGATTCTCGGCGGTGTAATTACAACTCAGAGAGCATAAAATACTTCTGCTTAAAAATCGTCTTTACCCACTTTATTTAAACTATTTTTTTACTATTAAGTGTGATTAGCCATGACTTACTCGATGCCTGTAACCCAAAAACTTCGGAAACTCATTAAATCATTGTATTTAAAACAGCATAGAGAACAAAACGGTCTATTTATAGCTGAAGGCGAAAAAGTAGTCGCGGAATTGTTGAAATCAGATTATGATATTGAACTCGGGGTATTTAGAGAATCGCCTTCTAAGTCGGCTATTGTATTAATTGAGCAAATAGCAGAACGCGGAGTACAGATATTCAGTGCTCCGAAGCATATTTTTGACCAGATGTGCGACGCAAAAACACCGCAAAGTATTTTAGCTGTTACAAATATCAAATCGCAATCTATTATTAAAGGTGAATCCTTCATAGCCTTAGACGCTGTTGCCGACCCGGGCAATGTAGGTACAATAATCAGAACTGCTGATTGGTTTGGGTTTAAACAGGTTATTTTAAATACCGAATGTGCTGATAAGTTGAATCCTAAATGTCTTCGCTCTACTATGGGCTCGATTTTTAAAATTCAAGTTGTTCAAACAAACGATATGTATAGCCTTATTAAGGAAGAGTTTAAGGGATATTCAATTTATGGCGCCGACGCCCATGCTGAAAAGTCAATAAAATCATTCCACCCAAAGAAAAATTTCGGACTTGTTTTCGGCAGTGAATCACACGGTATAAGCCCCGCTATAGCTGAACTTGTTGATAAAACATTTAGAATAGACGGTTTGGGTAGCGCTGAATCACTGAATGTTTCAATAGCCGCCGGTATATCGCTATACCATTTTTCTAACGACAAGATATAATAAAGATGAATATAAATTTAATCGTTCTTCTCATTTTAATTTGTGGGTATTTAATTGGTTCTATACCGACAGGATTGTTGGTTGGTAAATATGTTTTTAAATTCGATATAAGGGAAAAAGGAAGCGGGAGCACAGGAAGTACCAATTCCATGCGTATTTTCGGTATGAAATGGGGATCATTTGTTCTTGTAATTGATGTTTTAAAAGGTTTCATTCCCGCCGCCATTATAGCACCTGCATTGGCAAAGGGTGCAACAATTTTGGGATTTATGCCCGATACAAGTTTAGTACTTTTTAAATTGTTTGCCGGTTTAGCGGCAGTATTAGGACATATTTTCCCTGTATTTGCTGGTTTTCGGGGGGGTAAAGGTGTCAATACTGCACTTGGTATGTTTTTAGCTGTTGCAACTTATGATGTTTTAATTGCGCTTGGTCTTTTCCTTCTGATTCTTACTCTTTCCGGTTATGTTTCATTAGGCTCAATTTGTGCAGGTATTTCGATACCAATCATTCTGTTACTCAGAAAATTTGTTTTTAATATAGATATCGGTGGATTTGAGATTCTCATAGTGCTCTCAATAATTGTCGCCGGAACATTACTCTTTACCCATAGAAATAATATTAAAAGATTGCGAGAAGGCACCGAACATCAGTTTATAAAAGCTATGATATTTAAGAAAAAAAATAAAATTGATTCGGAAATTTGATGGAAAAAAAGAAAACGCCGACTGACTTAAAAAATATTTGTGTGGCAGGTTCAGGAAGCTGGGGGACAACCTTGGCTTCCGTTCTAGCAGAAAACGGCCACAACGTTTTTTTATGGTCTAACGAACAAAATGTTGCTGACGAAATAAATTCTACGCATATCAATTCAAATTTCCTACCGGGAATAGAACTACCGGCTACTATAATAGCTTCTAATTCACCGGAAATATTGAATGCAAGCGAATTAATAATAAATACCATACCTACGCAGTATATCAGAAGTTCAATAATAAAACAAAAACTACCTTTCAAAGATAAATATGTAGTAAATTGTTCGAAAGGGATTGAACTTAATACTATGCACCGTATTTCGGAAATCTTTTACGAAGCGGCAGAAATTACATCGGATAGGTACGCTGTGTTAACAGGTCCAAGTTTAGCCCGCGAAGTGGCTAACCATGAACCCACAACTTTGGTAACAGCAACGAAAAACATAGAATTAAGTGGTATAGTGCAAAACATATTCTCGAATACATATCTGCGAGTTTATTCATCCTACGATGTTATTGGCTGTGAATTAGGCGGCGCTTTGAAAAATGTTATGGCAATAGCAATCGGTATGGTTGCCGGGTTAGGCTATGGCGATAATGCTAAAGCCGCGCTTTTAACCAGAGGAATAGCTGAAATCACTCGCTTGGGTCATTTACTTGGTGCAAAGAAAATTACTTTTGCAGGTCTATCGCTTTTAGGCGATTTATTCGTAACCTGTACAAGTGAGCAAAGCCGAAATAGACAGCTCGGTGTTGCAATCGGTAAAGGGGAGACCTTGGCGCAGATACAAGCAGGAACTAAAACGGTTGCCGAAGGCGTTGAAACAACCAGAGCTATTTATTCTTTAGCGCAAGAATTAAATGTTGAAATGCCGATCACAGAGGAATTATACCATATACTATTTACAGGCGCACCAGCGAGAAACGCTATCGATAGCCTGATGAATAGAGATTTGGAAAAAGAATGGTGGTGGCACAAAATCAAAGAAACAACTAAAACTCTTAAGCAGAAAACTATGCATTTTAAAGATAAAACCAAACATTAGGAATTAAGGAAAATATGAAAAAGGTCGTCTTATTTATTGTTATATTATTATCATTCAATTCCGTAAAAGCACAGTTTTTGGAAGGTTTGGCATCTGTGGTAATAAAAGATACTGTATGCTATAAGTATTCTTTTTTTCCGGGCGATACATTATATTTTCAATCAGCTGGTTTAGACAGTATAGTTATTGATACACAACCTGCTTTAACAAAAATCCGCCACGAACGAGTTAAAATGTGGTGCGATTCGACTGTTGGGGATACTGCATTCCATATATCGTATCAAATGCTTTCGGCAACTAGCCGCGAAAAAATTTTGACTAATGATACGATAGTTGAGCGATATGAGCATCCTTGGATAAATAAAATTGTTTCAATTGTTATAGATTCAACCGGTAAGCGGCTGGACTATAAATTCGGTCACATAAAACGTGCCGTTGTTGCTCCCGGAGGAACATTTCAGCCAATTTTACTTCTTTTACTCGGTGAAAGTTGTCACAAAGAGAATAGTACTTGGCTTGTAAAAGACACTTATGGTACGCCCGAAAACGGTGCCCCAATGCCAATCATCGCCCAATCTTCATTAATGCGCGCCGAAAAATCGTTAGACACATTAGGCCGTTTGTGCAAGTCTGTCCGCTTCAATACCACCGGTCAGACAATTTATAAAGCAGAAAACGACGAAGCTTACGTCAACGTTTCCTCAAGAAAAAATTATGCGGGTTACCTTCGCTTGGATTCAGTTCTCGATTTACCTGTGAATTTATGGTGTTCAGGTCAAGACATATTGACTATTAAAAACAAAGATGAATCGGAAACCCGCGGGTGGGTATATTCACAAGTTGAATTTACTTTGGAAAAAATGATATTAAGTCCGCTTAGAAATAAGCCAGATATAAATAATACAGAAATAAAGGAGTAGTTATGAATGATGTAAAATATCCGTTACAGGTTCCAATTGAAGACCTAAGATGGAAATGTCCTGAAGATATCGTAAATTTTAACTCCACAGCAGAGCTAAATCCGCTCGATATTGTTGTAGGTCAACCACGTGCTATTGATGCAATTCGTATGGGAATTAATTTGCAGGCTCCGGGATATAATATATTTGTGACCGGATTGAGCGGTACAGGCAGAACGAGCACTGTAAAAAGAATTGTTGAACAACATATAGAACGCCAAGATTTAGAACAATGCAATCTTTCTGATTTATGCTATGTTAATAATTTTAATGACCCAGATAGACCAATACTTTTACGTTTCATAGCCGGCGAGGTGAAGCATTTTAAAAAAGCAATCGATTCGGCTACTGCATTTCTAAAAGACCGTCTTCCGAAACTTTTCGAGGAAGATGCTTTCCAAAGTGCGAGGAAACTAATATATGAAAAATACAAAGGTATTGAAGAAAAAGTTTTAAATGAATTTGACGAAAAACTAAAAACATTCGGTTTTATACGCGGGCAACTCGATGCCGGTAATGGTGCAGTTCAACCGGAAGTATTCCCAAAAATTGAAACTAAACCTTATCAAATAGAAGACCTCGATGCATTAGTCGAGCAAAAACAATTAACTGAAGAAAAACTTGATGAATATAGAAAAAACTATATTCTTTTGCACGAAGAATTAGGTGAAATAGTTAAGGCAGAGCTGAAATTGATGCGCCAAATGCAAGAAGAAGTTTTTGCTTATGATAAAAGCGCCGCAAACGTTCCTTTGAATTCAGTTTATGATGAAATCGTAAAGGATTTTCCAAGCGATAAGGTAAAAAGTTATCTTGAAGATGTGAAATTATATATTTTAGAACACTTATCTTTATTCGTCAAACAACCTGAAGCCTCACCTGACGGTCAAACAAAAAAACAAAATGCAGATCTGTTTTTAATGTTCACTGTAAATATCATAATTGACAATTCGGATTCTACAATTCGTCCGATAATAGTCGAAACCAATCCTACGTATAGCAATTTGTTTGGTAATATTGATAAATCATACGATGCTCGTGGTTTTTGGCATTCAGACTTTACAAAGATTTCTGCCGGCTCATTACTACGCGCCGACAAAGGTTACCTTATTGTCAATGCACAGGATTTGTTTACCGATCCAGCTGTTTGGAATGCATTAAAACGCGTAATTCTATATGATAAATTAGAAATACAGCCTTTTGACAATTATCTACAAGGTTCACCAACAAGTGTAAAACCGGAAGCTATTCGCGTCAAAGTAAAGATAATAATTATCGGAGGTATGACTATGTATAACCTGCTGTATAATTATGAAAAGGGCTTTAAAAAAATGTTCAAGGTTTTAGCTCAATTTGACAGCAGAACAGAATACAATGATGATTTATTACATAGTTATACACGATATATTTCGAAATTATGTTTTATGGAGCACCTACCTCACGCAAGTAAAGACGGTGCCGCCGCAATAATTGAATGGGCTGTTGAAAGTGGCGGCTCACAAAAAGAAATCACATTAAGGTTTAGTGATGTTGCCGATATTATACGTGAATCAGCATATTTTGCCGGTAAAGCGGGTAGACATTTAATTGAACGTGCAGATGTGGAAATGTCTGTAACCGGAAGAAGTTTCCGCAACGGGCTTTTAGATGAGAAAATCTCGAAATCCATAATAGACGGCGATATTTTAATAGATACACAAGGTAAACGAGTTGGTCAAATTAACGCATTAACTGTTTACTCTACAGGTCTTTTCTCATTTGGTAAACCTGCCCGCATAACAGCTTCTATAAGTGCCGGAACAAAAGGTATCATCAATATAGAACGTGAAGCTAATATGAGCGGTGCAATTCATAACAAAGGTGTTTTGATAATTTCCGGGTTTTTAAATGACCGTTTTGGTAAAACAGCACCACTATCGTTGACTGCTTCATTGGCATTTGAACAGAGCTACGGCGGAATTGATGGTGATTCAGCATCTGTTGCCGAAATTTACGTACTTTTATCAGCTATAGCCGAAGTACCTATCAGCCAAGAAATAGCTATCACCGGTTCTATTAATCAAAAAGGTGATGTTCAACCGATAGGTGGTGTAAATGAAAAAGTTACGGGATATTTTGAAATTTGTAAATCCCGCGGATTGACCGGCAAACAATGCGTTATCATTCCACGACAAAACATCAAAGACCTTATGCTTAGAAAAGAAATTATCGAAGACATTAAAAATGGTCTGTTCAATATATATGCCATGGATAAAATAGAAGATGCCACCGAACTGGTTTTTGGAATTAAAGCCGGCGAATTAGACGAAAATGGAAAATATCCGAAAGATAGTTTGTTTGGATTAGTTGTCAAAAAACTAAACGAATTTAGAAAATCCAAAAATCCAACTAGAAAAAAAAGCAAAAAGACTACCGAAAATAGTGAAGTGAAACCATTAAACAATCAAACATTGTAAAAAGGAAAAGGACCAAAGTAGATGACTAAGATACTCATAATGCTAACCTGCATATTTACTTTTGCAGTTAATTTATATTCAGCACAAGCTATTAATTTCCAACCCGAAAACTTGGATTTTGAAGAATCAAGTTCCGGCAAACTTCCGGCTTTTTGGATAGTCCCCGAAGCTATGGTTAAGTCAGGGTATAATGCTATAAGTGTTAAAACAAATCCTTATGAAGGTGACTTGTGTTGTAGATTTGCTTGTCCGAGAGCTATAGATTCAGCTTTATCCGAAGGTGTTGTTCAGCAAAGGGTTTCAGCTCTTAGCTTCCGTGGGAAAAAAATCTCTGTTTCTGCCGCTCTGAGAGGATATGCTATTAACGACACATCCGCAGTTCGTTTCTTCGTTTATATTCGGAATATGGACGATACTTTTATTTATGAAAATCTTAAAGATAATCCTATTAGTTCCAGCCAATGGAGTCGAAGAGAAATCATAATAGACGTTCCGCTCAATGCAACTGATATCGCTTATGGAATTGCCATTTATGGACTTGGTGATGCATACATTGACGATATTCAAATTAAAGACATTCCACCGATAGATGCAGTCATTGATAATAATAGCCGCTCGCTTAGCAAAACCGCACTTACAAATATGTTAGATTTCGCAAATATTTATGGTCTTTTAAAGTTCTACTCGCCCGCTGAAGAAAGTTTATTCGCAGATTGGAATGGTATTTTGCTTAATGGTTTAGCTGAAGTTGAAAAAGGAGCAAAAACCGAAAAATTTGTTGCCTCATTAAACAGTTTATTTAAACCTGCTGCTCCGGCGCTGAATATTGGCATTTCGAATGATAACTATAAATATGACAAACCGGCTGATGCGATACCCGATTCGGCAATGGCACTTATGCATGCCGGTGCATATTCTCCTTTTGCAACTTTGCATTTTGGAACTCAGCACAGGAATGTTTACGCTTCTCAAAAAGTGCGGGAAGGTTCGGTTATGCAGATTATTGATGCAAAGACAGCCCGAAATAAGACAATTGAATTCACCGCTATGATGAAGCTTGAGCCTGCGGATGTTTCCTGCTTTGCTCAATTATGGCTGAGAGTTGACCGCGAAGGCGGATTTGTGCAAAGCAAAAGAATGACTGATCCATTGATAAATTCATCAGGGTGGGTGAAACAATCCATTAAAGTTGAATTAGGAGCCGATGTAATTGCTTTGCGTTTAGGTCTCGTTCTTTCAGGTGAAGGAAAGGCTTATTTTGATGATGTGAAAGTGCAGGTTATAGAAACCGGTGAGTATTTGACTGTGAATAATGCCGATTTCGAAACTGCCGCTTTTGGAAAACCAACAGAAACATGGAATTTCCCTCTGAGTGTCAAAACCGTGGGTTATGAATCTGAATTTGTAGATAATGGTGCTTCGTCCGGTACAAGAGCATTATTATTACAAACAGTTGAGGATGAAAGAATACGTTTATCCCAGCCGGGGGATATATACACTTATACATCCCAGCAAGGTTTTACTGCAAAGTTTCCACTATGTGTGTATGTTGACTCAAACGGTACTTTACCCAAAGCCCAAGTTAAGATGAATTATATAGATAGACCAAAAGGTTCTCTGATAAACGGTGAAGATAGATTGGGACGTTTAGCAGTTCTAACAGATATGTATGCTTTTGCAAAGCATTTTGCTGAATACTTGCCTAATTATAAATCTCTTGATTCGCTCTATTTTGCGTATGCTAATGAGTTTTCAAATACTATGACTGAGGAACAATTTGAACTCCGCATTAATGATTTTTTAGCTAATTTTAACGAGCCGAACGATTTTTCTTGGAAAGGCTGGACGAACTCAAAATACACATTACCTTTCAGAGTCACCATTGCTGATGATGGAAAAATCTTTGTTACTCAAACTATTGATAGCGTAAATGTAGCCCAAGGATTCGAAATATTGGCAGTCAATGGTAAAAAAACTTCAGAGATTATTAAATCTCAGAAAAACGGTTTTGATTTGATTAAAAATTCCAGAGATGCATTAGATTTTAGAATAGGTGCTAAAGATTCTGAAGTTGATATTACTTTCCGCGATTTGAATGGCAAAGAGAAAAAAATGTTATTGAAGCGCGATACACGAATGATTGATTTACAGGAAACAAGACCGCCGATTATTTATGAATTTGATTCTACAACTATATATGTAGATTTAGCGGCTTATAACGACAAAGAATTAGCCAAATATACCGAGGCTTTTAAAAAAATCACAAATTTTATATTTGATTGCCGTGGAACAAGCGCAGTTACACCGCATTATTTATCGAACTTTGTTAAAGATACTTTACCAACGTTGAATTGGCAATTTCCATATTTCTCTAAACCATTCAATTTAGATAAAGAGTACCTCAAACTAGGTTCTACAATAAAAGGGACAAATGCTCTCGAAGGGAAAAATTTGTATTTTCTTGTAAATGAGAAAACCATCGGCTTAAGCTCCGATTTAATAACGATGGTAAAAAAATACAAAATAGGGAAAATAGTAGGACGTGCTTTCAAACCTTCACGTCCGGAGACTGTGTACTATAATTTACCCGGCGATTATGCAATGAGCTTTGCCCCGGGAGATGCATTCTGGAGCGACGGAACGTCCGGTTTCGCAGAAGATATACAACCTGATATAATCGTAAAATTTAACAAAGAAACCGTTCTGAACGAACTTCCTTATATAAACGAAGTATTGACGGATATTCAAAATGTTCAAAAAATAAAAAAAACTAAAACAAAATAAATGAAAACAGCAATAAGAAATTTATCGTTTAATGAATTAAAGCGATGGTCCGAAAAACACAATTTGCCTAAATACCGCACGGATCAGATATTTTTAGCGATTTATACCGGCAATGTAAACGATTTTAATAACATCTCCACGATACCGGCAGATCTCCGCGAATTATTAAACGAAGAATTTTTAGCTGTTTCTTTAGAGTTAGTTGAAGATATTCACTCCGAGGATGGTTCAATAAAATTCCTTTTCCAAACACACGATTCGAAATTTATTGAATGTGTTTTTATGCCTCACGAAAGCGGCAGGAATACACTTTGTATTTCAACAATGACAGGTTGCCCGATTGGTTGTGAGTTTTGTGCTTCGGGTAAACTCGGCGCATCAAGAAAACTTTCCCAAGCAGAGATATTAGACCAAGTTTTCATGGCTCAATCAAAGCTAAATAGTAAATTGACAAACTTAGTTTATATGGGTATGGGTGAACCACTGCTGAATTTTGAAAATGTAATACACTCTATAGAAATGTTAACCAGCGAAAACAATCATATTTTTTCGCGTAAGAAAATCACACTTTCCACAGTGGGCATACCGCTTAAAATACGCCAATTAGCAAATATGAAAGAGCCCGTTAAATTAGCAATTTCGCTTCACGCAACAACCGATGGTGACCGCAATAAAATAATCCCGACAAACAAAACATATCCTCTAACGGAACTGATGAACGACGTTGAATACTACTATCGCAAAACCCATCTTCCAATTACTTACGAATATATTCTTTTCGCCGGCTTTAACGATAGCGATAACGATGCGAAAAGACTGGCAAAAATTGCTCGCCGCGTTTCTTCAAAAGTTAACATAATTCCACTAAACGATATATCATTCACTGGAGTTGAAAGCGCATATAAACCATTGGATGAAGACGGGATAACGCTTTTTATCGAAATGGTTGAATCTTACGGAGTGAAAGCAACTTTGCGCAAATCTTACGGTAAAGATATTTCTGCCGCATGCGGTCAATTAGCCGGAAATAAAGTTTTTTAATAAAAATTAAAAAAAACATTTGGATTTATAAAATTTTGTTTTATATTTGCTTATACAGTCTGTAGCATAAAGCTGTATAAAAATTTGTAGCATGAAGTAAATAAATATCGAATATTTCGAGATATAAGGTTTTGAACACTTGTATTTTGAGCAGTTTTGGTATAAAATATTATAGAAGTAAATTGAATCATTTGGGGGCGAATGAAACAACAGACCGAAAATAGGGCTTCTTTTTTAAAGATTTCAACGTATAGTAAACCTAAGATTTTACTAATCTTAGCTATTGTGTTGATTGTGTTTTCTGTACTGATTATTGTTTCATCAAAATGGCAGACAAAACAAACAATTGATGAAATAAGAATTACAGGTACAGAATACCTCTTTCAAAATGAAATACTATCAATAATCAAGCCATTTACAACTAACAAATCGGATAGTTTGGTGATATTGAGGCGTATCGAACACGCTGTCGAGCATCATCCCTATATAGAAAAAGCAGTTGCCTCTTTTGAAAAAAATCACATTCTTAATGTAGCAATCACCGAGAGAATTCCCGTTGGTTTATACCGCAGTAAAGACGGAACTTTCAAATATATTGATAAAACCGGAAAAATAATTCCGCATAGATTTATTGTTAAGTTTTCAGATTTAATTGTAGTAACATCGAAAGCCAAAAGTCCGAAAAGCGATAAAAAAATTGCGCGGTATGCGGCAAAGATTTTGGCTGTTTTGGCAGAGCCTAAATACGAAGATTTTAATTACAAAATATCAGAATTGATATACGATAATAATAACGCAACATACTATTTGCTAAGTACAGCCCCTGACTACAAAATTCTATTGGGGCGGTCTGACGAAATAGAAAACAAATTAGATAAATTACAGGAATTTCTTCGATCAGAAGTAAATTCATCTTTAACAGATGCCGACTACCAATTAGATTTGCGTTGGCACAATAGAATCATAATATCAAAGCTTATATAAAGGTATGAATATGGACCAAGAAGAACAACCTATGTTATTCAGCGAAATGAGAGATGGTTACCAAAAGGTTACTTTGGGTTTAGATATTGGAACAACCAAAGTAATTGCAATTATTGGTGCAATAGAAAACCCCGATAAGCCAATGAAAATTTTGGGTATCGGTCAAACAGTTAGTGAAGGTTTGAACCGCGGCGTCGTGGTAAATATAAATAAGACTGTTAATACAATCAAAGCGGCTATACGCGAAGCAGAAATACAAGCCGGCTTAAAAGTAACAGAAGTTGTTTGCGGTATAGCAGGCGACCATATTAACGTTGAACCAAATCATGGGATTGTTACAATCTCAAATCCTCATCATGAAATTAAAAGAGACGATATAGGCAGAGTGATTTTAGATGCAAGAAAAATGGCTATCAAACCGGATAGAAAAATCTTGCACGTACTGCCGCAAGACTATATAATTGATGGACAAGATGGAATTACCGATCCGATTGGTATGTCGGGCGTTCGCTTGGAAGCGAATGTCCAAATCATTACCGGTATGGAAACAGCCATTCAAAATATAGTCCAAAGCGTAAATTTAGCTGGATACCGTGTTAAAAATATTGTTTTAGAACCTTTGGCAAGTGCGCGGGCAGTGCTGTCGGAGGACGAGAAAGAAGTCGGTGTAGCATTGATTGACATCGGCGGCGGTACAACAGACTTGGCGATTTTCCATGACCATGTTATGCGGTTTACGTCTGTAATAGGTATAGCAGGCAAAATGGTAACTGATGACATCCGCAAAGTAATTGGGATTGTCAGTAGTGAAGCTGAAAGAATAAAACGCGAATACGGTTGCGCTTACGACAAAGTTATTCGGAATAACTATGTTTTCCAAATACCCGGAATCGGCGGCGGTGAACCAAAAGAAATTAAGAAATCAGATCTATGCGGCATAATACAAGATAGGATGAGAGAAATTTTCGAAATGACAGGCCAGGAGATTATTAACTCCGGATTGTCCTCTAAATTAGGTGCCGGCGTAGTAATAACCGGTGGAACAACGCTTTTGGAAGGTTCCGAACAACTTGCCAGTGACGTTTATGGAATTCCGGTAAGAATCGGCAATCCTTACTCAATGAACTTTGAAGGTATGAATAAGCAAATCGAAAATCCACTGTATTCAACTGCTATTGGATTGACTTTGTATGGTATTTATGACGATATGTTTAAAGAGCAGAAAGTCGATTTAGACAACAAATATTATGAAAATGATATTATGCAAAATGTAGCCGTTGACGAAACTGAAGAAAAGCAAGAAAAACCTGAAAAGCAAGAGAAGTCTGAGAAGGCTCCTAAGCCGCCAAAACCGCCTAAGCCTCCAAAAGAGGAAGGCGATCAGTTAGGTCAGAAGATAATTGGAAAATTGGGTAAAGTATTCGAAAAATTATAAAGAAAATAATAAGTATAATAATTCATATATAGGGGAAACTATATGCGTAATGATAACGAATTAAACATGCCGGTCAGCTTAGCAGATTATGATTATGGTAAAGCCAAAATCAAGGTAATCGGCGTAGGCGGTGGTGGCGGAAATGCCATCAATAATATGATCAAGAACGGCTTGAAGAACATCGGATTTATAGCTATCAACACAGACAGCCAAGCTTTGGATAACAACTTGGCGCCGACAAAAATTAAAATCGGGGAAGATTCTACACGCGGACTTGGTGCCGGAGCGGACCCTTTGAAAGGTGAAGCCGCGGCATTGGAAAGCAAACTCGCTATTCAAGAAGCTCTTGCCGATACCGATATGGTGTTTATTACTTGCGGAATGGGCGGCGGTACAGGTACCGGCGCATCATCGATCATCGCAGGAATCGGTAGAGATATGGGCATATTAGTTGTTTCAATAGTTACTACTCCGTTCCCTTGGGAAGGACCGCGCAGGTTAAAAGTAGCATATTCAGGAATTAAAAAATTGCGCGACAACGTGGATGCGTTAATAGTAATCCACAACAAACAGCTATTGCAAAGAACAGGCGACAACTCATTTAATCAAATGCACTTCCAAGCCGCTTTTGAAAAAGTTAATGAAGTGCTTTTAAACGGTACTCGTGGTATAACAGATATTATTTTCAATCACTCTGTAATCAACGTGGACTTTGCGGACGTATATTCGGTTATGCACAAATCCGGTAATGCATTGATGGGTATCGGAACAGCTTCGGGCGATAACCGCGCTTTAGACGCCGCACGCAATGCATTAAACTCTCCATTCCTCGACAATCAATCAATCAAAGACGCCAAAGGTGTATTAGTCAAATTATCCGGTCAAAATATCACTATGGATGAAATTGACGACGCAATGAATATGATTAGAGAAGCCGCAGGAGTAGAAGTTATTACTGATTTTGATGAGGATTATTTAACTTGCGATTGTTACGAAGATATTGATAGTGGTGAGCGCGATACAAACGTTATATTTGGTTTAAGCGATGCACCTGAATTAGGCGACAAAATGCAAGTTACATTAATTGCAACAGGTCTTGAAAAATTAGGAAATCAAGTTAAACAACCAGCTAAGGATATTTTAAAACAAACAGTCAAAAAAGAAGAAGTAGAGCCGGAAATGGTTCTAGAAGAAGATGTTGTTGTATCAACAAACAACGATTTTGGAAAAATTTATCGTACACCAGTTAATTTTCACGATTATTCTTCAATGGAGGCACGCAATTCAGCAAAAAATGTTACTGTACCAAAGGGTAACGAGCAGTTATCCAGATTTGATATGCCGGCTTCACTAAGGAAAAACGGCACATATAATTCACAGATGCTCAAAGATAATTAAACGATTTAAAACATCTATATATATCCGGTAACCAAAAGTTATCGGATTTTTTTTTGGGGGAAAAATTGTCAGAATCAGGATTTACAAGATTTAAGGATTTACAGGATGGTTTGTCATTCCTGACTTGATCAGGAATCTATCTTCCAAAAAATTTTGGATTTTGAATTTTGAATTTTGAATGCAAAAAGAAGAAACTCCGTAATTCGTAATTGAATTCATTAAATTAATTTTTCTTAATTTATTTTATTTATTCGCAAATTATACATAGTTTTGCTTATTGGTTTTAGTACATAGAGTAAGTTATTTTTTGGGAGTATGTTCTTATGAAAAAATTACTGGTATTTTTACTTTTCCTTTTAGGCTATTGCACCGCTTTTAGCCTTGACTCTCTTCATTTCACTTTCCCCACCCCAGACGCTAAATTAGTCGCCGGAAGCGATACTCTAATTTCATGGGAAGGAATAGCACAAACTGATTCCGTTAAAATCGAATATAGCTTAGATAATGGCAAAACTTGGATTTTGTTATCTCAACAGGCTATGGGCATGAATTACATCTGGAAGAATATTCCAAATAAAGTCGGTGCTGGGTATTTAATTAGATTAATACACAAAGGCGAAATAATTACCAAACTTGATGAGCCTTATATAGAATGGCAAAAAACTTATGGCGGGAGTTCTTATGATCAATTGACCGACATACAAGAATTGGCGGAAGGCGGTTTTATAGCTGTAGGTAGCACTGAATCAGGCGATTTTGATTTATCCGTCAACAAAGGAGATAAAGATATTTGGTTATTGAAAGTAGATTCACAAGGAAACATTATATTTTCTAAAACTTTTGGTGGAAGCAAACAGGAAGTGCCAAATTTTATACTACCAACTAATGAGGGTGGTTACATCACTGGTGGAGTAACATTTTCAAAAGACTTCGATTTTAAAGACCACAAAAATCAATGGGGGCAATTTTTAATTAAATTCGATAAAAATGGCATTATTGAATGGGAAAAAAATTATAGTAACGGTGCTTGGCCTATTGCAGATATAAAAGAAACAGACGATGGTGGTTACATTTTTGTTTGTGACTCAGAGTATGTTCATCCTTGTTCAAATAAAGATAATTATGGGCCTCAGAAAATATTAATAAAAAAAATTGATAAATATGGAAAACATCAATGGTCCAAATCTTACGGCGGAAACTTACCTGATGTGCCTTCATCAATAGAAAAAACCAAAGACGGAGGTTATATTGTTGTGGGGAAAACCCAATCAAATTGTGGAGACGTTACTGAAAACAAAGGTGGCACAGATGTCTGGGTATTAAAACTCGACAAAAATGGCAACTTAGAATGGCAAAAAACGTATGGGGGAAGTGGTGATTTTGATAATGCATTTGCGATTAAACAAACAATTAGTGGAGATTATTTAATCTTCGGTAGTGCAAGTTCAAACGATTATGATATTACTGATTCTAAAGGGGGTGGTGATATTTGGATTTTTAAGATATCAAGTACAGGAGGTATTATTTGGTCTAAATCTTTTGGTGGGTCGGGTCTTGAACAGAGTAATCAATTTTCAAAGACCAGTTTAACTAATGATAATGGATTTATTTTCTCCTGTTCTACAGCATCAAAAGACGGCGATGTTACTTATAACCATGATGGGACTTTAGATGGGTGGTTTGTCAAAATCGATTATGATGGAAATATAAAGTATCAGAGAACATCTGGCGGTTCCGATTGGGATTCTTTTTCTACATCAAAACAAACAAAGGACCAAGGATATATAATAGCCGGTTTTACTTACTCGGTAGATGGTGATGTTTCAGAGAACAAAGACTTCAATGATGGATGGATTATAAAACTTGGTGTGAATTACCAAACGATCGATACATTAACAACTACTTTTTCCATAGTAGCACCTCAGCCTCAAGCGCGAGATGTGGATATGGGCAAAGTATTTTTGGGTGAGTGGCGGGATTCGACAGTGGCTGATTTTGTTTATAATATTGGTTCGTACAAATTTAGAGTAGATTCGATTTATATAAGAGGTGCTGACAAAACCGCGTTTTCATTAATCGGCGGCTTTCCAAAGTATAATGTGGAACCTGATTCTGGCAAACCAGCTAAATTCAAATTTACACCAAATCGTGTTGGTATGCACAATGCCGAAATAATAATAATTACTCAAACAGATACATTGATTCAAAATATAATTGGCGAAGGTTTAAAGAAGCGAATATTAATATCAGCCGAATTAAAACCTTTTTCTGATTTAATTTGCGAAAATTCCACATCGTCAACAATCGAAATAAAAAGCACCGGTGGGGACACACTCCGAATAAAAGCACTTAATTTAAACGGCACTGACAAAGCAGATTTTTCAATTAATGAAGCTTTGCCGATAAATTTAGCACCGGACAGCTCAAAAACCATTGCTATCGGCTTCAAATCGAATGTGCCCGGCATTAAAACCGCGGCTTTGGAAATAAAATCCAATGCCGACCCTGATTCGGTTCTTTTAGTTCCGCTAACAGCCCGAAAAGACAGCATCGCACTTGTTACTTATCCGACATTAATTGATTTAGGAACACTTTTTCCAAAACAAACTAAGGATACATCGTTTATTGTTTCAAATTTGGGAACAATCAAAGCGGATGGCAAAGTAACTTTAACAAATAATTTGACTTGCGCAAATCCAACATTTACAATAGATTCAGGCGGTGCATATAAATTAGATTTTACATTTAGTGGACTTCCTGCTGACGGCAATATTAATGAAAAAATCACTGTTTGGGATGACGTTTGCAAATATTCTCGCGAAGTTATAATAACCGGAAAAGTCGTTTCGCCTCATTTATTGGGCTTCTCAGCTGCGCAATGCAAAAGCTATTCGAATGAATACAAATTGACTCTAAATAACAATACTTCAAATCGATTAAAAATCACAAGAATTGCGTTTGATAAAAATCCACAATTGTTTGAAATTGACCCAAGTTTAGTGTTCCCAATTGCAATTGAACCATTTAGTACAAACAACGAAGTTAAAGTAGCTTATCAAGATAATTCAGTACAAAAATTCAAAACTGCAGTAAACAGCTTTACAGACAATAAATTTCTTCCTGTCTTAACCGATACAATTTTTGCTGAAACGGTAGGCTATTTTCGATCTACTGACGGTTTAATCAACGATACTATTCACAATGAAAACAATCCGTTTGCGGTAAGTTATGATTCAGCATCACTCTATGGTAAAAATAAGTTTACTTATTCGATTAAAGTAAATGAAAGTGCTGATGTTATGGAATATTTGACAGAGCTTTCGGATTTAGAAGTTGTTATAAATTATAATCGCAATGTTTTGGGTGCTGATTTTGATTTGCAAAAGGGAAATGTGAAAGTCCGATTAAGTGACGATATTAAAGATTATTATTCAATCAAATCGGCAAAAGAAACAAAAAATGATGAGTTAAATTCGCAGATAGTCGTTAATTTAGAGAATACCGACAAACCGATTACCACAAAAGACGCGTACAAATTATTTGAAATAGATTTCAATGCATATCTTGGAAAAGAAGGCTTATCGAATGAGCAAAACAGCGATAAATCCAGAAGTGCGGTAATTTCGCATTTGATTAATTCAACCGATAAGTGTATTTCTTATGAAACTGCAAACAATGCAGAAGTTACAATCGAAAAACTTTGTGTTGATGAAATTCGCTCAATCAAAATCACGGAAAATCCTTCGGATCATTTTTACTTAAGCGATGTAATACCGCAACCTATGGGAAGTATTGATGCCACAATCGAATACGGCTTAGGCTTCGAGTGCCAAGTAACATTAACGATTTACGATATTTCCGGTGCAATTATTCTGACTCCAATAAATGAAATTCAAAAAGCAGGTACCCATAAGCAAACTATATCGAGGAAAACACTTTCAGCAGGTGCATATTTTATCGAAATGAAAGCGGGACAATTTAAAGAAACGAAGAAGATTATTGTTGAATAAAGAATTAAACTACTCATCGGATGACTGGGAGTCATCCGATGAGTAAAAAAAGTGTTCCATTTCTACTTACATTGCCAAAAACTGAACTGCTATATCATATAATTCATATATTAAGTAGATGCCGCCAATAATGAATAAAGCTATTTTCTTGGTTTTATTGTTAACTGCAAAAGCAAGGAATAATGGAAGGATCCCCCAAATTATGTTCTTAGCCAAATTTGCATACCTAAACCATTCGGTATATAAAGCACTATTGACATATCTTGTAGATACGATCCAAAATGCATGGGCTATAAACATCCAAATCACTGCAATTAAGATTATAATATCACTCGATGAACAACTATATGCTGTTGGGTCAGAATATGTATTATTCGTTATTTGGCCATCGGAATCTATTCCCTTTGGATTTGGTCCGTATTTGTTCTCGTTCGGATTACTATCTGAAATCAACAGATATAATAGCCAAAACGCTCCAAAGAAGGGAACTAATGTGATAAAGATGTAACCGCCGCTTTTCCCTACATCGTGTAACCGTCTGACTACAACAGCTAAACTGGGAATTATAACAGCTATACTATAAGCAACATATAATGGACCATAAGGAGTACCTTTTGTGTTTATACCTAGAACATTGTCTAAAATCATCAGAACAATTGTAAAAATTGTGCTGAATAAAGTAAAGAACCAATATTCTTTTCTTTGTGCTCTGCCGTTAAAACCGGCGTAATTTTTTATAACTTTTAGAAACCAATTCATAAGCTCTCCAAATAAATATTCCTACTCATAAGGCTTTTCGGTTTCGCCCCGTTTTTTTTAGTGGTCGCTGAACTCCACTTTAAAAGTTTGCTTATTTTTAATCATTTTATAATCGTCTGGCATTTCTTGCCCGTGAGGACTGTCGGTTAGTTCTATGTTTGTCATTAACTCGTTTATTTACGTACACTCAATAAACTATTACAAAAATAATAAAATATTTGTAAAACCCAATCTTTTTTTGAATTTGTGAAAAAAAAATAATTATTTTCCTGTTTTCCGCACTTTTCTAATTTGTCGTTATAAGTCATAGATAAATAACAACTGATATTTTGATTAGGGTGTCCCGAAATAAAAGCAAAAATAATTACACAGAGAGACACAGAGGAATTACACAGAGAACCACAGAGTTTCTTTCTCTGTGTAACTCTGTGTCTTCCTCAGTGCAACTCTGTGTAATTCTTAGTTATATTAAGTTTGTTATATAACTTTCAAGTTTCTAAATATCTGGGATTTTCTAAATATATCAACTTTTGCATAGATGATTTTATAACACTTTAAGAAAGCTATAAATTTAATGGTGTCCCAACGCTGAAAACAGGAGAATTTGTGAAAAAAAAATAATTATTTTCAGGGCTAATTTATTGCAAAGGTTGAAGAACAAAGCTTCGACGGCACACATAAAAAAAGCGCCGGAATTTCAATTCCGACGCTAACATCAGGTCAATAAAAGAACGAATAAATTTTGCTTATAAAAATCTGTCGAAGACAGCTATTTGTTGATTACCAGATAATCAACCATATCGTTTACATTTCTTATATAATCATCTGCGGAATTGAAACCGGACATTTTGAAACGCATCGTGCCTTTTGCATCGAGCATAACAATAGTCGGCAATCCGCTGACGGACATATTGCGCGGGATAATATCGAGCGCATCGTAATAAATAGGATATTCAGGCGTATATTCGGTAATAAAATCCTTAATAGCCTGAGTGCGGTCTTTTTCTTTTTCCCATATATCGACAGCTATAAAAGCTACGTTTGGATCTGCTTTGTAAAATGCGGCTATTTCCTCGATAGCTGGCACTGCGGCTTGGCAAGGACCTGCCCAAGACGACATGAAATAGAGGATTACCGTTTTACCGTGCAAATCGTTCAAATCCAAAAGTTGGTCATCCATAGATTTCAAATACGAATCTCTGTACTCAGCGCGAATTTCCTGCTCTTTTAATTCACCCAATCGTATTTTGCGAGCGGAATCCAAAAGTTTAGCATATTCGGCTGTTGCGGTTTGCTCGGGAACGCTATTGATTTTTACATATAAATCTTTATAATCAACATCCATACCATCGTAAAAAGCTGAGTTCAAAGTTGCAATTGTAACATAGTTTAGAGCTTGCGGAAGATTTTCCTTCATGGTTAAAATATCAACGATTCTGTTATAAAGTGTGCCAGGCGCTTTTTCTGCGTATAAACCAAGAGCTTTTTCGTAAAGGATAATTGCGGTTTCTTGATTGTCGCCAACCATCATATTGCCGCCCTCTTCCGAAATCAAGGCATATTTCATATTCTGAGCTTCATAAAAATCCAATTTGGATATATAGTAAGGTTTACGTTCTGCTTTTTGGAAATACTCTCTTGCGAAGAGTTCATTACAGCGGTTGTAAACGCTTATCGCTGAATCCGAACGCTGTTCCGGGGTAAGATTTTTCAATATATTTTTGTCAAATTTAATACTCGAAGATATTGCCAGCAATATATCGGGTGATTCTATTTGGTGGTCTTTCAGAAAGCTCATCAATTGACCGTATTCAGCGTTTTGTAAATAAGCATTAACGATAGCTTTAGCTATCATAGAATGGCGGTTGGAGTTCGGAAAATACCTTAAATGTATATCGGCATATTTAGCAAATTTATATAAATCGGTCGCCGCGGAAATTTTATTCATTATTTGGTCTTCTACTAAAGAACTTGTCGGGTTTGTTTCAGCAAATTTTTCTAAAAGGGCGTCGGCTTCATCTTTTCGATTAAGCATATTCAAACCGCGGATTCTTGCCGATACATCTGCTTCGTTAGTAATATCAAAAGTTTTATCCAACGAAGCTTTCATACGGCTTTCGAAATCCTTCTGGTTTATTTTCCCAAGATCAAAAAGCAAGGCGGTAAGCCCGATTTCAGCTTGCTGATCACCCGGATAGAGGGCGTTTTCCTGCTTTAGATAATCAAGTGCTAAATTGAAATCGGCATTCATATTCAAGCCGCTAACGTTACCCATATAGCTTACTGCGGCATGTTTGTATGAATTTTTGACGGCTTTACCATCGGCTTCATAAACAAATAGTTTAAAATAAGCTCTGAAGTTATTATCTTCGCTCATTTTACCTTTGTTAAACTTGAGTATTTTGAAAAGTCCAAATTCTATTCCTTCGGGTAATTGAATGGATTTAGAGTATTGTGAACTGCCGGCTGTTTGTTCTAATTTTATATCAATTGCTGTTGGCAGTGTTGTTTTACTTGAAAACGAATAGAGAACCGCATAAACAGAATCGCTTACAGCATCAGCCTTATATAACATTCTCAATTCAGAACTTTTCATTGGTTTATCTGGTGAATATGATAACTCACCGGCTATTGCCATATATCCAAAAAGTAAAAACACCGGTAGAAATAATATTTTTTTCATATATAAATCCTATTAATAATTAAAGCTATATTTATTATACGCAAATATGCCAAAAAAGTTTAAAAAAACACAACGTAATCAATGCCGATATACCTTTGTATTGCCTTTTCTTTTGTTGATGACCCGAATATATCCTTAAAGGCGATGTCTATAGTAGTTCTTTCGGCTAAACTGCAACGCAAGCGAGCATTGAGCGTTCCTATACTGTTCGGATAGCGGAACCCTGTATTACTTTCATCAATACAAGCATTATATTCGGCGTTTATTGCGAAACGTGTTCCAATTGACTGTTCAGCGCCGAAATAAAAGTTGGGCAATTTTTTAGGACCATTTTGGTCGAAGGAAAAATTAATGCCTGCATGCAGAGCTATATAACCGGCGTCCCATTTGAAATTTTTACTTGACGCAATATACACACCCGGCGATAAAATGGTATGGCGAACTGATTCTGCAAAATACGTTCCTCTGCCTTGTGTGTTCACACCTATTAATAATGCCGGAAATTTTAGCTTTTCGTCGACGATTCTATATGATATTTGGAAACCCGGGTATTTTTGGAACAGCATTTTTTCAGAGCCAATTACATGATTCCCGGAATAGCTTATACCACAATTGAACCTTTTAAACGGAGAATAATTGAGGTATAACAATAAACCGCCTTCAGACATAAACAAGCTATTGAAACCAATTGTCTTTACCGGATTCACTCCGGCAGTTGGCATATCCACTATATATAGTGTTTCTAATTGCGCGTTTGTGCCGGCAGTTCCTTCTGCATTCAGGTTGTAATATGAAAAAATGAATGCTAAGATGATTAAGATTTTGAATTTTTTCATAAATTTGTAAAATTTAATTATTTTAAATCGTTAATTTCAGTATGATAACAAAAACAAAAATAGTACTTTTCTTTGTTATAACTATATTATTATCCTATTCTTCAATGAAAAAGGATAAAGAAGTGCCATCTGAACGGGCATTATCTGTTAAATGTAATGTAACAAAGATTAATGATAAGACTCTACACTTTGAAGTCGTAGCTACACGTTTACGATTAGATTCGTTGGAGCATTTCCGCAGTTCAGAACACCTTAAGCTGATAATAAGCGATAAGCGTGGAACTGTTATATGGCGTTCAGATAGTAAATACGCATTTTCTTCTTCGATATCAAAGCCTTTGCCCGATTCAGTAGGCCAAACACACAAGTATTTCATCGATTGGTATGTAACTGATAACTCTAATAATATTTTGGTAACAGGGAAATATAAAGCTCAAGTTCTTATTACAAGCCTTCCTAAACCTTATGTAATGGACATGGAAATTGATTGGAAAAATCCGTATGATAAATGATAAATATATGCAGCACGCTTTGGATTTGGCGGAAAAAGGGAAAGGGTTTGTTAGTCCTAATCCTTTGGTGGGCTGTGTTATTGTCAAAAATGATAAGATAATTGGTGAAGGTTGGCATAATGCGTTCGGAAAACCGCACGCTGAGATTGAAGCGATGTCGAATATCGATGCCAAATTGTTAGAAGGGTCTACTTTGTACGTCAATTTGGAGCCTTGTTCTCATTTTGGGAAAACACCTCCGTGTACAGACGCTATAATTCAAAATAAAATAAAGCGTGTTGTTGTTGGTATGGTGGATCCCAATCCTCTGGTCTCCGGTAAAGGTGTAAGTAAACTGCTGAACGCCGGAATAGAAGTTATTGTGGGAGTTTTGGAAGATGAATCCCGATATTTGAACCGCTCTTTTAATAAATATATAAGCAAAGGGCTTCCATATATCGTTTTAAAAACAGCAATGTCGCTTGATGGATTTACCGCCGCCGCCGATGGAACCTCGAAATGGTTGACATCGGAGGAATCGAGACGGGAAGTTCATAAACTGCGAAGTGAATTGGACGCCGTTTTAGTTGGGAAAAATACTGTTATTTTGGATGATCCACAATTAAACGTTCGCTTTATAAACGGGCGTGCTCCAATTAGAGTAGTTTTGGACAGCAATTTGGAAATACCGGAAAATTCTAAAGTATATTCTACCGCCGCAGAACAAAAAACAATTGTTTGTTATTCTGAAAATCCTGAGAATTACAAAAAGGCACAAAATTTGCTTTCGATGAATGTAATGCTTTTACCAATAAAAAAAGATTCAAAGGGTAAATTGGATATAAGCGAAATCATAAACAAATTAACAAAAGAACACAATATTGCGTCTTTATTAGTAGAAGGCGGCGCGGAAGTGCATTCATCTTTTTTGCAAAATGGATTTTGTGATGAATTACACATATTCCAAGCGCCAATATTATTGGGAGCAGGTAAAAAAGCTTTCGGTGGTTACAACTCAGGAACATTAAATGCGGGCATAAGATTTAAACAAACATCAACAAAACAAATTAATAATGATTGTTATATAATTTATAAAAAAGACGAAGATGAGTAAGCTAAAAACGAGTAATACTTTTTTGATTGGTCTATTCGTAATTTTTGCAGTTGGACTATTTATTGCAATAGTAATATGGTTAGGAGCAGATAAATTAACCGACGAGAGCAAGTTTTATGTAACTTATTTCGATTCATCTATTGATGGATTGAATGTAGGGTCTCCGGTGAAATATCAAGGTGTCGCCGGCGGTAGTGTAACAGCCATCAAGATAGCGCCTGACGGAAAATTGGTTGAAGTTCAGATGCAGATAATGCCTGAAATAATAATAAATAGTTCCATTCGTGTTCAAGCCACATTTTCGGGTATTGCCGGTGGTAAATTTTTACAACTATATTACCCAAAGGATAAATCTCTTATGCGGCAACATCCAACGCTGAGTTTTACTCCCAAAATGGAATTGATAGAGTCATCGCCATCGGATATTGAAGGGCTTGCAACAGCGGCAACCGATATTGCATCGAAATTGAGCAAGATTGAGTACATTCGTATATCGGACCGTTTATATGAACTGATTGATACATTAACACAATTAGTATCGTATTCGAATTCACTTTTGCGCAATGAACAAGCTGTTAATATTCTAGGAAACATTGAACTAGCTTCCGCTGAATTAGCTCATGTTTTGATTAAATTGGATTCTCTCAGAATATATGACGATTTGGAATATACCTCGCTTAATTTGAGAAAAACTTCTGACGAAGTTTTGAATTTATCCAAAAAAATTGACACAAAAATAAGTGATATCAATATTCCTGTATTTATGGAGCGCGTTTATTCTAAATTTGATACAACGACTCAAACAATGAATTCGGCGGTAACATCGATTCAGAGTCAAACTACCGGAACATTTTTGAGTATGATTGAGCTAATAGAGGATTTGAAAGTGACAAATAAAGAGCTTCAGAAAACGCTAAACACATTTTCCGATGATCCCGGACGAACTTTGTTTACAAATCCACCGAAGAGAGAAAAATAGGAAATTAGATTACTATATTTTTTTTAAAAGCCGATTGCTATATGTCAACAAATCGGTTTTTAATTTTTTTTATGTGAATTAATATGATTAAATTCACATTCGAAAAAATAATATTTTGTAAAAATGTGCAAATAAATTGACACAAAACAGTTTTAGTTGAAAAAATAAAAAATAATATACAATAATAGAGCAAAATAAGATATAATAATTTTGATATTTGTCTGACTTGTAGTATTTTTGTATGTTGATTTATTTGCATTTTTGCGTCCGTAGCTCAATTGGATAGAGCGTTGGATTCCGATTCCAAAGGTTATGGGTTCGATTCCCTTCGGGCGTGCTAAATAATTGAATAATAATTAAAAATTAGAGGATATGAAAGAGAAAAACGAATTGCAAGGGGGCGTCCAAAAGAAGGATGCCATTGCAAAAGAAGCAAACCAGGAGCATAAACTTTTGGGTTTCATAACAAGGAACTCAAAGGTTATAATTGTTCTTGGTGTCGCTGTGATAGCAGTAGTTCTACTGATTTACTATTTCAATTGGAGAGCGGAAAAACGTTATAACGAAGCCTCCTTGGCTTTGATGCGTGTCATTGAATACTACCAAATCGGAGAGTATGAGACCGCATTAAACGGCAATCCGCAAATTCAAATCCGCGGCGAAAAGCTAAAAGGTTTGAAAGAAATCTCCGATGAATATTCCAGTACAGAACCCGGCAAGACAGCGGCATTTTTTGCCGGTTTATCCGCAACAAAACTCGGTGAAGTAAAAGAAGCAAAAGATTTTTATGTAGAAGCCTCAAAATCAAAAAGTGAGGCTGTAAGTATGGGAGGCTTTGCGGGAATGGCCTCATGCTTTGAAACTGAAGGCAACTATAAAGAAGCCGCGGAAAACTACATTAAAGCGGCTGACAAAGCCTTGGATGACAACAGTAAAGCACGTTACATGTATTTCGCAGGTCTATCGTTTGAAAAAGCGGGCGACAAGCAGAAAGCAGGCGAGTTCTACAAACGTATAGTTGACGAGCTTGAAAAAAGCAGTTTCATAAACTATGCAAAGTCTGGACTTGTAAGACTTGGCATAGAATTTGAATAGTAAATATGTAATTTTTATTAGTTAATAGACAGAAAATTAGAATTTTTTTAATAAATTATTGTCTGAATTGTTTTAATAGTTGGAGGTATCATGCAACGATTGATTCGTTTGACACTCTTAATGGTCTTAGCAGGCATCATTTGCTCCGGAAACTTGTTGGCACAAAAACCACAAGCTTATGTATCCGGTCGCATCGCGCCTGATAAGGTTCGAGTATTTTTAAAAGACTCGACCTACATTATCGATAGAGATTTGGTTGTCGGCGGTACATTAATTATCGAGCCGGGATCCGAAATCCTATTCTATCCTAACGGACGCCTTATAGACTCAACCGGCGGACGTATTATCGCGGATGGTTTAGCAAGAGCTACCTATAACCCAGGTAGTTTAAATCCATTGTCACCAAATGATGACTACTATGGATATGCAGATCCGAATTATTTCTTAAACGCAGGTGTAGTAGAAGTTAACACAACTGAAGAGTTTACTGTTAACCGTAAAAAAGAAAACTACATCTACAACGTATTACTCGACGTAGTAAATAAAACGTTGGTAAACTTACGTAATCCTGACAACACGTCAGTTTACGGACCTTACTCTAAATATGTATCGAGTACAGGTTTAGTAGTAGGTAATGACCCTACCAAGGTTATCATTTCCTACGAACAAGCTATGATGTTCATAGCTGGTCGCTTAGGCGAATATAATCCTCCTAAAGGTGATTCTTTGATCAATATCATAAAATGGCAACGTTTCGGATATAAATCCGTTGATATCGAAGAACAACAAATCCTTTTCAGAGGACAACCAGAAGGCAAAGCAACTAGAGAATATGGTCACATCGTGATCCTTCCTGGTGCAAGAGCCGCCTTCTTTAGAAATTGTAAATTTGACAATTTCAAAAAAGATGTTACTGTTAGCCGTGGACCTTTCTATAATGATAAAGTCCAAGGTTCTATTTACACAGCTATTAACAACAAGTTGAATCAAATGACAAATGGCGCCGGTGGTGCTATCGCTTCATTGAGTTCAAGAACTTGGTTATTAGAATGTACATTTACAAATAACATGGCTCGTAATCGCGGTGGTGCTTTAATGATGTTACAATCTCCAGAAGGTTATCCTAAAACGAGCAAAACATTAGCACGCTACGATTTGGACAAAAACCCAACAATCTTAGATCCTGATTATACTGCTTCTACTATAATTGAAGAAGGTAATTACCCAGGAATGAGCAAATTGTTGAAAATTGACGCTATTGACGAAACAGAAGGCGAACCTTTATTAGACGGCGAACGTCAAGCATTTGATGATGCTCGTTTGGCAGTTTATTTAGGCCGTGTAAGAAACCTGACATTTGATAAAAACTTTGCTAGACTAGCTAATACAGATACTGTAGCCGGAATCATCGATGATGATGTACAAAATCCTGCACACTATCCACAAGCTTATGGCGATTTTGCAAATGGCGGTGCTATCTATATGGCTGGCGAAGGTTACGCTCGCAATTCAAGCATTGAAGTTGCTCTAGGTTGCAACAATCAAATTAAAATCGGTGGAAAATATGTAGATTTATACACATCTGCCAGCAATTTCGCTTTTGACCAATTTAGAGCTACAAATAACTTTGCCGCTAACTATCAAGACGCTTCAGGTTCTGAAGGTGCTCGTGGTGGTGCAATTTACTTAGGTAAAAATACAGCTTTAATTTTAGCTGGCGAGTTGAAAGACAACTACACATATACTAAATATATGAATGAAGGTACACGCGCCGCTTCTTACTCAATGGGTGGTGGTGTTTATATCGATAATTCAAATGGTAGATTCCAATTACGCGGCGGTCCTGCAAGAACAAATGATAACCCTACTTACGTAGCTGGTAATTATGCAGGTGCCGGTGGTGCTATCTTTATTGATGGTAATGCAAACAAACCAGGTTCTCCAATTATTGGCGGTAGCGATGTTAAATTAATCACAAGAGATTGGGGTTTTGATATCGTTATTGAAAATAACTCAGCAACTGCATTCGGTGGTGCTATATTTACAAAACGTCAATCAACCATTAATGGTGCCGGTGGCGTTGAAGTAAATTCATTGATCGGTTACGGTGGTAAATACCCTGTGAAATTCTACAATAACAAAGCCGGTTTCGCTGGTGGCGCTATTGAATCTTTCATTCCGTTTGCTGACCCAGGTCAATATATTCCAACTTATTTAAAAACTATGAAAATTGCTCGTGCAGAATTCATTGGTAATAAAGTAGGTGAATCTTCATATTCTAATAATAATGGCAAAAACGATTTCGCGGCGGACGTTCGTGGCGGTGGTGCGGTTTATGCAGTTAATACAGAATTAAATGAAGTAAAAGGTACATTGTTCCAAAATAACATAGTTTATAATGGTAACGGTGGTGCTTTATCTATTCTTTGTCCTTCAAAACAAGCAAAACGCGCTTTTGTAACGGACTTAGATCAAATCAATCATTATAGTGATGGTTTAGTTAAAGGTTATACCTCTAACGATCCAGTATTCACTTATGATTTGACTAACTTTCCTGCAGATGCAAGAATGTTAACACGCTTTATCGGCAACCAAACAGTTGTTGAAGATGCAGTAATGGCAGATCAAGCAGGTACAGGTACAACTCAAGAAGAAATTGGAACTAAAGCTACAACAACACAATTGTTGGCTTCACATTGGACAGATGCAAGTAATGGCGTTGCTGTAGGTTATGGCGGCGAAATTATTAAATTGACTAATGGCGGTTTAAATTGGCAATATATTACCTCAGGTACAAAATACAGATTGGAAGATGTTCAATTTGTAAGCTCATCAACAGGTTTTGCAGTAGGTGACCATAGCGTTATCTTGAAAACAACTGATGGTGGTTTGACTTGGGTAAATAAAAACTCTGACGTAACAAGCACATTATATGATGTGAACTTTGTTGGTACAAACGATGGTTATGCAGTAGGTGACGGCGGTGTTGTTTATATAACTAAAAACGGCGGCGAAACATGGACTAAAAAAGTTATCACAGATGGTAATTTATACGGTGTATCTTTCACAAGCAAATTAGTAGGTTATGTAGTTGGCGCAAACGGCTATATATTGAAAACTGTCGATGGCGGTTTGAATTGGGATTATACCCCAATGATCGGTATGACAAAAGATCTTAAATCAGTATTCTTTGTAAGTGCTACTGCCGGCGTCGCTGTTGGTATCGATGGTACTGTAATTCAAACTCCTGATGGCGGTGACACATGGAATTTAATTCAAGAAGGTTTGTTCCAAGATGATTTGGAAAACGTTTTCTTCCTAAGTACACAAACTGGTTATGCCGCTGGTAAATACGGTGAATTGTACAAAACAGTAAACGGTGGAACAACTTGGGCTAAATTAAACATGGGTAATACTTGGAACATACAATCAGTTTACTTCCCATCACCAACAACGGGTTATATCGTAGGCGACTATGGTATGATCAAAAAAACTGTTGACGGCGGTACATCATGGTCTACAGTAGTACCTCATGATGATGCAGTAATTGACGTAGTAAGAAGAAATGCTGACACATATATTCCTGAAAACGGTATTGGTTTGGGTGGCGCTATCTTTATTTTAGACAGCCTAAATTGGGACGGACAAGGTCATGTTGATACAGCAGATATGTTCTTATTCAATCGCGTAAGAATCCAAAATAACAAAGCTTATACAGGTTCTGCAGTTTACTCAGATAACTTTAACTTAAAATTGGTTTTCAACCGCTCTTTGATTACAAAGAACGTTGCAACATCAATCATTGGTAAAACACAAAACGTTATAACAGGTCCTTTTGTACGCCCAAGCGAAAATATTTTGTCAAGCGACTTAGCTCCTGCAACATTATATGGTGAAATTCAAGGTCCACTTCCTGCAAATGAATTTTCAGAAGCAGCAAACTCTATTTATGATAACGATGCTCGTTTCTTAATTAGATTACCAGATGCACCAAATACAAAAGGTATTTTAACTGGCTCAACCGGTATTGGTTTTGGCGGAACAGATACATTACGTGGAAACTATTGGGGTGAAACTCAAGCTAACGTTATTATGGATATAGTAGCATTAAGCAACGAAAGCCTTCGCGCAAGAATGGAAACATTCTTCGTAGCCGGTGATCCTGCAAAATCTTGGTTACCTTTCTTATACCCTAAGACAGCTGATCCAAGAGAACAAGGTCCATTCGAATCAATCGGTATTTATAAATATGATTTGGTTCCTTTGGATAATGCCGCTGGCGATGTAACAAAACCTGGCACTATGAGTATTCCTGAACAATTATTGTTCTCAGGCCTAGTATATGATATGTACGACAAAGGTACAGATATCAAAACAGCTGATTACTCAAAACGCAGAATGAGTCCTATTGAAGATTTCGCAGTTGGAATCCCTCCACTATTGAAATCTTTTAAAGACGATACTAAACCATCATTTGGCAAATATGTTAAAAAATGGGCTCGTGATCCACAAGTAGCTGAAATGAGAGACCCTCAAGGTAATTTAGTTTACCCTGCATTAGCCGCATTACAAACTGAATGGTTCTCACCTGATTCAAATGGTGTTGATCATCATCCAATTGGATACCCACTATATTTGGAAGCAAATGTGGATTATCGTGGCGACGAAAACCTAAGTAACAATGACCCATTGATGTTGAATGAATCAGTATTCTTCGTAATAAACGAATCGAATAATGATATCGTTAGAGTTAATTTAAAACAAGTAGGCGAGGGTGCTCCTTATTTAGAAGTATTCAGAAATACTGTTGAATTAGTTCCTGACTCTTCACATTTAGCAGGTTATAATAACCAAAATAGATATATCAACCGTAGATTATCCGAAGGTTTGAAAACTATCGGTAACGGTGCAGAATTATTACGTAAGTTAAGAAGAAATGCTATGAATGAAGATTATTCAGCATTACAAGGCAGAAAATATCATGCAGACGTTAAGAAATTAGGTTTGAATGAAAATATTCAAGACATGCTTGTTAATAAATTATTCAGCAACCGTCCTACAATGCCTACTTCTAACCAAGACGGCAACAACTCAATGACTACTTTCTTTGCTGGTGAACGCTACCGCGCTCTTCC
This sequence comes from bacterium, assembly GCA_037127915.1. Lineage (GTDB taxonomy): Bacteria > Bacteroidota > Ignavibacteria > Kapaibacteriales > UBA2268 > JBAXXL01. The sequence goes on from JBAXXL010000001.1 coordinate 193,592, forward strand.
TGTAAAAGTTGGTGATACTATCCGTGTAATCTCAAGAACATTCTTGTGGAGAACAGCACAAATTGATGATATTGATGGCGTTATGAAAGGCGGATTAAAATTCGTAGTTTCTGAATCATCTTTACCACCTCACTTTACTGGTGATATTCCAAAATTGAAAAACAATATATTCACTAAAGTTGTTCCTACACAATATCCTTGGAGAACAGGATACGACACATTAGTAGTTGATGAATTTGCAAATAGAATCTTCATTACAGAAGATCGTACATATCCTGCAAGAAACAATGAATACAAACCTGGCCGTGACTCTATTTTAGCAGTTACAGCTATTGATTCAGTATTGCTATATGACCCAAGCTCAGTATTACAACCTACGAAATTTGGACAATTGTTCTATGAATGGGAAGTTGATGCGAATAGCGGTTTATCTTATTGGTTGTCGGTAAAACAATTTGCCGCTGACAAAACAAAAGATAATGCTAAAGGTTATATTCAATTCCAAGGTAAACCAATCAATCCTTTCGTAGTACCAGGCGGTGAATGGGTAACTGTTCGCGCAGGTAACTATCCTCCTTCATGGCGTTTAGTTGATAAAATGAAAGCAGATGGATTAAGTGCAGATTTGATTTCAAAATTTGTTGAAACATTCCCACCTTATTTCAATGCAACAGTTTATGACTATAACCCAGGATTGCCTACAGACAATGCACGCTTCTTACAACAAGATACAATTGACTTCGGTTCAAAATATTATCAACAATACAAGTTCCAAATATTTGTTGTTGACAGTGCTCCAAGATTCATTGAATTTGACGAGACACCTGAAACAGTAAAACGTATAGACGATCCTGCTGTTGATTATGTAATATATAACCCTTCAGTTTATCCTTGCTCATATCCTGATGATGTATTAGGAACTGAAGTACTAATTGCTAACGTAACTGATAAATTGAGATTCCAAGTAGACATCAATACTGATGACGAATGTGAAGATCATTCACCAGCTGTTACAGCAAAAAATCCAGCTTGGGATTACCGTTACGGTATGACTGCTTATGGATTTATGAATTTAGCAATATATAATGAAGGGCGTGATACAATCGTTATTGACGATATGTTATATGAAGGCGAGAGTAAATTTACTCCTAATGATACAATGATCGTTGTTCAAACACGCCCAGAATGGATGTCAAACAAATACATCTGTAAATATGGCGATGACTCTAACAAAGATCTTGTAGTTGGCGATTTTACAACTTATGGTAAATTGAATATTCGTATACCAAAAGCTGAAGCTATGAATCTTTTGAATCCTATCAAAGCTGACGATGACAATGAAACAGGTTATATGATTAATGATACAGTATTCACAGTAATTGCAAACGACGGTCACTCAGGCTTGTCAACAAAACAATATCCTGTTTATATCAACTATCAACCAACTATTACAAATGACACATTACCAACTGCTATTCAAGCTCAAGATTATAACTATTATTTGGATGTATATGGCGAAATATTAGGAACAAGAAGTATTAAAGTATTCGATCCTAACGTTGACCAAGCACAAAAATTCGAATTGATTTATAAGAGTGATGTAAGAAGTAAAATAGCGAAAGATCCTTGCTTTGCAGAAGCAGGCGATTGGGACCTAACAGGTAAAAACACTACACCAAATTGGTTGCAAATCAACAAAGAAAGTGGCGTACTTTATGGTACACCAGGTATTAATGATGTTGAAGATCCAACGATTAATGGTGGTAGAATAACAGAAATGGTTACTGTATTGGTAACTGATGAAAATGGTTTGAATGATTTAAAAACATTAAGAATGTACGTTCAAGCAATTGCTTACAAACCTTCACTTAAATCTTTGTTGTCAACACATTGTGTTGACAAAGGCGGCTCATTTGTAGATTATCTAATCGTAAGTGATAAAGACTTCTTACGCAGTGGTGACAGAGTTACCATTAAAGTTTATAATGCAGAAACAGGTGATGAAGTAACATCAATCAAAGTAGACCCAGCTGTTATAAATGCGGATGATGTAAATGTTAAAGATACTACGATTACTATTTCTTCAGACAATTTCCAAGAAACTCCAAATACTCCTGACGGCAAACTAAAATTAATAATAGTAGCAACAGATAGATTTGGATACTCTGATACATTAGATTATTATATCGGTACTTCATTAGAAGTTGATTTTGCCGCAGACGTAACTGTAAAGAATGCTAACGGATCATTCCAAGTATTAAACTTCGGTACATCTTCACGTCAAGAAGCTTCTAGAGGCGACGGAACAGACAACCCACTATGGTTAGGTAAATTAGATTACGTATTCTGTGAATATGAATTACCTCCTTTACCTCCAAGTGACGTATTTGATGCACGTTGGCAAATACCTACAAGAACTGGTACTTTACGTAACATTCATCCATCTTTAGCGGCTGGTGAATCAGGACGCTCAGTATATGAAGCTAAATTCCAAGCTGGTGGTGTACAATCAGAATCATCAATATTCTATCCTGTACAAATCAAATGGGAACCTGGACAGATTCCTACCATAGGCGACGCAACAAAGAACCCAGCTGGTTATATGTGGGTAATTAAAGATGCCGGTTCAAACGGTCAAATCTTCCGCGCTAGAATGGATGCTCCTGATAAAGAGTTCTTCAATGCTTCAAACATTGGTATGACTTGGGATGCTGATAACAAAACTTGGGTAATCACAGTTAACAGAACTGATGTTACAGGATTTATTATTGATTACGTAGATCCAGTATCAGTTAGTCAAGATGGTCAAATAACAGCTACACAAGTAACTAGTGTTTCTCCTAACCCAGTAAAAACTTCAACTAATGTTACTTTCACTGTTTTAGAATCAAGTGAAATTAAATTAGAAGTTGTTGATATGTTAGGTAACATAGTAAAAGTATTAGAAAACGGAATGTACAATCCTGGTACTTATGTATCAGATTGGAATGGAACAGATAATAACAATAACATAATGGCATCAGGTGCTTATCAAGTAAGATTAGTAAGCGGTAACAATGTTTCAACATATCTTGTAAGATTAGTAAAATAATTTAATAGGGAAGTCCCCTGAAAAGGGGACTCCCATTACAAAGAAAATATTAAGGAGATATAAATAATGAGAAAAATAAAATTTGTTTTACTAACAGCGATATTAGGTCTTTTTGTAACAAACGTAAATATGTTTGCCCAAATAAGTACCGAGTTTTCAAACATATTCATCGTAACTGCTTCGTATGAAGATATTGCGAATATTAAAGAAACAGTCGTTGTAGGCGATAACGATCTTTTAAAAACACCTATGTCGTCAGGTATAGTAGATCAAGATGATGGCTATGCAAAAATACCAATTGGATTTTCATTTGAATTCAATGGTGAAGTGTATGATCATCTTTTTATAAACGTAAATGGTTTTGTAACTTTCGGTCGTATGGATAATGGTCGCTTAATTGAACCACCTCTATTGATGGAAGCTACAAGAACTCCTATTCAAGCGTTTTTCAATGATGATCCATCTTATCCGGTAAACGTAATTGCACCATTTTGGGGCGATCACTACTATCGTGAAGCAAATAGTAACTTCAATGGTTACTTGCCATCTGAAATATCCTATTTGACCAGAGATGCTGATGCGCAAGGTCATAAAGTTTTGATTATCCAATGGAAAAATCTTAACGTAAATTACATGTTAAATGGCGAAAAGATCAAATCTTCAGTTGCCAGCTTCCAAGTAAGAATTTATCAATCAGTTGACTTGTATTCACGTCAAGGTGATGTTGAATTCTGTTACGGTTCAGTTGGACACAATATATATTCAACAGATGATAGAATAATTGTAAAAAATTCTATCGTTGGTATGAAAGGATATAAAAAAGCACAAGGCGTAGAAGCAGACTTTATTAATGGTTTAGTTTGGGACAACGCTCCAGTTGATATGATGGCCGCGGCTACCACATCAAAAGAATTAACTAACGAATGGACACCATCAGTTTATAATGAATCTAGAATTAGATTCCAATCTTATGGTCGTTCAAAAGAAAAATTATGGTGGGGTGATGGCGATGTTGACTTCTCAAAAGTTGTCGGCGGAAGACACAACCAATACTACGACTATCAAAACCGTTGGGTAACTCCTAATGATGTTCGCGTCATTATGAACTCTATGGCTACCGGCGTAGCTTTAGACCCAACAATCGAAAGAGCCGCTTATCACGGTGATGTTAATCATAATGGCCGTTATTTCTTTAACACAAGCGGTCAAAAAGTTGACATTACTTGGAAAAACGCATTCTTCGATGATAGTTTAGCAAATCCTATTACAAAAGAAATCAGTAATCCAAGACAACAAATTTATTTCCAAGTAACAGAATTCGATGCCGCTCTTATATTAGCTTATATTGGCGCTAGATGTCCTGAATTACCTTGGTTATCAGATTCACTTGTTAAACAAGGTAAAATCAATTTACTTGACAATCAAGCTACTGGTCTTAAAATAGGCGAAATTAAAAAATTAAATGATAATAAATATCAATTCCCTGTATTTGTAAATGGTAACCTAAGCGGTCCATTGAGCTTTAAATTCCATGTTAATGGCACTATCGTTGATATGGTTGGAAATGAGAACTTAAATGTTGTAGTTGAAAAAGGCGAAAACATTGCAGTTTTATCAGGTTCAGGCGAATTCAACGAAGACGAATATTTGTGTCTGATAACAGTAACATCCGATAATTCTGATATTGAGTTAACTCAAATTAGATTTAATGACAAACCACACAACAATATTTCTTTAGCAACTACTGTTAATAGTGGTAATGTTGTAATAGGAAATGTCGTAGTTACACCTAACCCAGTTGCAAATAACGCTACAATAACAATTAACACAGAAAATGAAGCAATTTACATAGTTACAGTATATGATATGCTAGGCAATAAATTGGCTGAACTATACAATGGTAATTTAAATCAAGGAACCAACAATATTAGCTGGAACCCTAATTTAGAAGCCGGTATGTACTTCATCAGTGTAGAAGGTAATAATTCAACTGAAACAGTTAAAGTTATCGTAAAATAATGAAAAGATTTGAAACATATCTATTTATAACTGCCCTTCTGCTGGTAATATTTACCAGCAGACAGGTAGCAGTTGCCGAAACTAGAAATGTTCAAGTTAAAATATTAAACGATATCGTTCTTTGTAATAGTACAGAAAAAACATTCGATTTTTTAATTGACATTGGAAAAGTAGTAAAAGCAGACAGCTTTGTCGGTTATGATTTATGGATGAAATATGATCCCAAATTAGTGAGAATTATCTCTATGTTGCCTATGAATTCTTTTACTGAGTTATGCCCTCAAATATATCGGGGATTTGCACTTGGTAAAGATAAAGATAACAATTTAGATGGTACATTCAGAGCATTTGGTATGGTAACAGGAAATACTTTATTATACGGTGAACGTCACTTAGTGGCTTTCAAAGCAATATATGTAGGACCTGACTCAGTAGGAATGTCATCGCCAATTGAATTTCAGTATATAGACTTTTTAGATGCTAGCTCATTTAGAGGTCAAGAAATTGTGTATTCAAGTAGCGATATTAATGTGATTCCTGGTGATGTATCAAAAAACAAATTCAGTATTGTTTCGAATGATGAATTCAAATTGAATGAAGCTAAATCTTGTGCTGTAAATGTAGGTTATAAACTTGAAAATACCAAGCAATTGGAAAATCTTAGTTTTATAATTGAAAATCCTAATCCGGATTTGTTTACAGTTACTTTAGCAGAAAATCAAGAAAATTCTGATTTAGAAATATTGAGTATTGAAAGTGTAATACAAGATCAAAAATCGATAATGAATGTTAAAGCAAGAATGAAAGAATTTAGTACAAATACTTTATTCAATCTAAATGTTGAATTGAAAAATACAATCACTGATTCTGTAGAAATTAAAATTATTCCAACTATTGATGACAATTGCGATTGTGTAGGAAGTGTAGAAGATAAATCTTTTAAGATTATCAATATAATTCCTCAAGTCTCAGTAAATGAAACAAAGGAAAACGACTATACAATAGCAGAGGACGCAATATATCTTAACGACCCTCAAAAAGTAAAAGAGATAATTGTTTTTGATATGAACGGAAGAATAGTAAAAGAAATAACTATTACAAACGAAAAACTAATAAGTTTGAATGAAATTTATAATGGAATTTATTTTGTGAAAACAAAATTAATTGATGATAAATTTGAAATCAAAAAAATAATAATAAATAAATAAAATTTATTGGAGGTTTTAAATGAGAGGTACTTTTAAAGTTGTGTTTGGCTTAGCACTTGTAATAATGCTATTAACAGCAACCGTTGGTCACGTAAGTGCACAAACAAGTGGTATTGCCAAACCACTAGTCCCAAACCTATCGCTAGTAGGTGAAGATGGCGGCTATGATGCAAGATTCTACCCAGATGGTAGACTATGGTTACCAACAGCGAAAGGCGAACCACGCGAATTCTTGTTACCTGTTTTCATAAGTAATAACTGGTTTTGTTATTATTGTGCAGACAATTCAAAGAAAAGGTATATTCCTAATCCAATCATGAGCTTCAAATTCAGTTTGCTCTATGATTCAAAGACATTAAGAGCAGTAGGTGTTGAAACTGTTCCACCACAGTATTTACAAGCACAAGGAGTTTCTCCTGAAGAAATTCTTGCAAGTAAATTTGCATTTGATTGTGGTGACGAAAAAGATAATTACTATTGGCATTATATTGACCCTGTGCATTGGGCAACAACAAATGAAAAAGATGATGGACGTCGTTTTACTATAGTAGGAACTTCTGGTGTGCCTTTACCGACAACACCAGATGCTGACCGTGGTGAAGCAACAAGAAGCATATTATTATTTGTTCGTTTCCAAGTAATTGCAACATCACAACCAGGTCAAACAGAATTTATTAGTAAGAAACCTTTGTATATTGATAATCGTGAAATCAAATACAACGACATGGACGTTACTAAAGACCGCCCAGTTGTTGAATTTTCAGATTATGATATTATAGAAGCCGCTACTGATTATCCTGGTGCACCAACAAAGATTATGACAGGTTTGAACAACGAAGGAACAACTTGGTTCAATACCGAACCTTATAAAGAAGGTTCAATAGCAGTTCACTTTTTTGATAAATTACCTGCTTTTGACTTTGTTGTAAACTTAGAAGGTCAACAATTAATCCAAACAGGAGTTGGTAAATACGAATTAGTTGAACCAATTTCTATTGACTCAAACTGTGCGACTCCTAGATATGCAGAGCGTATAGTACGCCTTTTGAATAAAATCACAGGTACTCGTATGATGTACCCAAGCATCTCTTCTGATAGAGATTGGTTATTATTCAAAACAGACAAAACACGTGGTGAAGATTATATCTTAACTTACAAAACAAAATCAAATGGCGATATACCATACATAGATAATGGTTTATTAGGTAATGGCCGCGTTGACCCAATTGGTGCTGAAACTATAGAACAAAAACCAATTTACTTATCAATAGTAGCAGATTGGAAAAAACTAAGTGTAAATCCACCAGTTGATCCTACTGATTTAGAAAAAGCAGGTCACTACGATGGAACAATTACATTTTTAGCTCCTTATGCTGAAGTAAATCCAGTTCAATTAAAAGTTAAATTCACATTTATTCGTAATCCTTTTGAACCATTGCTTAAAAAAGCTCAAGGTGAAGTTGGTGGTATAAATTTGACATTATTTAACTCAGCCGGCCAAACCGGTGAACAAGTGAAATTGGTATTTGGTACCGGACGTAGAGCTACTAATGGAGTTGATTGGTTATTTGGTGAAGATGTTTATAATTCTGGATTATCAACAGATAATTTAGATGCAAGATTCTTCCCTATGGATCCACAATTTGATGGAACAGCCTTAGCTGCAAATGGGTTCCAAGACATAGCGCCAGATCGTTATAATCCAAGAACTCACTCACGCGACATTCGTCAATTTACCGAAGATCAAAGCACTTATGTTTATCATGTAAAATTCAATAGCGGTGGCGCTGACAAATATCCTGTTATATTAGAATGGGATCTTGCGGATTTCCCTGATGGTTCTCAATTATATTTAAGAGACGACCAAAATGGAAAATTGTTCCCAGCTGTTGATATGCGTATTGCAACACAAATTAGTGATACAAGACGTTCATTTACATTCTTAGATTCACGTATTAAAGATTTCTACATTGAATATACATTACCTCATCAATTTACATTCGTAAATGAATACGGTTCAGCCGCTATTCACCAAGGATGGAACATGCTTTCATTGCCTGTTCGCCCATTGAATAATTATTATAGTGTAGTTTATCCAAACGCTTTGAACATTCCTTACCACTTTACAATGAACCAACATCAACAAGTTGTTGACGGTTTATTGAAACCAGGTATGGGTTATTTTATCAAATACAGCAATGTAGTTGATAGTATATTCAAAGGTTCATTGATTACTAACATCGAATACGATCCAAACAATTCTAAATCAGATGCAGTTCGCGTATTCGTAACAGATATGATTGACCCAGATCCAGATGAAGATGGTTCTTGGAATATGGTAGGCGGTTTATCTTTCCCTACTTCAATTGACGGTATCTACTTCAAAACATTCAGAGCCGGTGAATTAGCTCCAGATCCTGATTTTACACAAAAATTTGGTGTTTGGAAATACGAAACTAACCAAGGTTATAAAGAAGTTCAAACTGTAGATCCAGGCTATGCTTATTGGATTAAAACAAACCGTAACGGTTATTATAACTTAAAATTAGTTCATTTCCAAGGCGAAGGAAAAGCCAGTACTTCTGAACCAAAAGACAACGCAAAAAATACAGCAAGTAAAGTAATCGTTCGCGATAACGCGCACAACGAAGGAACATTATACTTATCATCTGATAACAATATCAATGATAAAAACTTCGAATTACCTCCAGTACCTCCACAAGGTATATTTGATGTACGTTTTAACGGAAATAAATACTTAACAAACGCAAAAGAATCAGAAATCAATTTGAATGGTGTTGAATATCCTCTTGCATTGAATATCAATAATGCAGACGCTGACTATGTATTTACAGATGCAATCAGTGGCAAAGTATTCGGTTCAATTTCTAAAGGTTTCACAGGTAGTGTAGTTGTTGAAAAAGCGATGGCAAACGTAATTAAAGTTGCTAAACAAACAACAAACAACACAGAAAGCGGATTCTTCGCTTATCCAAACCCTGTAGAAAGCGTTTCTACTGTTAACTTCTCAATTCCTTCACGTTCCAACGTTACATTGAAATTATATGATGTAACAGGTAATGAAGTAATGACATTAGCAAATGAAGTAATGGAATCAGGGTCCTTCACAAGATCATTAGATTCTTCTAATTTACCTGCCGGCAGTTATATCTGCAAATTAACAGCAGGTGCTAGCACTTCATTTATCAAAGTTACTATCGTAAAATAATACGAAAGTGATTTAGTATTAATGGGCATCGAGCTGTATTTGTCGGTGCCCATTTATTTTTTAAAAAATTAGGTACAAGAATGAAAAAAAATATTTTACTATTATTATTATTGCTTGTTGGATTTTCTCCATTGTTCTCGCAGTTTAATTGGCAAACAGAACTTAAAATAAAGAATAATTTGGGGTTTAGTGTTGATAGCCTATATATAGGGGCAAAGCAAGATGCCACAGACGGATTGGACTTACTGCTTGGTGAAGAAGACTTGCCGACAATGGAGCCTCCACAACCTGATCTATTTTGTTTCCTATATTTAAAAAATGGAAATGAAACTTTATGGTCATATAGAGATTTTAGATCTGTAAAGACAGAGAATAATTTCAAAGAAGAATATAAATTATATGTAAATTATGGTGCCGGAACAGCGATTGATATTTCTTGGGATGTTTTAGGCTCGGAAATTGATTCTGCATATATCGAAGACATATTTCCTGATGTAGATATATTTAGGGTTGATATGAAAAAAAACCAAACTGTTCATATAGAAAATCATTATTCGAAAGATCATATAATTACTATTTGGTACAACAAAAGTGGTAGCGACGTAGTAGAAAATACCGAAAAAAATGATATTTTTGTTTATCCTAATCCAGCAGAAGATAACATTTTATTGAAAAATGTACCAACGCCGGGGATAGTAAAAATATATAATGAGTTCGGCACATGTGTCATTAACACCGATTATATAGGTGGCAGATTGAATGTATCGACATTAAGTGCTGGAGTATATTTTATTAAATTCAATGATAGAATTAGTAGATTTATAAAGCTATGATAGAAAACAATGATATAATGATATCTGTAGTAATTCCACTTTACAACGAAGAGGAATCACTATTGGAATTATCAGCACAATTAGAAAAAGAATTGACTATTCTCTGCGGTGAGCGTTGGGAGGTTATCTTTGTTGATGATGGGTCACGCGATAATTCGTATGAAGTAATAAAAGGTATTCATTATACAAACACAAAATTTAAAGCTATCCAATTTAGAAAAAACCTCGGTAAAGCCGCGGCTTTGCAAGCAGGTTTTAATGATGCCATTGGTGAGTATATTGCTACTATGGACTCAGATTTGCAAGATGATCCCGCTGAATTGCAAAATATGCTTGCTAAAATGAACGAGGGGTATGATTTAGTCAGTGGCTGGAAGAAAGTGCGGCACGACCCTAAACTAACAAAAAACTTGCCTTCAAAGCTATTTAACTGGGCAACAAGTAAAGTCGCGGGTGTAAAACTGCACGATTTTAATTGTGGTCTTAAATTATACAGGAAGGAAGTGGCTAAAAGTTTAGATGTGTATGGCGAAATGCACCGCTATTTACCGGCATTTGCAAATTTAGCAGGTTTCCGCGTAACAGAAACTCCGGTTACACACCACGCTCGTAAATACGGAAAATCAAAATATGGATTAAGTAGATTTATAAACGGATATTTGGATTTGTTAACCGTAATATTTACAACTAAATACTCTAAAAGCCCATTGCATTTTTTCGGTTTGATTGGTACTACAATAAGCATGATTGGTTTTATTATAGACTTAGTTCTATTGATAGAATGGTTCATGAAATTGACAGCATTAAGCAATCGGCCGATAGCTTATTTAGGTCTTGGTATGATAGTCATTGGTATTCAATTTGTGTCAATGGGATTAATCGGAGAGTGGATATTGAAAAGTAATATAAAACAACATAAAAATGATTTGGTTATCAAGGAGAAACTGAGGGATTAATATGAAAAAAGCAATAACGATAATAGCACTTGTATTGATTTTCTTATTAGGTGGAAATGAAGTAAAATCTCAATATACAATGAATTATTCTATTTCCGGTGGATTAGCCATAATGAATGTCATAGGCAAAAATCCAGCGGCATTACCATTTGTAAATAAAGAAGATTTGCACAACGGAAACTACATCTTTACTTATGGAGGCAGTTTTCAGGAAACACAATCCGGTTTTGATGTGAATTTTCGTATGCCAATTGACGAAAGCGATAAAATAAGGATACCGATAGGGTTAGAATATATATTTTTCCGAGCAAAAGAATTAGATAGAGTTATAACCGGCGATGCAAGTCATGATTTTTTGACAATAAACAAATTTGACTTAATGACTTTGTACACCGGTTTGCATTATGTAATCTTTAAATACCCGGAATATGATATTAATGTATATACCGGATTCGAACTTAGAGCTACGTATCTAGGATTTAATACATTTCATGGTACTGAAATTTTCAAAGATGGTTCTACAATAGAACATGATTTAAACGATCCCAAAAAAACAGATGCTTTTAGGATTGGTACAAGTATTAAATTAGGCGGCGAAGGCAGATTGTCAAAAAGTCAAAATGTTTACGCTAACTGGTTTTTTGCTTTGACAGCACTTAATGTAATAGGAACTGAAAAATCGAGAGGTGAGTTTTTAACTCCCATAACCGCATTGGAGACAAGAGAAAGAACTGCTTTTACATACCAAATCGCGTTTCAAGTACAATACAAATTTACGGAATAATATGTTTTATAATAGTGATTGCAAGTATTTCAAAGGAACGGTACCGTGCAAATTTCATAAGGAGTTTGCAGTAAAATGTTCAGATTGTAAATATTATCAAACAGTTAACAAGAAGATTCTGATAATAAAACTTGGAGCGGCTGGTGATGTAATTCGCACCACTCCTTTAATTCATAAAATTAACAAGGAATACCCGAATTCAAAGATTTGGTGGTTATCCTACTTTCCTGCGGTTCTCCCACAAAACTCTATAGACGTAATATTGCCATTTGACCCGGCTTCAATATTGGTGCTTCAGGAAACAAAATTCGATATAGTATTCAATTTAGATAAAGATTACGAAGCATGTGCGCTTATGAACAGAATCCAATCCTACGAGAAGATTGGCTTTTATCTTGAAGACGGACTACCAGCCCCTATCAATCAATTGGCACAGCACAAATTCGATACAGGTCTATTTGACGATGTTAATAAAGCCAATGAAAAGTCTTATGTCCAAGAGATATTCGAAATTTGTGATTGGAAATTTAATGGCGAAGAATACATTTTAGAATATGATGAGCATTTAGAATACACTATAAAAAACGATGGTAAGAAAATCATTGGTTTAAACACAGGTTGCGGTGATCGCTGGGTTTCCCGGCTTTGGAGTGAAGAGAATTGGTCCAATTTAGCTAAAGAACTCATTGCTCAAGGTTACTATCCATTGCTACTTGGTGGAAAGCAGGAAGACGAACGCAATAAAAGCATAAGCAAAAGCTCAGGTGCTGTATATCCAGGTTATTTTACGCTCAAAGAGTTTATTACACTTTGCAGTAAATGCGATTTGATAGTCAGTGCTGTAACAATGGGAATGCATTTGGCAATAGGTTTAAAAAAGCAATTAGTATTAATAAATAACATTTTTAATCCTTTTGAATTTGAACTTTATGGGCGCGGTGAAATAGTTGAACCTGATAAAGAGTGTACTTGTTATTTTAGCCCGAAATGTAAAAATCCGGATTACTTCTGTATGGAGCATTTGCCTGTTGAGAAGGTTCTTGATGCTGTTCTACGGAATATAAAGTAGAAGAAGGTACTTAGACCCATAGCTACATTGATATATAAAGAAAATGTCCAATACCTTTGTAAGGTGTTGGACATTTTCAAATTATTATAAGATTATGGTTGATTTATTGAGAATTTCTAACTAATCTAATTCCGGTTAGATTGGCATTCTGTGTAAATCTACGGTTTGAGCTGCGCAAATATGAGATACCATCGGCATAGCAACCACCACGAGAAATGCGGTAACTGCCATCGGTTGGTCCTTTCGGATCGACAACTGGTGATTTAGCATACGAAGAACTATAGAAATCCCAGCACCACTCGCGGACATTTCCGTTCATGTCATACAAACCATACGAATTTGGGTTTTTATCTGCAACCGGATGAGGTTTAATCCCTGAATTAATATTATACCAACTCATCAAAGACATATCCTCGATTGGATAATCAGTTTTTGTTGCTCCACGGCAGGCAAATTCCCATTCCGCTTCAGTCGGTAATCGCCAGCCATTAGCTTTTGAATTCCAAGTTATTGATTTGCCGTTAATGGTATAGCATTTATCAAAACCTTGAATTTCAGAAAGCTGATTACAAAAAGTTACAGCATCTTCGAATGTTAAGTTATACACAGGCAAAGACGGCGAAGTTATGACCGCCGGATTGGATTGCATAACTTGGAAATAAAGACGTTGGGTGACTTCGGTTTTGGAAATGAGGAATGCTTTTGTAAGCTTAACCGTTACGGTATCTTCGTCGTGATTACCTGAAGTAGAACCCATTAGAAATGTTGCTGGTCCTAATGTGACAGTCTCAATTTTATCGGTCTGGTCAATAGTAATCGGAAAAGCATTGCTTAGTGTATCGAATGCTTTGATTTGTATTGTTCCGCTCGTGAATGTGTCTTTTACTTTAATTGATATTTTATCAATTTGCCAATTAAGAACAGAATCGGACGAATAAATTGATTTGCCTTCAGTAGAACTGAATATGATTTGGTTATTTTTGCCGGGAATATCGAAAAAATCACCATATATTGTCAAAGTATCGCCTTGGACAACGACGTTTTTGCTTGTGGAAATAATTTTCGGTACACCGGTTTCACTAGCTGGCAAAGATAAATCAACACAGGAATATATTGAAAAAATAGCTAATAAAGACAAACATAATAAAATAGATTTCATTGTTACTCTTGGTCCTTTTCTTTCATAATAAATACTTTTTCATTTGGTTTTACCAATCCGTATTTTTCGCGAGCGACTTGTTCAATATATAGAGTGTCTCTCTTTAAAAGTCTGTACCGTTTGGTCAACGAATCGTGGGCGTGTTGTTCTTGAGTAATCGCAGTAATTAATTTTTTTTGGTTATTCTGTAATCTCAGGGTATTAATAATACCGTAATTTGAAAATAATACATAAACAAGAAGCAAAAGACACACACAAATGATTAAAAACCACTGTGTGCGCCTTCTGTCTGTAAAGAAATTGATAATATTATCTTTAATTTTATCCATTAAGCAATTTTACTTAGAAAATCGATAAATTTATCCATTTGTTCTTTTGATCTTTTTTCAGTAACGGCAATTAGTAAACCATCAGTTCCCGGGAGAAGACTGCCAACATCTACACCAGGTAAAAATCCTTGTTTTATACCTTCTGTTATTACCTTGCAAGCCGGAACAGGAGTATGAATTAGGAATTCATTAAAGAATGGATTACCATTCGCTAAAGAGAATCCTTTAAGTTTACTGATTTTATCTGCTAAGTAATGGGCTTTATGGAAGGCTTGTTCAGAAGTTTCACGAATTCCTTCTTTGCCCATTGTTTCCATATATACAGTAGATGCCAACATCATCAAACCTTGGTTTGTACATATATTCGATGTTGCTTTTTCACGTTTGATTTGTTGTTCCCGTGTTTGCAAAGTCAAAACAAATGCTCTATTTCCACGGTTGTCTTCTGTAACACCGCATACTCTACCCGGCATTTTGCGTAGATATTCTTTTTTAATTGCGAAGAATCCTAAATAAGGACCACCGAAATTAAGCGGAATACCCAAAGGTTGACCTTCACCAAGCACTATATCTGCATTGTAATTTCCGGGAGCTTCTAATAAACCTAAAGAAAGAGGATTAACAACAACTATATACATTGCGCCAACTGAATGGCAGATCTCTTCAATTTTGGTCACTTCTTCCAAAGAACCCAAAAAGTTCGGTTGTGAAACTACAATAGCGGCTGTTTTGTCAGTGATAGTAGATTTCAATGTGTTCAAATCGCAACTTCCATCTGCATTTTTTGCGGTTTTAAAGGTTATTCCCAATCCTTGAGTTATAGTGTTTGCCACAGTAACATAGTTTGGATTGATTGTACCGGCGAAAATAACTTCGTTGCGGTGGTTTTGCGCTTGAGCAAGCATACAAGCTTCTGCTAAAGCACTGCCCGCATCATATTGTGAAGCGTTAGATATATCCATTCCAGTCAGTGAAGTGATGCATGATTGATATTCATACATTACTTGCAATGTACCTTGAGAAACTTCAGCTTGATAAGGTGTATAAGCTGTTTTGAATTCGGGTCTTTCTAAAACTGAACCCACCATTGCAGGTATATAATGGTCGTAAGCACCACCACCCATAAAGCAAATATGAGAATCAGTTGATATATTTTTTGCTGAGTATGATTTTAGCAATTCTAATGCTTCGAGTTCCGATAACTGAGGCGGTAAATTTAAATCATGTTTAAGTTTAATTTCATCTGGTATATTCGCGATTAAATCGTCGAATTTTTCTACGCCGATGGCATCAAACATTACTTTACGATCATTGTCCGTATTAGGAACGTATGACATATAATCTCCAAAAGGTTTTTTAAAAATTATTCTATTTCAATCTTCAAAATTAAATCTATTATTTGCATTTTCCAAATATTTGCCCTATAAATTCAATCCAAAAGTAAAATAGAATATGATATTTCCGGAATACCACTTGTTTGTTTGATAGTTATAAGAAAAGCTTTTGCCGAGTGCAACCACCGCCGGACCCGCCGGAGTATCGAGTGCAAAGTTTAAGCCTATACCGTGCTTGACATCGGTGAATTTTAAATTGTCCATTTCATTAAAAACATTTCCCCAATCGTAGCGCGCGGAGACATACGTGTCGAAAAATATTTTGAAGTCGAGTTTTCGGCGCAATTCTAATGATAGTTTGAAAAATTGCTGACCTCGTAATTCATCTTCACGCATACCATAGAAGCTTTCGTTACCACCAAGTGAGAAGAATTCAGGTTCCGGTAAAGTTCTATCACCCATACCTAAGAGAATTTGTGGAATTAGCGCGCTTTTCTTTATCTTAAAATTATATCTAAAAGCGAAGCTCGCTTTAGAATAGGGCAATTCGGATATTTTATGGAACAAGCTTGATTCATAAAGGAAATCCAGTTTTATACCCTGATTTGCGAAGTAAGGTTTGTTTTCTGTATCGTATTTAGCACCGATTCTGAAAACTGTTAAAGCTTTAAAATCCGGTATTGCAACAGAATCAGTAAAAAATGTTCTTTGAAATTCATTTCTCATACCGACAGTAACTTTACCGATTTTATATGCATTAGTTTCTAATTCCGCGATTAAACCGGCACGTTCTTCGAAAATGTTAGCTTTCCTTTGAGAATTATAAAAATCAGCATTTAATGAATCGGAGTTATACGAAAATCTCAAACGGTTAGTATAATATCCTTTAACAGACAATCCTAAAGGGGTATAACCAATATTTGAGTTAAATAGCATTAATTCAGCGTGTTTGTCGCGTTCACCAATGATAATGCCGGTAGATAGGTTTGTTCCTGTGTTCCAAAGATTATACTGGACGAATTGCCCTATAAAGCGGAAATTTCGGTCGAGATCAATTCTGAATCCGGCGTTTATTTCTTGATTGCCCAATTCCTCGAGTTTTAAAGCGATATTCATACCGCCATTAGTATTGTTTTTATAGATGATTTCGATGTTTTCGAATAAACCGCAATTCATCAGATTGTCCCAGGAATCAATTATCTTTTCGGAATTCAGCAGGTCATATTTCTTTAAAAGCAATTCTCTTTTGACAAGGTATTTTGAAATGTTCCCAGATTTAATTTCAATACTATCGATACGGCCTAAATTGGGTTTAAGCGAAACAATGTTATCTTTCATCGATATTCTTTGAATAAATGTGAACGTATAACCACTTTCCTTTAGAAGAGTGCTGGCTAATTGCATGATTTTCTTTTGTGTTTTCTTATCGTATGGTTTTCGATAGAAATGTCTATTCAATTGACTTAGCACGCTATCAGGAATCTTTTGTTCAGTAGCAAAGATTATCTTTTCGATGATTGGGTAATATGATGGGGTTATAGTTATCTTACCACCTATAGAATTAAATTCGAGGGTTTTTATTTCCGGTATTCGCAAGAGAGAATCAGCAATTGATATGATATTGCTATGCGTTTTTATGAGTTCGGTTTCGGACTTTTGTTTATTATATATATATAATGTGTAACCGGATTTTAATGAATCGAATTTTGCTAAAGCATTGGATAATTTTCGTTTCCTAATCAAGTCATATTTCCATAAAATATCATTCACATAAGATTTAGATTCATTTTCGCCGAATATTATAAGGGAATCTATTTTCTTAAAGTCGGTATTTTTATAAGCTCCGACAGTAGGTGTAATAATAAAATCAATTTCTTGCGCGGCATTCTTTTCAAAATACTTCATTAAAATGGATAGTGTTTGGTCGGCAATTTCAAATCCCGAAGTGAATTCATTAATTTTATATGGTGGTGAAGTGCTATTAACTCCTATAATTAAATCCGGTTTGAATTCTAACACCGCATCTGAAGGTAAATTAGCAAATATGCCGCCATCAATATAAATTGAGGAATCAATTCTAACAGGTCTGAACTGAATAGGTACTGTACAACTTGCTCTAATAGAATTAACCAAATTTCCGCGTGCTAAATACAATGGTTTCCCATTTATTAGGTCTGTTACAGCCACACGAAACGGAATATACAAGCTGTCGAAAGAATCGAATGTCTTGAATGGAGCTAATGAGAATTGAGTATGAAGGTATTTCTCGAATGTTTTATTTTCACTTATCGTTTGAGGTGGATGAAAGTTGAAATTATGAAACCGGAAACTCAGAATACCTTTATTTTCGATATATTTTTGATCTATATTAAGAGAATTCCAATTATCCTTCTGATAAAAAGCGGAAAGTTCAGGCCAATTTGTATTCAATACAGCTTTTTTTATTTCATCAGCCGAAAAACCTGACGAATATAATCCGCCTATCATGGCACCCATCGAAGTACCTGCTATTTCTGAAATCGGAATATTATTTTGTTCAAATACTTTTAACACACCGATTTGGAATAATCCACGTGCACCACCACCGCTGAGAACCAACGCAACATTGGGTTCTATTTCTTCTTTTGAAATATCTAAAATCACGTCGGCTTTGGTATAGCTACAGGTTACGAGCAGAATAATGCTAATTAAAGCTAAGAAATACTTAAACATATTAAAGATTTTTTGAAAGTGTAAAAAAAAAATTGTTAATTTGAATATTCAATTATAACAAAAATATAAAATTTGGATGATAATATGAAGAATTGTATTGTAAATAGTGAAATTATCGAAAAATATGCCAAGAAATTTGGCATCAAAAACTTTGGTGCCGCTTCAATTCGTGAAATAGTTCAGTTAATTAACTATATAGAAGAAGAATCAGGTGTACGCTATGTCCGTATGGAAATGGGAGTTCCCGGTTTAACTGCTGTTGAAATTGCTGTTACCGCTCAGATAGAAGCTTTGAAATCGAATGTGGATGCAGTTTATCCATTAATTGATGGTTGGGCAGAGCTAAAAAAACAAACTTCATTGTTTTTAAAAAACTTTGCAGATATAGATGTACCAGCAGAATGTTGTATTCCAACTGCCGGCTCAATGCAGGGAACTTATGCGGCATTTCTTTTAGCTCCAAAAATGAATCCAAAGAAGGACACTGCGCTATTTATTGATCCGGGATTTCCGGTTCAAAAAATGCAAATGCAAATCCAAGGTAATAAATTTGAGACTTTCGACATTTATCAGTTTCGAGGCGAAAATCTACGCGATAAATTAGAATCATACTTAATTAAAGGTAATATCAACTCTATTATATATTCCAGTCCAAACAATCCTACGTGGATAACATTCACTGAAGATGAGCTTATGACCATAGCCGAATTAGCCGACAAATATGATGTTATTGTTATGGAAGATTTGGCATATTTCGGATTGGATTTCAGAATTGACATTTCAACTCCAGGAGTTCCGCCGTATCAGCCAAGTATTGCTAAATACACTGACAATTGGATGATCTTTTTGTCAGGTTCGAAGATGTTTTCTTATGCAGGACCACGTTGCGCAATGTTAATTATCTCGGAAAAATTGTGGAATCGCGAATATCCGGGTCTTCTCGAAAGCCTTGGAGTAGCAAAATATGGGCGTGCATTGGTCTACAAAGCACTTTATCCTTTATCCGCTGGTGTTAACAACTCTGCACAACGAGGGCTCTCTGCGATCTTTAAAGCGTGCAACGAAGGCAGATTCAATTTTGTAGAATATGCCCGAGAGTATTCCGAAAAAGCAAAAATTATGAAATCGATATTTTTGAAACATAATTTCTATATAATATATGATAAAGATGGAGATGCACCAATAGGCGATGGTTTCTATTTCACAATAGGTTATCCTGCTATGTTAGGTGATGAATTGCTTAATAATTTAATCCATTATGGCATAAGTGCAATATCGCTATCTTCTACCGGGAGTACCCGCGATGGTGTTCGTGCTTGTGTATCTAACGTTTATCGCGATCAATTCGATGATTTGGATAAACGATTAGAACAATTCACTAACGACTTCCCAATCGAAGAGTGGATTCAGAAACTTGCTGAACAAGGATTGTAACTAACGTTGTTAGTTTATTATTTTTAGATGTGCCACACTTTCAAAGTGTGGCACATCTTTGGTTTTCAAGAACTGTTTTTGAGATAACTCTACGGAATATATTAAATATGTAAAGATAATTACACATTTTCTTACAATATTCTTTAGATATAAGATTATTTATTAAAAAAGTACAGAATTGTTAAATAATAAGCATAGTGTATTTACGTTTAATATTATAATATAAGTTATATTTGATTATTATCAATTCTGAAAATCAGATTTACTAAACGAAAATAAAAGAAGTTTGTCTATTGTTTCTTACTACATTGTAAAATAAAGTTATATTTGCTATTTACCATAATGGGAAAATAGTTTTTATTGTTAAATTATAAATGTAGAGGTGTTTTATGAAGAAATGGATTTTAGTGCTAGCTTTGGCATCGATTCTATTCATATCGGTCGGCAAAGCACAGGAAGGTATAAGTGATGCAAAAGCAACCAACAATGATGGATTGAGAGGTGATATTGCTATAGGTTTTTCAAACTTATTGTTCGACGGTGTAAGTTCGAATGGCTTTAATATAGGTATGGCTTTATTTGATCTCAGTAACACGAACTGGATGAATTATGGAATTAACTGTTCATATTCAGGGTTTCTAAAAAATGGTTCTGGCTATCAAAGTATATTAAGTATGGGACCAGCTACCGGAATTAGGTTTTGTACAGAATCAGGGTTTGCTTTTGAGATTGGATTAGCTTCAGGCATATCACTGGTAAAAGTACTTGACAAAGACGGGCTTCCTTTTGAAGGAGCATGTATCAATGGTAAACCTATTATTTCATTTGGTTATAAAAATTACACGATCAATTTAGAAAGTTGTTATTATACCTCTTCTAAGTATGATTTCTCAAGTTTTTCAGTAAATTTTAAATGCATGCTGAACAACAAATAGCAATTGCTTTGCTAATTAATACAGTATTGCATTCGAAACCGTCTGAATATTTAAAACATTCAGACGGTTATTTTTTATATTGTCATAAATTGGCAATATTTCAGCTAACTAAATTTGCATAAAAATGAAATATAATTGAAATTATTTATAAATACTATGTGAATGAAATATGGTGAATAATGCGATATTACCGGAATTGAAGTAGAAAATATTCGAAGAATAATAGAAAGAAATGATAATATAATTTGGATGGTATCGAAAAAAGGCTTAATTTAGTATTCTGTCCTGAGCGCAGGAAGAAAAAACAGTTATTTGAAAACGCAATCTTAAAGTCGAGATAAATTTTATCAAAAACAAAAATAATATTCGAATTAATTTGGGTATTACGAAAAAAGGTTGTAATTTTGAATTCTTCTTTTTTAGAAGAAGAAAAAAACAGTTATTTGTAAAAACGGTCAGGCAAAAATATTTTCGGAGA
>JBAXXL010000002.1:0-162252 GCA_037127915.1 bacterium
GCGAAAATAGCATAATGATGGGATTCGACAAATACGGAGATGATGAATTTATAGTCACAGGTTATTATATTGATAAAGATAAGTATAGTTATCGTTATACTGCCCGTCTCAATTCCAATCCCAGCGGGATTGAAGAAACAAGAGATGAAGGGATAATTATAAATCAATATGATGACCAATTATATATTGAAAGTCAGTCCACGGGTTTGGATATTCAAATTTATGATGTTTTAGGAAAGGTATATCTTGCAAAAAGAACTGACCAGCAAACAACATTCGTGGAATTGGAAAGTATCCCAAGCGGATTTTACATCGTATCTGTCAGCTCCGGAACCTCAAGAAGAGTATATAAGATTATTAAATAATCTTCTTTTTCGTTGATATAAAAATAGTCAGGTGTTTTCAACTGGCTATTTTTTTTATTCTTTGTAGTTAAATCCAATATTAAATTCACGTTCAACCGCTTCGCGGTTGCCGTCATTATTAATCGTATGCTTTTTCTATTCACGTTAAATCCCTTCAGGATTTTATATAACGGTTTACCGCTTTGGGTCGCGCAACCTCCACCTCAAGGTGTAGTCTATTCAAAAGAGATAAATTCAGAATATTCGAATTCATTCTCTGTGTAGCTCTGTGTCTTCCTCTGTGTGTCTCTGTGTAATTCTTCTGTTCTAATGCCGATTTGGCTAAAGCCGATAGTAAGAGATATATCGCAACCTCCACCTAAAGGAGGAGTCTATTAAAAACACTCTCTGGGGCAGTTTGTTGGAGATGCCGTATAACTGAATTGTTGTTAAAGCGGAATCCAAATAGTACTAATTATAAAATAAATTAAGAAAATTTCAACTAACTTTAGCGTAAATTGTGAGAAATTTCTTATTTTGGCGCTATTATTTTTTAAAAAATTCAAAAATACTTTTAAAGGAATAGATATGGTTGAAAATTCTATTATTTTGGTTACTATTTTAATATTTTTTGTTGCAACGTTTTTTATAATTAAACACAAAAAAGAAATTTTCAGAGTAAAACCCGTTGAAGCATTCGTAGCCGATATGGAGCATAGTGGTTTAAAACGAGTACTCGGTAAATGGGGTTTATCCGCCCTTGGCATCGGCGCTATTATAGGCGCGGGAATATTTGTAATGACCGGCATCGGTGCTAAAGAACACGCGGGTCCTGCGTTAGCCTTATCATTTGTAATTGCCGGTATTGGTTGTACTTTCGCGGCTCTTTGCTATGCTGAATTTGCCTCATTCTTACCGGTCGAGGGTTCTGCTTATGCTTATTCTTATGCAACGCTTGGGGAGTTTTTCGCTTGGATAATCGGTTGGGATTTAATTTTAGAATACGCTATGGCGGCGGCGGCTGTAAGTGTTGGCTGGTCGGGTTATTTCGGAAAATTTTTAGCTCTTTTCAATATAAAACTTCCATTTTGGTTGATGAACGATTCATTTTCTGCGGCTTCCACAATAGCGGGTACAAATGCCGCCGGAAAAGTGGAATTGCTAAAGCATTATTCATCGATTCATTTGCCTTCGCTTTTTGGTGTGCCGATAGCATTTAATTTACCTGCTTTTCTGATTGTATGGTTCGTTACAATGATATTAATCAAGGGAATCAAAGAAGCGGCTAACACAAATACGATTATGGTTATTATTAAGGTCGTCGTTGTGCTGTTTATTATCGTAGTAGGAGCGCAATATATCAATATAGCGAATTGGACACCATTTATTCCTGAACCTGAAATTATTCGCGGTCCATTAGGGACACACGCGGCTTATGGTTTTATGGGTATTTTAGCCGGCGCTGCATATATTTTCTTTGCATACATAGGATTCGACACGGTATCAACTCACGCCGGTGAAGCAATCAATCCTAAAAAAGATGTTCCGTTTGGAATTATCCTTTCGTTAATCGTCTGTACAATTCTATACATTCTTGTTTCTCTTGTTTTAACGGGTATGGTGAATTATAAAAACATTAATATACAAGCCCCAATTGCCGGTGCTTTCGCAAGTCAAGGTTTGACATACGCTGTGTTTATTATTTCAATTGCCGCTATCGCAGGATTAACATCTGTATTAATCGTTATGCTTTTGGGTCAATCAAGAGTGTTTTATGCAATGTCCAAAGATGGTTTATTGCCAAATAATCCATTCGGTCAACTACATAAAAAATTCAAAACACCGTACAAAGCAAATCTACTGACAGGTACTGCCGTATCCTTAGTTGCGGCGTTTACACCTATAAATGTTATAGCGGAGTTGGTAAATATAGGAACTTTACTTGCATTTGTTATTGTTTGTACATCTGTATGGATTATGCGTCATAAAGAACCGACGAGACCGAGACCTTTCAAAGCGCCATGGATTAATTTCGTTGCACCTATGGGTATATTATTTAATTTAACTATGATGCTATCTCTGGGCAGACATAATTGGGAACGTTTGTTCTTTTGGTTGGCTCTTGGTGTGATTATTTATTTTGCATACAGCAGAAGAAACAGTCTGCTGAAGGTCTTTTTAAAGGATAAAGAAGCGAAATAATTATAAGTTATGAGTTATATAAATCAACCCCATTCTTAAACGTATAGAAGTCCAACACCTTGAAGGTGTTGGACTTCTATGATTATCAACCCTTTGGTGGTTAATATTTTTACTACTCAATATCGATATGTGTTTCTTTTGGTGCTTGTGGTTCGATTTTATCGAAAGCTATTGCTAAAACACCATTGTTATAGCTTGCTTTGATGCTATCACGGTTCACATAATCCGGCAAAAGGAAAGTCCGGGTGAAACTTCCGTAAACTCTTTCGGCGCGGATAAACGAAATTTCTTCTTCATTCTTTTCTTCCTTGAATTCGCGTTTCTTTTCGCCTTTGATTGAAAGCATACCTTCTTCGTTTATCGAAAGTTTTACTTCGCTTTTTTCAATACCCGGCAATTCAGCCGTGATATGAAGCTTTTGTTCATCTTCGGATATATCTATTCTTGGTGAAAATCCACCATATTCCAATCCGAATCCTTTGTCGAATTCGCCCATCATTTGGTTCATTTTTTTTGCTAATGAATCTACTGTGCGGAATGGATCAAATCTTACGATTGCCATAATTTAATCTCCTAAAATATTTATAATAATTTTAAATTAAAATAATAAAACAAATTTGTGTTAAGAAATCGAAATATCAATTTCTTTTGGTTGTTGTGGTTCTTTTTGCGCTATTTCAATGAACAAGAGTCCATTTTCGAATTTTGCTTTTACGTTATTTCTATCAACATCTTCCGGTAAAGCAAATTTACGTTCAAACGTGCCATAAGCTCTTTCATAGCGATAGAATGTTCTTTTTGGTTCGGCAGAGTCTGTTTTCTTCTCACCTTTGATAGTTAGTGTGTTTTCTTCGTTTATTGCAAGCGTAACGTCTTCTTTGCTCACACCCGGCAATTCGAGCACTATATTATATTTTTTGTCTGCTTCGAAAATATCAACTTTAGGCAAACAGCAGATTTTCTTGTTTGGATTTTGTTCCATATCGCGTACAGCTTCTTCAATACTTTTAGTTATGCTTTCGTATTGGTTCATTGGATTTAAGACTATTCTTGTCATTTAATTTTACCTTGTTTATTGTTTAACAAATATAAATCTGTTAGTACGAAAACTATGCCAAAACGAAAAACAAGCCAATGTGGCAGAAATATGGACATTGTGACCAACTGGAAAAATAACTGTGTTGTCATAATGAAAAAACGCAACGTCAAAATGGCAATTTGGGAGTGGGGGAGGATCATTAAAAAAGCGTCAAGAACAAACTCCCGACGCGTAACAAACAAATACTATTATTTCTGATTGAATTATTTACTTAAAATTTTGAACTCTACTCTTCTATTATTTGCTCTGCCTTCTTCTTTAGCGTTATCACTTATCGGAATTGTACTGCCATAGCCTTTATAGCTTATTCGTGAGCTATTAATAATCTTTGAGGCTAGATAATCTGCCACAGCCCTGGCTCTATCATTTGACAAAGTCCAATTATAGTCTTGTGAACCAATATTGTCTGTATGGCCTGAAATTTCTATGCTAATATCTTCATTTGAATTCAAAAAATCTACTAATTTATTTAATTCTTTGAAAGATTCTGGTTTAAGAGTTGATTTGTTAAAATCAAAGAATATATTGTTTAATCTCACTATTTCACCTTTCTCTATAGGCGACAGTTCGAAGATTAAATCAAGAGACTTTTCAGCAAAATCACTCGGTATAGTGATTTCATCATTTTTAGTAAAATATCCCTTAGAACTTATTTCAATTGAAAAATGTGAATTCGGAGGGAGTAGATAATTAAAATTACCCACATTATTTGTTAACATTGTAACAGAACTTATTTTACCATTTTTATCTTCAAAAATAATTTTTGCATGAACTGGTTTTTTAGTTTTAATATCTCTAATTTTACCAATTATATCAATATTATCTGTTTGTCGATAGACGATATTTTCCTTTTCTCTATACTCAATCGCTTTTTCAATTTCTTTGTATTCACTTGGACAAGTTAAACAGATTTTAACGCCTAAACCTATATTAAAATCTCTAGTAGTTTGTCTATATGGCTTTATCCATGGTGCTTCAGGGTTTAATTTATTAATAAGACCTTGAAAATATCTTGCATCAAAATATATTGATATAATTCTATTAAGTTTTATTTCATACCCGGCACCTAAATTGAAAAGGAAATCATAGAATTTACTAAGTTCAACAGGTTTAGATGAAGTCCAATCAGCCTGAGAACCATCTAAATAAAGGGCAGGAGTTAAGCCAACATAAACAAATGGTGTCCCGATTCTACTTATATCTTTGAATTTCCACTTAAGTAACAAAGGAAGCTCCAAATATGTTGAAGTAGAAGTAATAGTACCTGTTGTTATTAGATTACTATTTGTTTCAATTTGACTTCTAGGAATAAAATTAAATTCTGCCTGTAAATATAAGAAATTAGTAATATCTGATTCATATAGGATACCAAACGAAGTGCCTGAGGGTCCACTTAAATTACCCTCTGAATTTGGATAATCATAATAATCAAAACTATAATTCATTCCACCATGAGCTCCAATACTTGTTTGCGCAAACATGAAGCAATTTGTTATTGTTAATAATAAGATAATTATACAAAAAAGTTTGTTAAAAAAGACTCTTTTCATATTTCACCATCCCAAAAAACTAATTAGTACATAATTGATTTAATTTGTTGGCTGCCAGACATAAATTCCGCTTTTATTAATATAGCCATATTTGTAATCTGAACCGAAATTCATAGTAATATGAGCCAAACCGTTAACAAAGGAATGTGCATCGTTAAATTGAAAATTAATAATAACTTTACCCGTTTTATCAATGTATCCCCATTTATCGTTTTGCTTAACAGGTGCTAAATTTTCATTAAAGTATCCGGCATTATCATAAATAGGATTGATTACGTAGCTTCCTTGTGAATTGATAAATCCGTATTTACCGTTAAAACTAACACAGCACAAACCATTAATGAAAAATGATTCTTCTTCATATTGAGGTTGTATTACCATACTTCCACTTTTATTTATAAATCCCCATTTGCCATTCATTTCAATACAAGCTAACTCATTTACAAATGGAATAATATCGTCAAACTGATAATTTATAACTAATTTTCCGGTTTTATCAATAAAGCCGAATTTATCTTGTGCTTTATCATAAACTCCAGCTAATCCATTTGTAAACGGCAAAGCGTCGTCGAATTGTGGATTAATAATGATCTGGTTGTTTTTATCAACAAACCCCCACTTTTCTCCAACTTGTACACTTAGTAATCCATCTGTATATATTCCTACATCCTCATATTGTGGATTTATCAGATATGAACCGGATTTGTCTATTAAGCCATATTTCTTGTCAATATTCTGATTGTCTCCGATGGCAACGCTTGCATAGCCATTATAGAAAGGATTAGCAGATGTAAATTGAGGTTGGATTTTTACAATACCTTTGTTATCTATATATCCATAAATCCCGTTTTGATTAATATAAGTAATGTCGTGCGCGGGATTTAAAATATTATGAAAAGCGAAATCCTCATCGTCGTAGAACTCACCACAACTTTCGAATTGTGGGTTAATTATCAATTTTCCGCTTTCGTTTATAAAGCCGTATCTGCCGAATTGCAAAATCCTGAATAAGTAACTACCATTTTTGTTGTCAGGATTTGTAGGGTTATCATTACCACAACTTACAATCATTAAGATTGTAATAACCAGTATAATTTGTATTAAAATTTTCATAAATTCACCTATTAATGGATATTTTAATTACTATTTATTTAAAATATAGATATTTGCTTATTACTTTATTACCAAAATATTTTTGACTATTGTATTAGATCCAGTACTGATAACCAATAAATATTTACCTGTTATTACAGAACTTAAATCGACTTGTTGATTAGTAGTACCAATAAAGTTAGGAACGCTTTTCGATAAAACGGTTTCTCCAAATAAATTAATTATTCTGAAATCTATCTTGTTATTATTATTTGAAGAATACTCTATTTGAATGAAATCATTTGCCGGAATGGGCTTAATAATTATATGCGTATATTCATTTGTTTCAGGAACATTATCCCATCCGGTGAAATAGAAATATTCAGAAGTAGCTAGGCAGCCGTTACTATTTGTTATTACAACTTTATAATTACCAATGACTTTTGGTTTAAACATATAATCGGTTGCTCCGGGAATTTTTTCATATTCAAGAGAAGTTGCATTTTGTAAATACCATTGATAACTTGCTGCACCTTCATCTGTAAATAATATAGAGTCTTGCTTTGTGATTATTGGAATTATAGGTAGTGGATTTATTGTAACAGTATGTTTTGCTGAATTTGTGCAGTTCTCGTTGCTCTGTATTAATTCAACAGTACCTTCTCCGACCTTATCCCATAATACCTCAATTTCAGGTATATTATCAGCTCCAATAATTGTTCCTTCAGTTACACTCCATTTTAAATTGTAATTAGTATAATTAGATTGATATTTGACTTGAGAATTAACACAAAGACTCAAGTTTCCGGTAATTACAGTTAGAGGTTTTTGATTTAAAGTTATCTGAATTTCATTGCTCCAAGATATGGGATTTGTACTTAAGATTTGAATTTTGTAGTTTGTTCCGGAAGACATATTCTGAGGAATATAGGAAACAATGCTTCCATCAGTGTTTATGGAACCTAATTCTGTAAATTGATCGAAACTACCATCAGGACCTGAAAGGTATGCAATAAATTTATTACCACTTAAAAAATTTCCTGATGTTGTAAGCTTTATTTCAATATCATCAGTAGTACAATAAGATGTTTTGTCCATTGTAATTGATGAGTGATATGGAAAATATTTAAGTATTGTGCCATTTCGACCGACGGCATAAGTTATGTAATTATACATTTTGCTAATTGCATAAAGTGGTGAGCAATCTATTCCATCCTCTTTTTCAATTTTAGAACTATAATTTAAACCATCTTTATAAATCATTCGCTTCCAAATAACTCCTTTTCCTAATATATCTCCTCCAACAAACCAACTATCTATCCCTTCGCCTAAAGCCACTTGCCCTGAGCTATGGATTCCATATAAATCATCAGATGTAAACTTACTATATGTATAGCCATCTTCATTTCCTATATAATGCCTTCCATCTTTTCCAACTAACTCAACTGAATTCAGTAGATTGTGCGGACTTCCAGATTGAATAGCACTTAAACCTAAAAAATCTGAGCCGGATACGTTATTATTCCTTTTCCAAGTTGCACCACCATCGGTAGTATAGAGGAGGACACCGGAATTTCCAATAATCCACCCAGTATTAATATTGACAAATCGAACTTTGTTTAATATTACGTCTTCAGAGCATTGTTGAAGTTGCCAACTATTTCCTCCATCAGTAGTTTTAAGAATAAGACCGTGAGTATTGTTATTTAAATTGTATTTTCCAACCGTCCAACCAATACTCTCATTGATAAAGAAAACATCCATGAGTAAACCATATTGCCCTTGTGTAGAAATATCATCCCATTCCCAATTCTTACCACCGTCGGTTGTTTTTGCCATTCGAAAATTATTACCAACTGCAAATCCTGTATTGTTATTAATAAAATGTACGGATTGTAGTGAGTTATTCGTACCATAATTCTGGTTGCGTATTTGCCAGTTCGAACCACCATCACTTGTTGTAAGAATAATTTCATGCTCTCCGACAGCACAACCGTTATAGGCGTCAACGAAGTAAACACCATAAAGATCATTCGTAGTTCCACTATTCTGAACTGTCCAGTCACTGCATAATAGTGTTTTGTAGCTAAACACCATTGTCAAGACTACTATTAGTAAATATAGTTTTTTCATTTTTACCTCTATAAAATATTAAAAACGCATCTTTTTATATTTAAGTTCCAAAAAATAAATAATCAATGAATACTTAATAAACCAAAAAAAACAGGATAAAAAAGTCGATATTTAAATTATTAACTAGTGGCATTGCTAACCATCTTGCATCTAATGAGTTGGATGTATTTGATATTTGTGCTGATAAAATAATTGTTGTCAGCAAAAATAATGTGGTTACTGTAAAATATTTCATAAAGCCGCGCTTATATATTATGAAATCAGGTATAAATAGAAGAGTGCTATTCTTATTGCTATTATGAGTAAATTTTTTTTTACTTTACTATTTTATTTCTATACAAAAATAATAAAAAGTTTTGAATTAACAAATAAAAAAGGAAAAAGAAAAAAATATACAGATCTATAAAAAAAAAGCATTGTGGCATAAGATATCCTTACGAACAAAGACCATTAACCATCCTATTCCTAGTTAGGAGCTAAATATAAAAGGTTTTCCCAAGGGTTTACTTTATAATCTGCTTCATCCTAAAAAGAGATATTATTAAATTCAAAATATTTAAAAGTAAGTTTGTTTAATAATACACCCAAAATATTTGGTATTTACAAATATTTGTATTAATTTTATGCCGTAAAAATGTAACAATATAAAAAAATAATTTTGCAATTAAATCCTTTTGGACAATAGTCGTAAAAAAGTAACAAAACAAGGAATTCTTGAGTCCAAAAGAAACCACTGTTTCATAATCAAAAATATTAATATTAGGAGCAAATGATGAAATTGCTAATAATCGCATTTATGGTGCTAATTACTAGTTGCACTTTTGTAAATGCACAGACAGATACTTTGGTTATCAAATTAAAGAATAACCAATCAGACAAAATTGCAGTATCTCAAATTAAAAAGATTACATTTGAGAACGTAAGTGGAGTTCAGGAACATAACAAACAAACAAGTACTCTAATAATCAATGGGAATAATCCCAATCCTTTCCAAGAGAAAACAGATATAGAGTTTGAAATTACTACTTTAGGGAATGTAGAAATTTATATTTTTGATAACAATGGTAATCAAATTCAAGTGCTTGAGTGTATTAACTGCCAAATAGGGAAAAATACTGTGGTTTGGAACTGCTTGGACAAGAACAACAACCGAGTGCAGAGCGGAATTTACGTTTATGAAGTACGGTTTAATAATGAAATCAAATCAAAAAAAATGCTCATGGTTAAATAGGGAAGAGATAACATGAAAACATTTATACTTCTTATAATATTCTGTTTTGCTTTTGTTTTACAAGCTAATGCTCAAAATAGTCCGAAGATAATTTTTCAAATGAAAGCAGGAAATACGAGAACTTATAATCTCAGCGATATTGACAATATCAAATTAACCAATTGTTCCGCTGATATGATGATGAATATTCATTCCAAGAAAACTCTATTAGATAGTTATCCAACAAATTCTATAAAATCAATTTTATTTGGTTTGAATTCTCAGAATCAAAAAATATTAACTATGGTATACTCCGACACTAAAATTAATACCATAAAGTATATTTTGGCTGAAATTGATAGCATAGTTTTCAAACAGGAAGCACAGCCAATTGACTTCTTTCCATTTGAAGTTGGTAGTGGTTGGGTATATTCATATACAGATTCAATTTTTGGGATATATTCCACGGGAAAATTTTCTATATCAACAGATGGTTTGTGGTTCTGTTCAATATTAGATAATCTCCCTTGGTATGGGAGAAAAGCGGCTATCTTTCACGTTGTAAAATTTAATGTAGAGGATGGAGTTAACGAAAAACTAAACATAAATAATATTTATTTATCGCAGGATGCAACTGGATTGTATAGTTGGCAGAGTCCTGATGCTGGTTGGAAAAAAGTTATTTCATTTACCGAAGCATCTTGGAAAGATTATTCGTTTTTGTTTACTTCTGGTTTATATAGTAATACAACCAAATTGAGTACAGGTACTATTACTGTACCTGCAGGTAGTTTCAACACAATTCAAACTGGTTATTCATATTCCAATTATAGTGATCATTATGCAACTACATATAGAAGTGAAAGTCCATTCGAATGTTATGCGGATAAAGTTGGTCTTGTATATGCACAAAGATCCTATTCTGAAAACCCTCAAGATCCAAATGATACTGATTTGTCTGATAAGGAAAAGGTTTCCTTAGTGGCAATGGGACAATTTAGTTTAATTGAATCAGAACCAAATGAATATCCGAATTTTGATCAAATTCCTTCAGAAATTTGTATGATAGAAGGAAGTGCAAATTCAAAAGACGCTTCAAGCCAAGATGGTCAAGGCAATCCCTTGCAGGATTGGTATGGTTTTAAAATATTAGGAGGATACAAAATGGTCTTACGCTGTTGGTATCAAGGAGGTTGTGCTACCGATCCAGGCTATGTTGAGGTTTCGTTATGGGAATATGATGCTAATAATAAGTTGATTTTCATTGATAAAGCAAAAACTTTTGTTGAAAAAGATTGTATCAAGCAAGCAGGACTTTTAGCGGATTTAAAGGCCAATACCAAATATTTTATCGGTGTAAGGGCTATTAATGATAAAAACAATAACCAGCGTAGTTATCAGATATTTATAGGTCATCAATAGAAATATTTGTAGTTTATATAATAATTCCAAGAATAAGCAGGAAAAATGGAAAAACTGTCCAGCATACAGCAGATGTCGGACAGTTTTTCTACATAATTATAAATTATAGCTAAGACATTATAAAAGATTATTTTGATTCTAATCCATTTTAACGACTTTTATTTTTTTAACAACATCATCCTTCTTGATGATCAGATAATAACCGCCATTTGCATAATTAGAAAAATCCATTACATGGATCTTGTCAGTAATCATTAATTCATTTAGTATTTTATCTCCCTCCAGATTAACGAGAGACAGATAATAACATGTTGAATTTGATTGCGTTTCATCGCTTTCTTCGATACTCAGTTTATGAGTCATTGGATTAGGATAAACCTTTACAGTGAAGCCCGGTTCTGTTAAAATAACATCGTCGCCACCGGTTTCATTAGGTTGCTGAAATCCCTGAGTCAGAATAACTGTAGGTATGATTGCTGTTTCGACTATGGGCTCTCCTATACTATATGAAAGTTCAAAGTCTGTTGCTGAATAGCTTCCGCCGCCGGTATTAATAATGCTCCTCTCGATAGTAACTTGAGCATTTGCTATAAATGGAAGGCCGAAAACTATGAATAATATTAATATTTTTTTCATTTGATTTTCCTTATAAACAATTTCCTGTTATAAAACACTTTTATTTGAAAATTATTTATCTTTAATAGCAGTTTTAAAATAATTATCATATTTTGGAAATCTTTCTAATCTTATCGATTCACAGTCAAGTCTTTTTGCCACAATTCTATATGAAAAACTTATATTGGGTTCACCACTAACAAGTTTAACTTTAAAACATTTACTATCTTGTTCGGTTACGTATAATACACCCGGACCTTCTGATTGCAAGAAAACAAAATATTTCGTACTCAGATTGACAGTTTCAATAAATGTTTTATCAATCTGCACAGTTACTTCATTACCTAATAATTTTCCTGAACCATAGTCAGAAAAATAAACTTCTGCGCTTTCTTCGCAATAAAGTGCACGTGCACCGTCAGATGTCTCTACAATAGCTGTTTTTAATCCGTTAGAAGATAATCCATAATTCGTGCTAGAATACACTAATGCAGAAATTCCATCAGTTTGTTTAGATTCTTGGCAATCAGCAAATATTGTAAAGTAATAACAATTAGATTTAGCATATATAGCGGCATCCTGATTATCGGAAGAAGTAGATGGATTATTACCATAAATAAATGCCGCAGGCTGTTTGCCATTATGTTCGACCCAGACGGCAGGATAGGCACTTGAAGTATTAGTAGATTTAATATTTAAAGAATTGGCCTTAGTTGAATTTTCAATAGAAACAGTAGGATTTGGATTTCCTGTTCCAGAATATGTTGTCTTAAAATACCCTGCATTATTCAAACCATTTGTTTCAACAGCCAATGTGGCAGCGTTGTTTGATGCATTTGTTGTTTTAAAATATCCTGCATTGGCAATACCACTATTTTCTGCATATAAAGTCACATCATTAGTAGTTGTCTTTGTACAATAAAATAATCCGGCACTACCATTACCATTGGTTTTCACTACAAGTGCATCTGAAGAATTCGAAGGATTATTGATTTCAAGAAATCCGGTCTTACCTGTACCAGTTGTTGCAACATATAAAGCTTGTTGATTATTTGAAGGATTATTGATTTCTAAACAACCTGGTAAAAATGTTGAAGTTTGTGTGTTTCCTATTCTTATGGTGTTTGATTCTGATGCCATACCGGAATTACCTATATAAATATTATTGGACCCTGTTGTTAAACTGGATCCTGCATTTTTCCCAATCCCAATATTTTCATTACCGGAAACACTATTTTTTAAAGCTTCAAATCCCAAAGCAGTATTATCTTGGCCAGTTGTGTTCTGGTTTAAAGCTACCCTTCCTATAGCAACATTATTATCACCAGATATATTATTAAATAATGAAAACGTTCCGATAGATGTATTTCTATTGCCGGTTGTATTTGCTTTCATTGCTCCATGTCCTATAGCAACATTATCTGACCCCGAAGAATTATTACTTAATACCGAAGATCCAATTGCTGCATTCCAATTACCACTTGTATTAGAATAAAGAGCTTTTACACCGAACGCATTGTTATCTACACCTGAGTTTGTTGCATTACCTAGAGCAAGTTTACCAAAAGCATTATTGTTAGAACTTGTTGTGTTTTTACATAAACTGCTATCTCCTACAGCGGTATTATTCGAACCTATAGTATTTGAGTATAATGTATGTTTACCAATAGCCGTATTTTCCGAACCGCTTGTATTTGATTTTAAAGCATCTATTCCGACTCCAACATTATTATTATTGCCGTCATCACTATAACCAGAATTTAAACCTAAAAAGACATTTGTTGCATCAGTTTTAGCATCAGTGAGTTCATCAATGGATTTTGCTCCAATCGAAGGTACATTTGTAATTTTACTCCAATCCACATCACTTATTTTGGCATTATTTATTTTTCCATCTCCAATTGTCGGATTCGGATATGTACCTGTTAAGTCACCACCAACATTTCCGTTTGGTGGGAAGGATGTAGGTGCGCCCGTGATTTTTTGCCAAGCAACGTCACTTATTTTAGCATTATTTACTTTTCCATCACCGATTGTTGGATTCGGGTAAGTACCTGTTAAGTCACCACCGGCATTTCCGTTTGGTGGAAATGTTGTCGGTGCACCAGTAATCTTAGACCATGCAACATCACTTATTTTAGCATTAGTTACTTTTCCATCCCCAATTGTAGGATTTGGGTATGTACCTGTCAGATCTCCACCAGCAGGACCTTTTGGAATTGCTGAAGCATTCTGTGAAAAATTAATAGAAGCAGTTGGACCATTCGGATTTGTTATTGTCAGGTTTCCATCAGTGTTTTGGATTCCCTGAATGCCATTACCTCCGCCTCCGGAAGATGTGATTGTGATTTTTTGTCCGCTTTTGTTAATCGTAGTACCGCCGCCACCTTCCAAAGTTACGACACCTTCCGTTCCGTTGATACTTTTAACAAATCCGCCCGCGTTCGGCGATAAACCTTCGGCTAAATTAGCTTTTTCGGAATTCAGCGCATAAGGGACTGCTTGAAGGAGAGTTGTGCTCATCTCGCTGAAATTTGTTCCACCGGCAGGGTCGATTTCTACTTTTAGGTAAATATCACCCGAATTCCAGTTAATAGTAGAGAATGCTCCTGTAATTACTTGTCCGCTACCCATTACAACGGAAAACAAGCCGAACTTATTAGTACTAATGGAGTGGGTTTCAACATATAGATTTGTTCCCGGTAAAGGTCCTTTTATAAAGGAAAACCTTACACCAACCGGTTTATTATCCAGAACTGCTCCGTTGCTATTGTGTGCTACCGCCTGGTAGTTTATTCCCTTTTGCGTCTGGGAATTTAAAGTTGTTGATATTAGCAATAATGCTAAAGCCAACAGTAGTAATGATTTTTTCATAAATTCCTCATAAATTTTAATATATTATTTTAAATTAAACTGACTTTCCAGTTTTTCTATTCTTTTTAATAAATCTTCATTAATCTTTTTTTGCTCAGATAAATCTTTTATTTGCCGGTTGTTTATTTCTTTTTGTTTTTTCAGTTCGTTCAATAACAGTACGGACAGCATTGGATATTGCACAGCGTCCGGAATTAATTCATTGGATGTTGAACCCGGGATTACGTCCTTTGCTTGTGCATATTCGACAAGCTCCGGAAGTACTTTAGAAACCTCTTCGGCTATTAATCCGAAATACTGCTTACCGTCCATTTTAGAAATATATGTTACAGGTCTTAGGTCGAATATTTTTTCCGTGTTGATTTCTAAGTCTCTGATATCCGTTTTGTAACGGGCTGAGGATGTACTTCGTTGCAACTGTCCATCTGAATTTATTCTGACATTAGCAGAAGAACCCGTAGATGACTGATAAATCCCTTGTATAAAACAAGTCGAATGGTTGGTACCGATTTTTATAACATTTGACTCACCTGCAGTACCCGTATTATTGATATAAATATTATTGTTGCCTGTTGTTTGGTTAATGCCTGCTTGATAACCAATAGCAGTGTTATAACAACCTGTAGTATTTGCACATAAAGCTTTAGAACCCAGTGCTGTGTTTTGTGTTGCATCCCAACTATTGACAGCACCTGTTCCATTGTTATACAAAGCAGAATCGCCGATTGCAACAAGATTGCTTCTATCTTTGTTTTTGTACAAAGAATAAGCACCAATTGCTACATTCGACCAACCCGAGGTGTTTTTATAGGAAGCATAGTATCCATTGGCGGTATTATAAGAGGGGTAGTTCCATGCCTCCCCCGACCCAAGTGCCCATGAACCAGTAGCAGTGTTGTAAGAGCCAGTAGATTCACCAAGGGCATTAGACCCAATTGCGGTGTTACCAGTAGTGCCCAGGTTCCTTCTGAGGGCCCAAGACCCAATTGCGGTGTTACTATGGCCAGTGGTGTTACTGGCAAGGGCATCAATTCCGATCGCTGTGTTAGCATTGCCCGATGAGTTATTATAGAGAGCTTCGACCCCAATTGCAGTGTTACCATCGCCTTCGGTGTTAAGATAGAGAGCAAAAGATCCATTGGCTGTGTTATAATTGCCCGATGTGTTGGAATAGAGGGCTTCAAATCCATTGGCGGTATTTTCAAAACCCCTTGTATTGTAAAAGAGTGCTTTTGAGCCAACTGCTGTGTTACATGAAGCTACCCAAGAAGAATAATTTGTTGTACCTGTTCCATTATTAAACAAAGCAGAATCACCGATAGCCACTAGATTGTTTTTGTCTATATTTTTATACAAAGCCGCATTCCCGACTGCAACATTTGAGCAACCTGATGTATTCGAATAGAGTGCTTTGTTTCCTAAAGCAGAATTATTATAACCGGATGTATCTGAATATAAAGTTTTTGAACCAACAGCCGTATTTTTTCCTCCGGTTTTATTGTTAAACAAAGCAGAATCACCAATAGCGACAAGATTGCTTTTTGTTGTGTTTTTATAAAGTGCATCCTTACCGACAGCTACATTTGAATAGCCAGTCGTGTTGGAAAACTGGGTTTTCCTTCCTACAGATGTATTTGATGAACCGCTTGTATTTGATTTCAAAGCATCAATACCTATTGCTACATTATTATTATTTCCATCATCACTATTACCTGAGTTTAGCCCAAGGAAAACACTGGTTGTGTCGGTTTTCCCATCTGTCAGGTCATCTATACATTTCGCACCCAAAGCAGGTGCGCCAGTAATTTTGCCCCAGGCAATATCCTTAATCTTAGCATTTGTGATAGTTGTGTCTCTAATATATTGATTGATTACTTTGCTGTTGCCGATTGTCGGATTTGGGTAAGTGCCTGTTAGGTCACCTCCTGCAGAGCCGTTTGGTGGAAATGACATTGGTGCCCCAGTAATTTTTCCCCATGCAACATCACTTATTTTAGCATTGTTTACTTTTCCATCACCGATTGTTGGATTGGGGTATGTACCTGTCAGATCTCCACCAGCAGGACCTTTTGGAATTGCTGAAGCATTCTGTGAAAAATTAATAGAAGCAGTTGGACCATTCGGATTTGTTATTGTCAGGTTTCCATCAGTGTTTTGGATTCCCTGAATGCCATTACCTCCGCCTCCGGAAGATGTGATTGTGATTTTTTGTCCGCTTTTGTTAATCGTAGTACCGCCGCCACCTTCCAAAGTTACGACACCTTCCGTTCCGTTGATACTTTTAACAAATCCGCCCGCGTTCGGCGATAAACCTTCGGCTAAATTAGCTTTTTCGGAATTCAGCGCATAAGGGACTGCTTGAAGGAGAGTTGTGCTCATCTCGCTGAAATTTGTTCCACCGGCAGGGTCGATTTCTACTTTTAGGTAAATATCACCCGAATTCCAGTTAATAGTAGAGAATGCTCCTGTAATTACTTGTCCGCTACCCATTACAACGGAAAACAAGCCGAACTTATTAGTACTAATGGAGTGGGTTTCAACATATAGATTTGTTCCCGGTAAAGGTCCTTTTATAAAGGAAAACCTTACACCAACCGGTTTATTATCCAGAACTGCTCCGTTGCTATTGTGTGCTACCGCCTGGTAGTTTATTCCCTTTTGCGTCTGGGAATTTAAAGTTGTTGATATTAGCAGTAAAGCAAATGTCAACAGTAGTAATGATTTTTTCATAAATTCCTCATAAATTCCTCATAAATTCAATATTTATTTCTGACTATATTGTGATTCGATTTTTTCAAGCCGCTTAAGCAAATCATTTATAACTTTTGCCTGGTCTTCGTTTATTTCTTTTTGTTTTTTCAGTTCGTTCAATAACAGTACCGACAGCATAGGATATTGCACAGCGTCCGGAATTAATTCCTCGGAAGTCGAGCCGGGGATTACGTCTTTTGATCTTGCAAATTCTGCCAATTCGGGTATAACTGCCGCTACCTCTTCTGCAATTAATCCGAAATACTGCTTGCCGTCAATTTTTGAGATATAAGAAACAGGTCTGAGATTGTATATTCCTTCAGTATTTATTTCGATATTCCTAATATCAGTTTTGTAGCGGGCAGAGGATACTATTCTTTGAATCTTTCCATCGCTTGTAACTTGCATATTTGCAGAACCATTACCAATAGCATAAGCACCCTTGCAATAGAAGGAAGTCACATTATCATCTCCCAGCCTTACTTGATTGCTGGCAGTTGCAATGGCACCGGTTCCAATTGCTGTGGCATTGGATATGTCATTTGCAGACACATCTGCATTAGCGCCAATAGCAGTGTTCACATTTCCTGTTGAGCAAGAGTTTAATGCTCCGTTACCAATTGCCGTATTACCGCTGCCTGAAGTGTTAGTATAAAATGCGCTGTTCCCCAACGCAGTATTGAAACTACCGTTATTATTATACCCTGCTTTTGTACCCACAGCTGTGTTGCTCTGCCCAGTTGAATTTGTGAACAATGCTTTGCTCCCCACAGCTGTATTATATTTTGCCTGATCAGCAGTCGGTGTCCCGAATCCATTATTATACAAAGCAGAATCACCAATAGCAACGAGATTGCTTCTATCTTTGTTTTTGTACAAAGAATAAGCACCCATTGCTACATTCGACCAACCAGTGTTGTTGTAAAAGAGGGCAGCAAATCCATTCGCGGTGTTATAGTTACCCGTTGTGTTGTATTCGAGGGTCTCAGATCCATTCGCGGTGTTAGAATTGCCCGTTGTGTTGTTTCGGAGGGCTAAAAAACCATTGGAGGTGTTATCATATCCCTTGGTGTTGGAATAGAGGGCTAAATTTCCATTGGAGGTGTTATTATTGCCAGAGGTGTTGGAATAGAGGGCACCACACCCAGTGGCAGTATTATAAGTACCCGTTGTGTTGTATTCGAGGGTCTCAGATCCATTGGCGGTATTTTGATTGCCGGTGATGTTCCTAGACAGAGCTTTACTTCCAGTCGCTGTATTATTAATGCCAGAGGTGTTGGAATAAAGTGCATCCTTTCCTATTGCTACATTTGACCAGCCTGTGGTGTTGTTAAATAGAGCATAATATCCATTTGCAGTATTACAATCACCCGTTGTGTTGGAATAGAGGGCATGAGCTCCATTGGCAGTGTTATTAGAGCCCGTGGTGTTGTAATAGAGGGCAGAATCACCGGTGGCAGTATTCAATATTCCACTTGTATTTTTATATAAAGCGGCATTCCCAACCGCAACATTTGAGTGACCTGAAGTATTGGAATACAGTGTTTTTGAACCAACAGCTGTATTTCTTTCTCCGCTTGTGTTACTATACAAAGCAGAATCACCGATTGCAACAAGATTGGAGCGGTCTTTGTTTGAATATAGTGTATATACTCCTATACCAATATTGTACGAACCGGTTTTATTTAACCACAAAGCTCCTCTACCAACTGCTGTGTTCCCGGAGCCGGTCGTGTTATCCCACAAGGTCGCTGCACCGACACCAGTGTTATTTGAACCGGTTGAATTTATAACTAATGTATTTTCCCCAATTGCTGTATTTCTTAACCCGGTAGTGTTCGAAAATAATGCATCGTAACCAAACGCAGAATTTTGATAGCCGGTTGTATTTGCGTAAAGAGCTTCAGAGCCGACTGCTGTGTTCATATTTCCTTCGTAATCTCCGGTTGCTCCATTGCCATTATACATAAGTGTTCTATAACCAATTGCCACATTATTTGAATCATTCACCTGACTGCTTAGAGCATCAAAACCAATTGCCACGTTCTGTCCTCCCTGGACATTGCTTTTCATTACATTCCTTCCAATACCAATGTTATTATTTCCTCTGTCATCCACATCGCCGGAATTAAAGCCAATGAAAATGCTCGACGTGTCCGATTTTCCATCTGTTAAATCATCAATGGATTTTGCTCCTGGCGAAGGAGCCCCGGTGATTTTTCCCCAAGAAACGTCACTTATTTTAGCATTATTTACTTTTCCATCTCCAATTGTCGGATTTGGATAAGTACCTGTTAAGTCTCCACCGGCCGATCCTTTTGGAAGTGCTGAAACATTTTGTGAAAAATTAATAGAGGCAGTTGGACCATTGGGATTTGTTATTGTCAAGTTCCCATCGGTGTTTTGGATTCCCTGAATTCCAGTTCCACTGCCTCCGGAAGATGAAATTGTGATTTTCTGTCCGCTCTTAGTGATAGTAGTACCACCTCCACCTTCGAGAGTTACGACACCTTCCGTACCGTTGATACTCTTAACAAATCCGCTTGCATTCGGCGATAAACCTTCGGCTAAATTAGCTTTTTCGGAATTAAGCGCATAAGGTACCGCCTGCAGGAGAGTTGTGCTCATCTCGCTGAAATTAGTTCCACCGGCAGGGTCAATTTCTACTTTTAGGTAAATATCACCGGAATTCCAGTTAATAGTAGAGAATGTTCCTGTAATAACCTGCCCTTTACCCATTACAACGGAAAATAAGCCGAACTTATTAGTACTAATGGAGTGGGTTTCAACATATAGATTTGTCCCGGGTAAAGGTCCTTTTATAAAGGAAAACCTTATACCAACCGGTTTATTATCCAAAGCGGTTCCGTTGCTATTTTGTGCTACCGCCTGGTAGTTTATTCCCTTTTGTGTCTGGGAATTCATAGTTGTTGATACCAGCAATAATGCTAAAGCGATTGTTAGAATTGTTGTTTTCATAAGACACTTCTGAAAAATAAAAAAATATTATTCTGATTTTAGAGATTCAGTTAGATTTTCTTTTGACTTTTAATGGAATTGAGTAAGCCTGCGTCTTTTTATTAGTTTTCGTTATTAATCAAGATATTAAGTAAACAATCATAGGCGAAAGATTAATTATCTTTCGCCTGTTATTATTATATTCGAAAAGCACAATGATGTCGCCATCACTATTATTTCTGTAAAATATTAGCATTATGTGAGTTAGTATTGCCTGAAGGAGAATGGAAGATCTCATATTTATCAGCAATATATATTATATATCCGGGCGATAAGTATTTCTGTATTGTTATTATTTTATTTTACGTATGCCCGACAATGGTTAATAAAAAATATTTTCTAAATTTCTTATTAATCTATATTTAAAATTACAAAAAATATTTATAATAAACACAAATTATTTAATAAATGATAAATAATTTATGAATTAATAAAATTTGAAATAGTGATGTTAATTTGATATAAATAAATAACTAACTCATCCGATGTATCAGCATTCATCAGATGAGTCAAATCTTCCTCAAAGAAAATCAAAACTTAATCTCACCAGCGTAACAATTTCTAATAGAATTCGTAATAAAATATATTAAATATATAGAAATTAAAATAAAATTATAGAGGTTAAAAAATATGAAACGAATTAAATTACTAAGTTTGTTTGCGATCTTTGCAATTGGAATAGTACTTACGAGCTGTGATTTCTCAAGTCCAACATATATTGAGGGCGGGAATGCTGACATTCAAATGGATATGATAGTGCTAAAAGCGAGCGATTGGAAAGTAAATACAACCTATCAATTCCAATGGTACCAGGAAATGGTACTTACTGGAAGTTCAATTAGTGTTTCGGATGAGGGTGTAGTAATAGCATATTACCGGAACGAATATGATGGTTGGGAAGCATTACCGGCAACATCGGTATTCTGGGATACTGATAATGTAATATATTCAACAGAATTTTGGTATTCATTCGATAGTAGAGGCGTATATTTCGATTATAGAAATACAAAACCAATAGGTGCGGCACCACCACAAAACAATATTGATGTGAAGTTAGTCATTATTGATAGGGTGTATTTCGACAAAATAAAAGACAAAGGCATTAATGTAAATAATTACAATGATTTGGTTGCTAAAGTAAAAAGCGATGGCGGAAAAGTAAATTCTGCGAATAATACCACGAAGTAGAAAATCGAGAAAGTGTCCATTACCAAGCAAGGTGTCGGATGTTTCTAATGTATATAAATATTTTCCTCGCGTCATGAGTTTCTCTTGACGCGATTTTTTTATTCCTCATGTTAATAATTTTATTCGACTCCAGCCGGAGTCGCACAATCTTTTGTTACACCCTGTTCTACACATATTTGACCTCGCTGAGGTCGCTTATCAATTACAAATTACGGTTTTTCTTGTTACCCCATTTTTCAAAGGGGGTTAGGTGGTTTCTCTTTCTTTTCTTCTTCTTCCCATTTATAATTTATCATTAATAATTATTCTCTCTTCTTCTCATTAACAATTTACCATTGACAATTATTCCTATACCCTTTTTTGCAGAACTATTCCCGTCAAAATAAAAACCAAACCCACAAGAGTAGATATATAAATTGGTTCTTTAAGGATTAACGCTATAAGCATAAGAGAAATGAAAGGGGAGAGGTAAACT
This sequence comes from bacterium, assembly GCA_037127915.1. Classification (GTDB taxonomy): domain Bacteria; phylum Bacteroidota; class Ignavibacteria; order Kapaibacteriales; family UBA2268; genus JBAXXL01. Next base: position 21,974 of record JBAXXL010000002.1, read on the forward strand.
AGACTGCTCAGCTTGGCGTTCGATTTGGAATTCTTCAGCGCGGTGAGCCAAAGTACAAATGCGATTCCCATTTCGAAGAGTCCAATATACGTTGCGGCTAATGCTCCGCTAATATTCGGCACATTCAACTTACCGATAATCGCCGAATAAATAATTATAAATATAGAGCCGAAGAAGAAATTGGTGCACAGTTTAACAACCGTGTCCCGCGCATCGCGAATGTTGAGTATCCAATATAACGCCCAAATCAGGGAACTAATCAATGCTAAACCCACACCCAAAGTATCGGAAAACTTTGCGCTTGTGAAATCTCCTCGAAAAGCGATAATCACAACACCGAAAAAGCTTAGAAGCAGAAACAGGAATCCCTTCAGCTTGAGCTTTTGCTTCAGTAAAGGGACGGAGAGAAGAGCCAGAGCTATAGCCCAGGAATAATTCAAGGATAGCGCTTCTTGAGCGGGTAAGCGGTCGTAGGCGGCAAATAAGCACAGGTAATATGCGAAAGGATTGAGCGCGCCCATAATAATCGACATCGCCAAATCGCGGCTCGATTGCCGGAACAACTGCCGGCGGTCGGACGAAATCAGAGCGATTATCAATAATACGAAAAAAGAAACAACAGATGATATCAGCAAAAGTTGGCTGACCTCGAGTTCGCGGAGAGCCAATTTGAAAGCCGTCGCTACGGTTGACCATAGCAAAACAGCCGATATTCCATATATAAATGACTTCTTTTCTTTCATAAAAAAAAACTGCGGTTTAAGCCGCAGTTCAAATCAATTTTTATACTGAAAGCAAATCTTCAGCTTTCTTTTCTTCTACTTTCTTTTTCGACTTACTTGGTGATAGAATAACCACCATACTTCTGCCTTCCATTTTTATAGGAGCGTCAATTTTAGCAACATCCGCTAATTCAATTACAAATCTTTCGAGCAATTCGCGACCGATTTCCTGATGGGTGATTTCTCTACCGCGGAAAAAGACACTTGCTTTCACTTTGTCGCCATCTTCAAGAAAACTTCTCGCGTGGCGCGTTTTGAAATTGAAATCGTGCGTGTCTGTACGCCATTTGAACCTAACTTCCTTCAACTGCGATTGCTGTTGATTTTTTTTCTGAAGTTTTTCTTTTTTCTGCAATTCATAAATGAATTTACCGTAATCAATTATACGGCATACAGGAGGTTTGGCAGTTGGCGCGATTTCTACTAAATCCAAATCGGCGTGATCTGCTCTGCTTAATGCATCTGCTATTGGTACTATACCAATCATATCTCCGCGTTGGTCTATTAAACGCACTTCGCTAATACGAATTTCGTGATTAATGCGATGTTTTCTTTTTGGATCGCGGATTGGTTCGCGGCCCTTTGGATTTGTTCCCCGTTGTACGGGAGATGGACTTAAACTTTTCAAGGAAACCTATAAATTACTTAAAATTATTATTATCAAAAATAGTTAGTGCAAATTTAACTAAAAATATAATACAATCATACATTAATTATATATATTAAGCAAATTATTTTTAAATTAAGCGAAAATTTCTTTCTACCTCGTTCCAAAGCTCCTGCTCTGGAATGTCATTTCGGTCCCCGAGCCGAAATCCATCTTCGAAATCAATTTTGAATGTATGGACAGGTCGCGACCTGTCCGTCTTCGTAGGGACACGGCGTGCCGTGTCCTATTTTTTCGTTTTGTCAGGTGTTACACCTGCCTGCCGTTTGTAATCAAAGACCCTCGGGTGTAACACCCAACGAAACTGCTACAGTGCGACTCCGAAGGAGTCGAATATAATTATTAATGATAAATTATAAATAATTAATGCGAAGAAAACCAACCGCGAAGCGGTTGAAAGTGAATAGAAAAATGTGCCCCGTTTGTAATGCACGACTCCGGAGGAGTCGAATATGAATAGAAAATTATGCGCGAAATACGCCGCACAACCTTGGCGTGGTTGAATGTGAAGAACCGCGCCCGCCCAAGGCAAAAAATGACCTCGGGTGGGGAGGGCAAGAAATGACGACGAAAGCGGAGAAGGACACGGCGTGCCGTGTCCCTACGGAAAAGGGCAGAAAATTTCCTGCCCCTACAAATTCCATTCATCATTCATCATTCATCATTTTTCATTTTTCATTTTTCATTCATCATTCACATTTATTTTAAGCTTTTTTTTTATATACTCGCATCGCAAAGCCATAAGCTACGATCATAATTCCTACGCACCACGCAAGAGCCACCCATATTCCATTGCCTACCGGTTGGTTTGCAAGTAACGCGCGGATGGCATCCACAATAGAGGTCACCGGCTGATTTTGAGCAAAGGCGCGAACAATCCCTGGCATTGACGCTGTAGGTACGAACGCCGAGCTGACAAACGGCAGGAATATAATCGGATAGGAAAAAGCACTCGCCCCGTCCACGGTTTTTGCAGACAGCCCGGCAATAACAGCGATCCAAGTCAAGGCTAATGTGAATAGTGCGAGTATCCCGCCAACAGCAAGCCAAGATAGTACACCCGCAGACGAACGAAAACCCATAATCAACGCAACTATTATGATTACAACAACCGATATAGCGTTTGATACCAAAGAGGTCAGCACGTGGCCCCAAAGAACAGTCGAGCGCGCAATCGGCATCGAATGAAACCGCTCTAATATCCCTCTCTGCATATCCATAAACAGGCGGTAAGCGGTGTAAGCAATACCGCTAGCAATCGCTATTAAAAGTATTCCGGGGAGTAGATAATTCACATAGTTATCTGTGCCCGATTTAATTGCGCCGCCAAACACATATACGAACATCAGCATCATTACGATTGGTGTAATTGTTACAGTTAAGATTGTGTCCATACTGCGGAAAATATGGCGCATAGAACGTCCAAGCATAACACCCATATCGCTGAAAAAATAATTCTTCATCTTTTCCATTTATTTATCCTCCTTTTTAGCGACGATTGCAAGGAATATCTCTTCCAAAGTCGGTTGTTTTTCAATATATTCAACCTTTGCCGGCGGGAACAACTTTTTCAGCTCCGCGAGAGTTCCGCTAACGATAATTCTCCCTTCGTGTAGAATGGCAATTTGATCGGCAAGTTGTTCGGCTTCCTCCAAATACTGTGTGGTCAGGAATACCGTAGTACCGCTGTCGGCTAGCTCCTTGACCATTTTCCAAACCTCAATGCGCCCCTCGGGGTCAAGTCCGGTGGTCGGTTCGTCGAGGAAAATGAGCGGCGGTTTACCTACAAAGCTCATCGCGATATCTAACCTACGGTGCATACCTCCCGAATAAGTAGCCACGCGGCGGTCTGCGGCTTCGGTCAAATCGAAGCGCTTTAGTAAATCTTCCGCTATCTGGCGCGGATTGCTAAGATGGCGCAGTTTGGCAATCATTATAATATTTTCTCGCCCTGTCAAGATCTCGTCCACAGCGGCAAATTGACCGGTCAGGCTGATTGACTGCCTCACAAAGGCTGGTTTTGTCGAAACGTCGAATCCATTTACGGTCACGTTTCCGCTGTCTTTTTTTAGCAAAGTGCTAAGGATTCTGATAATTGTTGTTTTACCAGCTCCATTTGGGCCGAGTAGAGCGAAAATACTGCCCGCTTTTACATCAAAATCAACACCTTTCAAAACCGGAAGGTCTTTATAGGATTTTTCCAATCCTTTTACAGTGATGGCGATATCATTTTGTATCATTTTCATTTTCTCCTCTATTCTGATATTAACGTAATACCTGTTAAATCCGCTTTTCCGTTTTTCAAAAAAGCGTAAGTCAGCTTATCAACTCGGCAGTCAATAAACCGAACACCTTTCAAATTCTTGTTTTTAAAGAAAGTGTTGATAAGCGTGGCATTTTGGAATGTCACCTTTTTAAATGAGCAATTTTCAAACGAGCAGTCCTCCACCGTACCAACGAAAACTATATCGACAAGCCCCATAGTATGAAATGAGGTGCGATTCCAGATCGCATTTGCTATTGTGTTTTTCTGTATGCCTCCGGTTTTGAAAACCGCCCCGCTAAAATCCGTGCCGGTGAGATCACAACCTGTAATAAAGCTTTTTGAGAATTCGGTTCCGGCAAAATCGGCGCCCGAGAAATCACAGCCCTCAATATTGCTTGCTGAAAATTCGGTTTCTTTCAGCGAACAATCCTTAAATATATTTTTGAGTAAGTTGGAACTCTGAATATGGCTTTTGCTGATGTCGGAACTTGAGAAGTCACAACTATCTACATTATTGCTTTTTAGAAGAAGTCCCGACAAATCGGAACCTATAAACAGGCACTTCTGCATATTTGAGGCACTGAATTTTTCATTCAGGTTTTTCAATCCCGAAAAGTCAGCATCCACCCAATTACCGCGTGACATATCCCAACTAAGCATTTTCTTCTGCTTAGGGTCCGGCAATTCAACCGATTCCGTAACCAAAGGTTCAGCGGGTACTATTTCAGGAGCTTTGGATTCGAAGTTTTCTGAAAAATAATTCAGGTCAACCCCAAGAATTTCTGCAAGACGGATAAAGGTAGTGATATCGGGCATTGATTCGCCGCGCTCCCACTTTCCGACTGCCTGTGAACTGATGAATAGGCGCTCAGCAAGCTGAGCTTGAGAAACATTCATTCTCTTTCGCGCTTCGGCAATTTTATTGCCAATCATATTAGTATTTACCATTTGTACTGTCTCAATATTTTTTACAAAATTGTTTTTTTTAACAATACAAAATTACGCAGATTCATATTCACAATCAAAAATATCCGACAACCTATAGTTGTTTTTTACACTATTTATTGTTGTTTTTGACAACCAAAGGTGGTTTATTCAGATTAATACAAATTTTTAGTTTTGTCTTTCCTGCGGAAGCAGGAAACCATTTTCAATTAAATTTTGAATTTTGGATTTTGAATTTTGAACGTGAAAAACGAAGAAAAGAAGATTGGCACGCTGATGACTCAGATTTGGCAGATTTTTTAATAATGCTTTACTTTTTTAAAGGATGCATTTTTTGTAGAGAATCAACTCGACGTTTCAATGATGATGATAAATCACTTATTTTGTATGAAATCGCTTTCGATTCTTTACAGTAACCCACCGATTGAGTACCAATCCACTGTTCGTAATCCGATGTTTTAATAGTGGCAAAAGAACTCCACTCTTCTTTATTTTGTTTATCACGGGCAAGAAACTGACCACATATCATATAGTGATTTTCCGAATTTTGACCTACTAAATTCCTAACCTTAATATTACGAAAACTGACCGGTAATGGTGGTTGGTTGGCGATAAAATCCTTGGCCGAAGCGTCAAGTAAATAATGAATTGTAGAATCTAAAGCTGTATTCTGAGTATCAGAGACACAAACACTATCAGAGCTATTTCCGGATGTTTTAACGTTTTTTTTGTCTGTGGTTGAATTGCACGATATAAGGACCAACGCAAAAAACAGAAGAGAAATACACAATTGTATTTCCTTTGGGGCAAATATTTGCCGCCATTTAGATTGTTTCTTCATTTTATTAATTTTCCTCATTTTATATAAGTTTTTAGGTTTCTTTTTAACGTATCGACGACTGAAAATAAACTATCATTTCGGTTCCCACAATTCTATTTTGTTTCCTTCCGCATCCATTATATGAACAAATTTACCATAATTAGTATCTTCTATTGTATCAACAATTGTCACGCCATTTTTTTTCAGTTTTTTTACGAGTCCTTCTATATTTTGCACTGTATAATTAATCATAAATTCCTTTTTTGAAGGTGCAAAGTACTGACTTCCTTTTTTAAAAGGACTCCATTGGAGAGAATTTATTTCCTCGGGTTTGTCAATGTTTCTTGATTTAAACATCGTACCATAGTCATCGGTTTCAAGACCCAAGTTCTTGTGGTACCAATCTTTCGTTTCTTTGGGGCTGTCGGAAAAAAAGAAAATGCCGCCGATTCCCGTTGCCTTAGGAATTGTGTCGTTAGTTGAAACTGTGCCGGTTGTTTCGTTTTTTGGTTCTTCCATTTTTTTTACCGTTTTATTTATAGTGTTGCAACTTGCAAGAATTGTTACAATTGTAATTATTATTATTAGTTTATTCATTTGTCTTTCTGTTTATCTTAATATCTTCTCCATCGCCTTGCCTTTTGCTAATTCATCAACCAACTTATCAAGATAACGAATCTTTTGCATAAGCGGGTCTTCGATTTCTTCAACACGTATGCCGCAAATTACGCCTTTGATTTGCGAAACATTAGGATTCATACGTGGTGCCTCAGCAAAAAAGGTTTCTATATCAACATTCGTGTCGATTTGTTGCCGTAAAGTTTCTTCGTTATAACCTGTCAGCCAATAAATAATAGCATCAACTTCCGATTTTGTGCGTCCCTTTCTCTCAGCTTTTTGTATATACATAGGATATACGCACGCAAATGGCATTTTAAATACTTTTGTGTTATTCATATCAGTTCAAAATTAAATTAAAGCTCTGCTAATGAAATTGTCAATTCTTGCGAACCATTTTTCCATATACTGTTTCCCAAGTCAATTAATTTCTGTCTATCGCTATCAATGACTTTTGCGAATATATTACAAGCATCCAATCCTTTGCCCTCACCGTAATATATACCAAAACAGTTTGCGGTTTTCGCCCGCGCGGGTTTTGACGGACCGAATACAACTTCTCCCGCGTCAGTAAATACGGATGCATTTTCCTGAATGATGTCAAGCGGAGGAACGTTATCAATCCAAATTTCGTTACCCGAGAACTTGGCGTGATTGAAAATCCTTGTAAAAGGCAAAATGGCGATAAATGCCTGCGATGTAATAGGTGCGGCGTCAAAATAAAACTCAAATTTTATTTCTTCATTTTCCGGTGTGGTGATTTTAAATCCTGTCATAATTTTTTTTCTTGCGTGCTGATCTTGTTGCCAATACTGCTACTAATTCATTTTTTTCGAAATTTATTATTTACAATTCAAATATACAAAATTATTTTATATTTTCAATCTAATTATGTGGGTGTAGTATTTCACTGATGTTTCCGGCAACTTCGATTGAGGCGTTTCTGCCACAATCCTGAAAAATCACCAGTCCGGACTTTTTATCTGTTACAGCAACTTCGATACTCGAAGACATACTTTCTTCAATCCGCCCATCCATAAAACCTCGTATAGGCGAAACCAAAGAGGTTGCCGCATCGCGTAAAACCAAAATTTCCAAGGAATAGTCTTTGTTTTCCAATATAAGCTCAATTCTGCTGGAATCGATATTTAATTTCAGTAATGACGATTTATTATATGTTGTAAAACTAATCAAGCGATCGTAAATCCATATTCCTACGATAAAACCAACAAACGAATTGCCCAGCCAGGGTATTTTTGCAACTGAAGCCTTGAGCGAAACGCCGGGATTCGTGAAATGGTTGGATTGCATCCAGACATAGGCTGTGGGAAAAGAATGTCCCCAGTCTTTTTCTATATATCCCCGCCCATTATCAAAATCAATTGTTTCATTTTCCAACTCCAATTGACCATAAACTGTATGATCCAAACTTACGATGCCGTGGTAACATTCCATAAATGGAACGAATGAATAGGGACCCATTATTCCGGGTGAATACCAATGCGTGGGCCAAGGGACTCTGTTTTCAAATCGCAAACTTCCTTTTATAGATGGAAGATGAAGCGTGATGGAATCTTTTGAAAAATGGTTTTCTTCAATAGATATTTCAAATTTGCCCTTAGCGGCAACAAAGGATTGGAAATCAAATTTATAATAATGCGACAATAGATTTTTCCCATCCAAGAGCTGAATGAAGGCTTGTCGATTGCCCAATTCATCTAACGCAACCCCGGGAATAAAAGCGTAGGCTTTTGTTTCCGATGCGTTTAGTACTTTAAAGTACCAACCCTCGAAATATGTATGTTTCTTTCCTCGTCCCTGAAACTCTTCGGGATTTAAGATTGCTTTTAGTTTATTTATCATAATTTCGTTTCAGCAATTTTATTTATCATTCCGCGAAAAATCAATCCGTGGAAAGGAAGCACGGAGTACCAATAGAGTCTGCCTAACAAACCAAGCGGCCTGAATGTAGCTGTTTGTGTCAGAATTTGTTCATCGTCAATTCTAAATTCTAACCACGCTTCACCCGGCAATTTCATTTCAGCAAACAAGAGCAATCTTTTCTCATTTTTATTAGCTATCAGAACCCGCCAAAAATCAAGTGCATCGCCGGGAGCTATTTCTGTACCGCATTTTCGTCCTCTTCGCATTCCAACACCGCCGGCAAGCTGATCTAAAAACCCTCTCAATTCCCAAAGCCAGTTTCCATAATACCAACCCGTTTTACCGCCTATAGCCCATATTTTGTCAAGTGAACCATCCGCATTATCAAGCTTAATCTTACGTACATCTTTATAACATCCATTTGTTGGCACTTCAATAAATTTGGATAAGCCTTGGCTGAAAATCTCAGTTGTTTGTGCATCTTTCCAACTGGAAAGCACCTGATTTTGTTCGATTTGGTCAAAAGCCATTTCAATAGATTTATCATATTCAATAAGTTCTATCCCCAAGAGCATTGCTAAATCATTGGGTTTTCCAATCACTTCGATTTTCATACTGTCCACTAAATTTTTGGCAAGTGCAAAAGAGGTTGAAGTAACAAAATATAACCAGTAGGAGGAAATTTTGGGAGTCATTACGGGAACAATTACTATGCGCCTTTTCAAGCCACGGATTTTTGCAAAATGCATTAGCATTTCTTTATAAGTCAAAATATCAGGACCGCCAATATCGTAACTCTTATTATAGGTTTCGGTTTTGCCAATCACACCAATCAAAAATTCAATAACGTTACGAATGGCTATTGGCTGACATTTTGTATTCAGCCATCGCGGTGTAATCATAAAAGGTAATTTTTCCACCAAATCACGAATTATTTCAAACGATGCACTCCCGGAACCTACTATTATACCAGCCTTTAAAGTAGTAAGAGCAAAACCTGAACCCGAGAGTACAGTTTCCACTTTTTTTCTGGATTGCAGGTGTTTTGATAACTCGTCGGCGTTGCTGATTCCACTAAGATAAATGACTTGCTTAGCATTTGTCTGTTCAATACGATTTTTGAAATTAGTAGCGCAAAGCTCCTCCATTTTTCCAAAATCACCGGTTTGGGTTGACATAGAATGAATTAGATAATATGCTACATCAATATCAGAGGGAATTTCGAGTAAACTGTCTTTGTTTAAAAAATCAGCCTCAATTACAGTAAGATTTTGCGAATCAAAGTATTTATTGTTAAATCTGTTTTTATCCCGAACACAACAAACAACTTCGTGCCCAGCGTCCAATAAAACAGCTAATAACCTTTGTGCAATATATCCGGTTGCACCCGTGAGTAGAATTTTCATAAGTCAAATTTACCAAACCTCGTTTCCAAGGCAATTGTTCTGTAGTCAAATATTTTTTGAAGTTGCTTTTTGATAACTAATGAATTTGCGATTGCGCCCAAAAATCCCATTGGCGGCTGATAGGTAACAATATCGGTCATTAGCGCTCCACCTTCGATGGATTCGATTTTATGTTGATGGTGCCACATAGCATAAGGACCTATTCTTTGTTCATCCACAAAATATTCTAAATCCTTAACGTGAGTTATTTCGGTCATCCAATCAAGCTTGATTTTAAATAATGGGCTTACCTTATATGTAATTATCATACCCGGGTACATTTTGCCTGCACCTGTATTACCGGTTACCACAAAGCCCATTTGCTCAGGTGTAATTTCTTTCAAATTTTCCGGCGCTGAAATAAAGTCCCACAGTTCGGCGATGCTAACCGGTAGCTTTTGTGTTCTGATTAATTGATAAAATGCCATATTTTTTTATATGTATTGAGTTTCGATATATTATTTATAATTCAAATATAACGAAATAATTATTAATTCTAAATGATTAATGTTTAATGGGAAGAAAAAGTGCCGTCATTCCGGACCCACGAGCCGGAATTCATCTTTTTGGCAAGTCACTTCTATCAAGTTGGGATTTAGGGGTGTGTTCTTCGCTTTAACCGTCATTCCGGCCTACATGCCGGAATCTACCTAGTAAAGTGACGTTTATGGTTCAGGCAGGTGTTACACCTACCTGTCGTATGTAATTACTTGCCGTCGGATGTAACACCCGACCTAATTGGAATTACAGATGTACTTAATAAAAAGCATATAGTAAATTATCCAATATTTTTTCTAGACCATAAACTACGGTTAAATGGTTTTGCTTTCATGATGTATAAACTAATAAAGGGAAAACAAAAATATAATATGACAAAAATGCCCCAATAAAAATGAATATTCAGAGCATTACTTCTTGGTAGCATAAGTCCTGGATTTTTAGAGATTAATTGCGGTGATTCTATACTTGTATTCACCTTTATCGCAAAAAAGGTTATAATTAAAAATATAACTGTCAAACATAGCCCTATAATGTCTGTGAAGTATATATACTTATTGTCAATATTTGCTTTGGTTATTCTATCCCAAACAATAAAAAGGCAATACAAAAGGGTTAAACCAATTGCAAAAGCTAATAAGTTCCACTGCAAAAGAAACCATAATGAAAACAAAACAAATTGATTAATAATTCTAATTATCCACTCCCAAATACAATAAGTTTGTAATTTTTTCTTTATTTCTTTGTCAGTTTCTGTCAATGCTTCAATAACAAAGAAATAGATGGCATTTGAAAAAATCGCAAGGAATAAAAAAATCTTAATATCAGATGTGATAGTTAAATCGTAACTTGCAAAATAAAAGGTGTAAATACCTGTTATTAAAAAGGAAAAAAATGACGCGATTATACTTGCTGGCATGGTAATATTCCTTAATATGATGTGGTTATTGTTAAATGATACGGCTTATATATTGGATTTTTAATTTGACTTATCATCCAGAGAAAATCATTAATCTGGTGCGATTCTATTGAAAATCCAAGTTTGTTATATTCTTTTTTCATAAGTTCAACAACGTAAATTGCATGCGCCCTAATCTCAACTTCTTCTTTGCTACCTTTTTCAATTTGAATTTTATTGTTAACTATTTTGCTTAATTCATTACTATATTTAATTATTCCAAATTCCCTTAAAATATAGGGGATTTTATAATCTGCACAAGCAGTTATTTTTCCTATATTTATTAATCCTTTTTCCCCGTTCTTTATGAGCAAATAATTCAAATCAGCTACCAGAAGTTGAGCTCTTTTATTAAAGTGAACTAATTGATTATTGTACACACTAGAATCAGTAAATGATGTAAACTCAGTTAATAATAAATTTTGGAGTAAAATGGCATCAAACTTAGCTGATTTTATCAACTCGTAAACATTTGAATTAAAGCTTTTAATCATTTTTGATGCAACTTCATTTAATATTTCAACTCGTTCTTTTCTCAACAACAATTTAGTATCGTCTTCTACAATGACGGTAAAATCTTCAAGAGATAAGGATTTGAGATAATTAAAATCTAATAGTCTTTTATTGTTTTCTATTGATTTGGAGATTGCTGCAACCATACCCCAAGAGCCATCAAATAATTTATTTTTGTATGATATTTGCCATTTAGGGACATGCCAAAAACAGAAACTAATAGAATTTAATAATGTTACAAATATGAGCTTTTCGTTAAATTCTAAAGAATCAATAATGCTAGGTGATGAAACTAACCAATTAATATTATTGTCTATGTAATTATTTTTACAAAAATACTCAATAGCTTCTTTATTAATAGAAATGCTATTTGAATTATTAATTACATATTTAATTGAATCTAGAACTTTATGCATAGTTTTATAGTTTAATGGTTTAATAATTTTCGTTTTAATAAAAGGTCTTTAAAATTTTCTGTGTCAAGGACAATTTCTGATTTGTGCATTAAGATGAATCTACTACACAACGATGCAAGCTGTTCGTCATGAGTTACAACCAATATTGTTTTCCCACTATTCAACAAATCTTGAATAAAAGAGTGAAGTTTTTCTATATATTGACTATCTAGATAATTAGTAGGCTCATCTAAAATGATTATATCCTTATTATATAAGTTACTTGCTATTTCTAATAAACGAATTTTAGAAGCTGAAATATCCAACGTTGATTGTTTTTCTCTTAGTTGCGACCATTCGAGCATTTCATTCGTAAAACTAATTTGTGTTTGCTCATCAATGTAATCGTTTTTTAATGAAAGAACAATTTCTTCATTTGTTTTATCTTCCAATATTTGTTTTGAACAATCTTGAAATACCATCCCGATTTTTTTACTATTCACTAAAACCTCTCCAAAATCTGGGATCAAAACAGTAGCCAATGTTAACATTAATGTACTCTTCCCGCTACCATTATCTCCCATAATAGCAACACATTGGTTTTGATAAAAATCACAATTAATATTTGATAAAACTTGGTTGTTGTTAAATGAAATAGAGATGTTATGCATTGATGCAACAATATTTCTACTAACCAATAAATTGTTAAACGGCTTTAGTAAAGGATAGGTTAGCTTTAATTTATCAAGTATTTCAACTATTTGACCATCTTTTGTAGAAATATCTTCATTTATTTTACCATTTTGGAGAAATATAAACCTATTAATTATACCATTGTAAAAATCAGCATATTGGTCAGAAATAATTATTGTGACCTTTTTCGATTCAATAATTTTAATTAATGCCGAAATAAATGCTTTTCTTCCTACTGGGTCAAGTTGGCCTAAAGGAGATTCTAAAACTAAAAGTTTAACATTAGAACATAATAAAGATGCAAGAACAACCCTAACCTGCTCACCACCAGATAAAGTGTTTGAATCTCTTTCCCAAAGATGAACTATATCAAGTGATTCTGAATAGAAAATAATCCTTTTTTCATCTTTGGTTTGAGAATATAATTCTTGTTTTACGGTAAGTCCAATTAACGAATCCACAGGATTTTCGACAATATATCTTAAATACTTATTAATTTCCTTTAGTTGAATGTTTGAATTAGGCGACTTATTCGATACAACTACGTCTCCATTCAGTATGTAACCTTCTATTTTGGGAATGTAACCACTAATAACTTTAAGAAGGGTTGATTTCCCGCTCCCGTTTTTTCCAGCAATAAAAACTACTTCGCCTTCAGAAATTGTCAAATTTATATTTTCAAGGATGACTTTTCCATCAATATCATAAGAGACCGATAAATTCTTAATTCCAACAGTACCTACATTATTGTTAATATCATGTTCATCAAAATTAAAATGACTTTCACCATTATAAGTCATTTTACCTATATTATTAAAAAATCTATTCAAAACTGCCTTTAGAATTACATCAAGTTGTTTGATTTTTTTGCGTGGATTCTTGGATTTCAAATCAAAACCCCTTAAATACATTGAATAATAAAGAAAAACAAAATCATGCTTAAAGTTTTGAATCCATTTTAGAAAAATAATAATTGTCTTATTAAACTTTTTAAAAACATTAATTGAATTATAAATATCATACAAAGAATAAATTGAAGAAAGCCAAGCAAATGAAAGTATTATCATTGCATTTCGTTTTAAAGCACCAATAATACCATTATGTAATCCAATATCATTGATTCTAAAAAACAAATCATTATCACTAATTGATGTATTTGGTGAAAATAACCAATTGCCTACAATCATGTAAATAGTATTTATAAGTAGAACGTAAAGAAATATCTTTTTAAAAACTAATCTTCGACCTAATAACAAAATGACTGAAGAAGCTATGCAAACTACAAATGAAAATTCAATAGAATTAATAAATACAAATAAAGAAGTTGAGATTATTACAAACAATAAACTCACTTTTGGATGCAAAAGTTTTAATCCGAATCTTTTTTGCGTTTGGCTTTGTTGTATTTTACAAATCATAGAGAGCAAAGACCCATTTTTCGGGCTCTTTTAGTAAAATACGCGAGCATGTATAATCCCAAAAAACAAGATATCGTATCTCCTAAAAACCATCCTAATCCGGTTCCTAACAAAGCAGCTTTCCAAGGATAACCAGCTACTACTGCTCCAACACTTCCTATAAAAGCACTAATTGAGCTAATTACAAAACAGATTAATACTGCCAATAAAAATTGAGTCTTATTAATTCTGACTTTCCACAAGATTAAGGGCATGCCACCAAGTAAAACAATCATTGCAATAATATACGCCCATATGTCAAGACCTATTATAAACAAAGGTAAAACACCTATTCCAAGCACAAATAATAGGACTATAGAGATACGAATAACTGCTGTTTTCATTGCCTTCGTTTCTGCTCCAAAATCTGGGTTTATTTTGAACATACTAAATAAAATTGCGGGAAGCCATGCATTAGCAATTCCACCAGCTAATGGATTCATAATAATGTCAACTAAACCCCAACCTCCATATGCAATAATACCGGCAGCATATGCACCTAAACCACCAGCTAACAATCCTCGTTTTGGTCCGAACCAGACACCCGCAATTAGCTGTAATGCTGCTGGTATCCAAAGCATAGAAGCACCTTTCCATTGCGGACTACTAGTTAAAGTCATCATAAAAGCACCTATTACTGTTATTAATACAGCGAAAACTATTGCTCCATAAGTTTTCATGCTTTCATCTCTGTTTTGATCAATTTTCAAATTTTCCATAATATCTTGTTTTTAACCATTTACAAATATTTTAAAATAGCTCGTATGATTTCAATAGTCATTTTTTAATTAACAACGAAAAATAAACGGCTTCAATCAATTTTTATTCTATTATATTTAAATTTTAAACACCAAGCAATGCCTTATAGTCTGCAAGTTTTATAATTTTATTTGGCCTGCCAATCTCAGCACAAACGTCATGTAACCATTCTTCTTCTGTTACGAAAACAGTTTCTTTACCCCCAATATTTTCGTCTGAAATGCAGAATAATAGGTAAATGTCCCATATTGTATTCCATCTTCTCTTTTTTACATTAGTCATGTTGTAACCTGATATTGTCATACGTTGCATCACTTTAATGTATAATGTCAAGGCCGTTTTAAAAACTCTTGCAACTTCCAGTACCATATTAATAAAGTCATGTTCAGCTAAAGTTTGAACATTTAAATTATTGATTGTCCTTACTACAAATGCTCCTGCTAATATATTAACTGCACTATCTGTTTTTAAATACTTGAGAAAGTTTGTTTTTGTTGTTTTATCATTTTGGAACAGTTTCCAATTGGTGGCATCTTTGTCCATTTGCGTTATTACCGTAAGTATGTCGTCAACAAAATCTTGTTCATGCTGTTCTACAATACGTTTTACACCTTGTATCTGTGTGTCATACTCTAAAATTCTTTCGTCTGCTGGTCCCTGATGAATCGCAAAAGCAACTCTCCCTAGTGTTAGATTACTTTCTTGCTGCTTGGTGTCAACACGTTGAAAAAGCATTTGCTCCAGAAGTAGTTCAGGATGTGGTAGTAGTCTAAAATTATTTTCTTCTTGCACATGATGATAAGCTCCAATTGCTGCAATTTTACAATGATGATAACTAGGGTCAGCCTTATCTGCAAGATGTGTCATCAACTCCATAAGTGTAACTGTACTTAAAATAGAAGTTATATTCCTTAGGGATTCTTCCGATCTTACTTTGTCAAATATTTCTCTGGTTTGTTGTTCAGTTAGACCAAAAGTCAGATTTCGGTAAGCGTTTGTATCAAAAATTATATTTAAATTCTGCATTGTCATAAGTCTATTTAGTTATTTTGTTTATCTGTTATAAGTTTCACAGTCGTCAAAGTATTTTGCTAACTATTTTTCTAACGAAATACTTTTAATACAATTCAAATATACAAATAAAAACGGAAAATGCAAAATTAATTTTATTAAATTTCATAATTGTTTTTAAGTTTTAATAGTTCTCTTTTAATTTCTACTAATAAGTTTTTCGTTTCATAGCAAATCTTTGTAAATTGATCTATATAATTTATCTTTTTGGGATTTTGTACACTTGTTTTATGGGCGTCTGCGATTCTATTTACATTTATTTTTTCTATATGCTTGAAATATCTATTAGATAAATCAGTATTTAAAGATTCCATAATTAATTTTAATACCTGTAAAGAAGTCAAATCTCTTTTTGAATCTTTATGAGTCAAATTATTCTTATCTCCTTTGCAGAAGTTTAAGTAAATATCTTTTAAGTATCTAACGTTCAAGTGTCCATTATCAAGAAGCTTAAATAATTCACTATTGCAACGTAGAAATTCTTTATAGGTGTTCTTCACTAGATAACGCAAATATTGATTTTCACTTATTGTAAATATCTCTTTTCCGAAAATATCATTTATTTCTATTATATTTTTTGATAATTCGTACAATGGATCTTTAACATCCTCCCAATTTCCATCAAATGTGCGGCTAAAAAATAAATCAAAGTTTTTATCATATCTCATAAAAGTACCATTCTTTATTTCATAACTAGCCCAATATTGTTGTTCTGTTATTGGTAAAACAGATAAATCATAAAGAATAACAGCTATAGCAATTTCACCATTGCGTTGTTGACGCTTACCAAACCATATTTTTTCAAAAAATATTTTTTCTTGTTCATCTTCTGTAATATCATTTAAATAAATAGAATTAAATCTTACTTCACCACCTGAAATATTATCATCAAATATATATTTTTCAGTTTGGTCAGTGTATTTATGAAGGGCTTCTAATGAAAAATAAATTAACTCTAACTGACTATATCCTAAGATAAGTCTATTTTTATATTCCCCATTATTTTCAAAATCCATACGATGTTTTTCATAATGATCCCTTAATATTATTCTGGATGGGGTAAAATAATGTACTGTTATTGGTATTGGTTCGCTTATTTTTGCTGTATATGTTTCCTCATCCATTTCAATCTTGATAAGACAATCTGTTTGATTTCTTGTTAATGAGCCTTTTTGCTCTGACTCTAAATCTTCTAGTATTAACATCACCTGTTCATTTGGCAAATTAAATTTTTCTGAAATATCGGAAGATGTAATCCGAATAGATTTTTCAATCCACCATTTGATTGAATAATCGAGTATTGCTTGTTTTATCTTTTTACTTGCCATAATTCAACTATGTTTGAAATTTTCTAAAATTCACTAACAACAAACTTAACATATTTTATGCCACTTAACAAAAATAAATCACAAATTAAAAATTAATCGCTTTTTCCAAAAATTACTTCTTCTAAACCATCTAATTTTTATCTCTTATTTCGTTTGTCAAGTCTTGCTTTAGTCATTCTTTCACGGAGGCCGCCTTCGTTAACGAATGCGATTTCCAAAGACCTAATCTGTTGCATCAGTAAATATGTTGTGATTTTTATCAGTGTAATCATTGTATTAGCGCAAATCTCCGGATTTGCGTGCTCTATAGCTTTTTGAAAAGTCTCGTAGCTTGGCTTTGGTGTGCTGATATTCAATTCCCGCAAACGCGCTACCAAACGATGATTCTTCTCCCAAATCGGCAATTTATTAGTTCTCAAAAAATCTTCATAATCAATCAGCAGTTCTTCCAAGCTGGCACGAGCCACATTGGTTAGTTTTATTTCGGTTTCTTTGCTGGTTGCGGATGCCATACTTGCTTCAGCGATATTTTGTTTGCCACTGCGCGCCGCTTGTACCATTTGCCCAACCGTTCGGTCGTATTTGTGGAAGAACCTCCCGGTAAAATACACCGTACCGTCATAGATAATCTCCGACTTCTGGTAGGTCATCAAATTACGGTATCCGCCGTGGACCGGTATAAAACCTTCGTTATTTTGATTATTAATCATAGGCTTTCTTCTCCTAATTTCTGCTACTCTCAAGGTTTCTTAGGACTTTGACGACTTCGGTGACTTGCCGTAGGCGACCTCAGAGTCCTAGGAATTTTCTTAAATTATTTCAAAAAAAAACTTTTCTAAAAGTAAACTATTTATTCTGCAAATATAATAAAATTAATCGAAGAACACACCCCTAAATCCCCTCTTAATAGAGTGGACTTGCAAAGACCTAAATATTTGCTTCCCTCTACCGTCTTTTCTACTTTAAAATAAACCAAAATTGAAATTTAAAATGGCAAAAGGTAGAGAAAACCAACCGCATATAGGCATTTTCGGCAAACGGAACGCCGGTAAAAGTTCATTGATCAACGCGATAGCTAACCAGGATGTTTCCATTGTTTCCGAATTAGCCGGCACCACCACTGACCCTGTGAAAAAATCATTCGAAATTCCGGGTATTGGTCCCTGTGTGTTAATAGACACCGCCGGAATAGACGACGTCGGCGCGATTGGCAACCAGCGTATCGAGCGAACGCTAAAAATAATTGATATAATTGATTTAGCTGTTTTGGTAATTGACGGTAACGCGTTCGGCGATTTTGAAATTGACCTTATAAATAGATTCAAAGATTACGATATTCCTTATGTAATTGTTCATAATAAATCTGATTTGCAAGAACTTACGCCCGATCTGAAAGACCGCCTATTGAATGAATACAAAGCTAAGGTAATTGATTATTCCACAGTAACGAATACGAATCTTGAGGTTTTGCTCCAGGAGCTTCGCGCTACGTTGCCGGAAAGCATATACCAAAAACCACAGCTTTTGGGCGATTTGATCAAATACGGCGATATAGTTTTGCTCATCACTCCGATTGACGCCGAAGCGCCGGAAGGAAGATTGATATTGCCGCAGGTGCAGACAATCCGCGATATATTGGATAACGACGCTATAGCGCTTGTGATGAAGGAACGCGAGGTTGACGTGTTCTTCAAGACAAACACTATCAAACCGGCTCTGGCGGTAACGGACAGCTCGTTTTTCCTCAAAGCCGACGCTTCAATCCCAAAAGATATTCCATTGACTGGTTTCAGCGTTTTGTTAGCTCGCTATAAAGGGGATTTTGCGGCATATTTGGATGGCACACCTAAAATTGATGACCTGAAGGATGGCGATAGAATTCTGCTTTTAGAATCCTGCAGTCACCACGTTTCCTGCGACGATATTGCACGTGTGAAAATTCCGCGCTGGCTGTCGTCTTACACAGGAAAAGCTTTGGAATACGACATTGTAGCCGGTTTGGATAAACTTCCGCGTCCGATTGCTGAATATGCGATGCTAATCCAGTGCGGCGGATGTATGGTGACAAAACGCCAGTTGCAATCCCGATTGAAACCAGCGAAACGAGCCGGAATCCCGATTACAAATTACGGTATGGCAATAGCATATATGCAGGGAATTTATCAGCGCGCTATCCAGCCGTTTATGAAAACCGAAGCCTCGAGCGAAGACTATATCTAATAATTTTCAATAAAGAGGGATATTTTTCGTCTTTATAATGCTATAAAATAAATTCGGAGTAAAAATGCCTGTATATGAATACCGCTGTAAAAAATGCGGAAAGGTATTTGACTATACACAGAAAATGGCGGACGAGCCATTAACAAAATGTCTTGAAAATATATGCTCAGAACCTGAACGCGGAGATGTTGAACGGATAATCTCCGGAAGTATAGGATTCAATTTCAAAGGAACGGGTTTTTATTCGACTGACTACGGAAAAAACAAATCTTTAGCAACATCTGCCCCGGCTTGCAAAACCGGCGATTGCGCTTGTAATAAATCTGCTTAATAATACGAAGCCGCTCGATAAGGCGGCTTTTTTTTAACGGTAACACAAATGAAAAACATAATAATAATTTTGGCTATAACGGCGCTGTTAGCCGCAGGCTGTACAAATTCCGAAAAGCCCTCCAATTATTTTGGCGGAGCGAATCGTCACAACTACTATCCTAATAAAGAATTCCTCAAATATTCAACCAAGGAATTTTTCGTAAA
The DNA here is from genome assembly GCA_037127915.1 of bacterium. Lineage (GTDB taxonomy): Bacteria > Bacteroidota > Ignavibacteria > Kapaibacteriales > UBA2268 > JBAXXL01. The sequence continues at coordinate 41,830 of JBAXXL010000002.1, forward strand.
CAAAACTAGCGATTATAACGTAGGTTTTGCTTATCCTGTGCTTTTGTTACAGAGGAATTTGGCTGTCGGTGTTCTGAATAACAACAAAATAGTATTTTACCTCAAGTATCAGCCGGTTAACGAAGTAAAGTTGCCGAAGGATGTTTATGTAGCCTCAAGAATTGCCGCTGATAAGAATGATAATATATACGCTGTTATGAGCAATGGTACTATCAATTCCTACAGTCAAATCGGAACGAAACTTTGGTCTTATGAATTGGAAAATGCCTCGGAAATATTGGCTTATACCGATGTATTGTGCACAGATGAAAATATTTATTTCGGAACCGATAAAGGTGAGTTATATAAATTATCACAAACCGGCAAGAAAATCTGGAAATTCAAATCAACTTTGTCAATCGGCAAAATTATTTCAGCGGATAAGGATGAAAACATTGCGGTGATTTTGAATAGCGGCAGTTTCGATGGTGCCGATTCGATTGTTATACTAAATAAAGACGGAAAAAAACTTTGGGAGAGAGGTTTTACAAATCAAAAGATTACCGGTTCGGTTTTGATAGGGGAGGCGTGTTTTTACTGCGGAACCTATTCGCTTGATGGTACTGTTGAAAAAGGGAACATATACAAATTCGATAAAGCGGGAAAAACAATCTGGAATAAAGAAATCACCGTTCGTCCGCGCTGGTTGTCGTTGGACGGCGATAAAACTATATTCATAAGCGGTTATAACACTGGCGTTGCAGAGACTTTTAGCGGTGTATTTGCAATATCCGATATGGGTGATTTGAAATGGAAAATGTATTTCAAAAGCACGATTCATTCACCGGTTTTGGTTTCAGATGGCAATGCTGTTGTTTGCAGTTTGTCTCAAAGCGGAACAGCATTATTTATTTTAAACAAATCAACCGGACATGTTGAAAAAACTGTATCGTTAAATGATTATACACCTCTGTTTTTATATCCATCGGTAACAGAAGATAATAGCATAGTTTTAACTGGCTCATCAAAATCAACTTTACTACGTTTGTCGGACGAATTTATGAAAAAATTCAATATATTTTAACAAATAATTTGCATAATATAGAATTTCTTTGTAATTTTGAATTCTTGATTTATGAACGTTAGTTCTTTTTAAAGGGCGTGTAGCTCAGTTGGTCTAGAGCACCTGCCTTACAAGCAGGGGGTCAGGGGTTCGACTCCCTTCACGCCCACATAACAAAAAAAAGCCGTCTGGCTTTTTTTTTTCGCAGAAGTGGCGGAATTGGTAGACGCGCTGGATTCAAAATCCAGTAATGGCAACATTGTGAGGGTTCAAGTCCCTCCTTCTGTACAAATAAATCCTTGTAATATCTTTGCAAGGTTTTTTTGTATATATCGATCCGAACAAATGATAAACAAAGTAGTTAAAGATGTAATCAAAACATTAGAAGAGATTGCAGACCCAGTAAGAAAATCGAAAGCCGAAATACTTTATCCAACAAGCATGACTATTTACGGTGTTTGGAATACGAAATTAAACGATATTGCAAAAGAGTTAAAAGCAGATACCAAAAAATGGATCATTCAAGATGTTATACAGTTGGCTAAGGAATTAGTTGATACAAATAACTACGAATGCCGCTTCATAGCCTACAAATTAATTGGCAGAAATACCAAAGTATTAACCCGTATGACAGTAGACGATATGGAAGCACTTCGCCGAGGATTGGACAACTGGGAATCGGTTGATTGCTTTGCCATGCAAATCGCCGGTATTCTTTGGTCAGACGGATTAATAACCGACAAAATGGTTATCAGCTGGGCGAAATCCGAAAATCTTTGGGAGCGTCGTTTAGCATTAGCAACCACGGTTGGCTTAAATATGAAAACCAACGGCTTGAAAGCCACACCAAAGAAAACAATCATGATTTGCAACCTCCTAATCAACGACAAAGCCGATATGGTAATTAAAGCGCTTTCTTGGGCTATACGAGAGCTTGCTGAAGTTGATAGAGCCGCCGCAAAGGAATACTATAAGGAAAACCAATTCAAGTTCCCAGCTCGTGTACGCCGCGAAGTCAAAGCAAAATTTGAAACCGGGAAATAATTGTTAATTATTTCGGTTCTTTCTTTTCTTTATCCGATTTTTTAAGGAAACTCTCATCGAAATTTGCCGGTTCTATTAGAATCGGCCTTTCTTTAATAACCGGTTTGCGTTTTTGCAAATAGAGTTGTTTTATAGAATCTTGTTCCGCACGGCTGGAATTATAGATTTTATCTTTAGTTATGCGGATATTGTGAACTACTGTTCCTTTAGTACCGAATGGTTCCATAAGCTTATTGTTTCGGTAATATTCTATGGCACCGGAATTACCTTGAGTCAGCAATATGAAGTCTTTCGCACTCCAGCGAATTTGATTCCCTGATTTTAATAGCATTTCAACAGTTTTTTTCCCGTCTATATTCAGACGCACCCAAGCGTCACCATGTGCTTTGGCGGTTAATATCAAGCTGTCCGATGTTAAGGGCGCTATATTGTCGAATAGACTGCTTTCGGATTGGTCTATCACAGCGGTATCATAAGTAGGCTCTTCATTGTATGCAACGACTTCGCGTTCGTCAGTATTAAAGACATCATTTCGTAATGCTAAAAACACAGCTACGGCTATAATTGCTAAAATTATCATATATATATAAAAGTTGCTCAGGAAAGCTGGTCTTTCGTCAGCTGATTTTGTATCGAAATGATTGTGCTTTTTGCGGTCGATTGAATCATCAATCGGTAAGGTCAGCTTTTTAATTTTGCCCGAACCGGAATTTGAATCTATTTTGGTCTCTACTATATCAGGTTCAGCTTTTTCTAATGTCGAAGAAAACTGTTTTGGTATCAAATTTGAATCAATGCCGAGAAAATCAGAATATGTTTTTAAAAAGGATTTAATGTAAACGGCAGGTAATACAGTAAGATTACCCTTTTCTATTTCCTGCAGAATATGTTCACGTATTTTAATTCTCTCGCTAACTTCTTTAAGCGAGAGATTCTTGCTTATACGCTTTTCCTGCAATATTTTTCCGAATTCAATCATTTTTTAACATTTTTATTTTAAGTAATAACAAAATTAATTATTTTTGAATAATAATAATAATCTTTTTTGTAAATGGATGAAAATATTGAGCAACGTAAAATTCGTAATCGTAGTAATTGGTTTATTGTTAATGATATACCCAAAATCGTCTGCAATAGAATTAATTGAAAATAATAATATATCCACCGATAGTTTGAAAATCGGTAATAGTTTTGAAGTGGCAGAAAGCGAAGATATTCCGCCAAGCGGTTTTACAGTTTTGAAAGCAGAGCAGATTACGCTTATGGATTCGTCTAAAACCGGTAGCCAGACACTTTTGGAATCAGAAGACACAGCGGTTACAGATATTCATATTAAAAAAAGCGATTTTATCTATGCCGATAACCAGCGTTATACTTTAACCGGTGAACTTCCCTTGAAAAAAACAGATATCCGTCCTCTACCATTTTCTCTTTTTCTTGGAGCTGGTGCAGTATTTATTGCTACTCAGCATATTTATCAAGTAGCAACTATATGGGATTCTACAACTCATTTCAAGTTTTTAGAAGATGGGAAATATGCACTTTATGTTGATAAATTAGGGCATATTTATGGCTCTTATATCATGGCGACGTATATTCAGGATGGTTTATATCTTTCTGGTTTAAGCAAAGAATCCGCGGCAATTTGGGCGGCAGTTTTTGGTCTTGGATATTCAACTTATGTTGAGATTATGGATGGTTTTGGTGTGGGCTGGGGTTTTAGCCCAACCGATTATTACTGTGACGTAATCGGTTCTTGCTACTTTTTAGCTCAGCATTATGTACCATTTCTTCAGAATTTTACTCCTAAATTCTCTTATTTTCCAGGTGAGTGGTATGGAGAGCACACTCGTAAAGAAGCAAAGATATTTATTGATGATTACAGCGGACAGAATTTTTCATTATCTATAAACGTACATAATCTACTTCCTGAAAAAGCAAAACCTTATTGGCCGGATTGGTTGCAGTTAAACATTGGGTACGCCGCGCGTAATTTGTCTAATACCGGTGATCTTAATAGTATCTATAAACATGAGTTTTATGAATGGGGTGCACAGCAAAACGTATGGGGTGAAAGAAAGTTGATTTTATCGTTGGATTATAATTTAGTAAAATTGTTACCAGACGGGAGTCCGTTTTGGAATTGGCTTCGCCAGAGTTTGAATAATTTCAAATTTCCTTCACCAGCCATGGAGTATGGTCTTGATGACAAGAACGTTAAATTCTTTATATTGTACCCTTTCCCGATATTTTAGCAAAAATTATAGAGAAATTTATAGCTATTTAGAATGCAGATATATTGTTATGTGGAAAAAATTTCGTAATTTTGCTACTCTAAAAATATGTATTTACTAAAAAGTAGATTGAACTATGGCTGAAAAAAAATCGGCAAAAACGGAAGTAGCAAGTAGGAAGCGCACTCGTAGAGCCAAGTACATTACGATATACTCACCGTTTCTTATGAAAGAAACGAAGCATGAGTTAATTGGCGAACCGATTGAGACCGAACAAGGGCACCTGCAATGGGCTCGTTGCACAAAAAGCCGGCATTCACAATTGATAAATCTTGATCGTATTCAAATCGAACAAGATAAAGCTCAAGCTATTGAGCATTTTTCGAAGGACCAGTCTAAGAAATACGACCCACGCACAGAATATAAACAAGGGGATGTTATTTTCCATGAAGTGTGGGACGATATTGGTGTTGTGCGTTCGAAAGAAGTTCTTTCAAGTGGTAAAAATGCTATAATCGTCGAGTTTATGAAAAACGGCGAGAAAAAATTAATTGAACAATTGTCAGAATAAAATTTTAAAAAACTCTAATATTCCGAGAAGGAGGTGAATCAAGGATATGATAGGAGTAACACTACAATCTAACGAACATATTGACCGTGCATTGAAACGCTTCAAGAAGAAATATGAACGCTCCGGAGTACTACGTGAATTCAAAAAACGTACAGCTTTTGTTAAACCGTCGGTTGAAAACCGTTTGATCAGGCAAAAAGCCGCTCGCCGTCAGCAAAAATCTTCTCGTGAGATAGATTAAATTTAAAAGGCCTCTTCAAAAGAAGGGGCTTCTTTTTTTTAGTTTATAAAGTTTGTAAAGTTAAAAGTTTATAAAGAAGAAGAAGAACAAGAAGAGTGTCATTACCGCGAAAGCGGTAATCTATCTTCAGTTTATAAAGATATTAAATAAGAAGAAGTTATGTCATTCTGAACGAATGAAGAATCCATCTTCAACCAATTTTGAATTTTGAATGAGAAGAGAAGCGAAACCCGTAATTCGTAATTGATTTATATTCCCAATCACAAAGTCTTAAATATTATGTTACAAGAAAAGCACAAATTAATAATAATACTTATATTACTTCTATTTTTATTCGCTTATCCAATGTCTGCCGAAGATATTGACTCATTGGCGAACTCAAAAGTGTATTTAGGTGAGGAAATAATCATAACAGGCCAAAGAACACCTATTGCGTTTTCCGAAATTGGTAGGGTTGTAAAAATAATCTCTAAGGACGAAATCGAACAAATTCCGGCGTCGAGTTTGCAGGATTTACTGAATTATACCCAAAATCTTGATATTCGACAGCGCGGCGGTATGGATATGCAAGCCGATATAAGTATCAATGGTGGCTCATTTGACCAAGTGATGATTCTAATTAACGGAATCAATATGAACGATCCCCAAACAGGGCATTATTCGGCAAACTTACCAATAGATATAAACAGCATTGAGCGTATTGAAATTTTAGAAGGTAGTGGTGCGCGGGTTTATGGACCGGGAGCTTTTTGCGGAGCTGTGAATTTTATTACTTCGCAAAAAGAAACGGATGAAATTAAAGTAAATTTATCGGGTGGACAATATGGTTTAGCTAGTTTGGGATTTAATGCAGGTTTCAAAGTTCTTAAAACAACAAACAACCTATCAGCAAATTTCTCAACTTGTGACGGATATACTCAAAATACCGATTTCAAAAACCTGAATGTATTTTATCGTGGTGCTTTTGCAACAAACGCTATTAATATCAATTATCAAGCCGGTGTGTCAGCCAAAAGCTTTGGTGCGAATTCTTTTTATTCAGCAAAATACCCTAATCAATTCGATGATAATAAAACAGCTTTTGCCGCAATAACAGCAAATACCGGGAAAGTTGTCACAACAAACACTTCTGTTTATTTCCGCCGAAATCAAGATAGATTTGAACTCTTCAGAAGCAATCCGCAAAGTTGGTATATAAACCACAACTACCATTTGACCGATGTTTACGGAGCCAATTTTAATTTGAATATTCCTTCCACCATTGGCAAAACCGTTATCGGTGCCGACATACGTTCTGAAAATATTTTAAGCAATGTTTTGGGAAATGATATGGGCGAAACAGTGAAAGCACAGTTTGAGAGTAATGGGTTTTACACAAAGAGTTATTTTCGGACAAATGTATCCTTGTTTTTGGAACATTCCTATAATTGGAAAAATCTGAATGTTTCGGCAGGAGTGATGCTGAATTACAACACATCCTTGGACTCGAAAATTGATTATTACCCAGGGATAGATATTAGCTATTGGATATTGGAAAATGTAAAATTAACAGCAAGCGTAAATAAATCGCTTCGTATGCCCACGTTTACCGATTTGTTTTATAAAGGACCAACGAACATAGGTAATATAAACCTGAAACCGGAAGAAGCTATATCCACGGAATTTAGCGCGGAGTATATTTTCGGTGTAATTGAATTTGGGGTGAATGGTTTTTATAGAGAGGGTTATAATATAATTGATTGGGGAAAATTACCGGGTGAAGATGTTTACAAGGCGCGAAATATTTCGAAAATGAATACGATTGGCTTAGGTTCGTATATAACAATTAATTTCAGAAGATTATCGGAAACAGATTTGCTCAATTATCTGAAAATTGATTATCTTTATTTGAACCAGACAAAGAATTCCGAATCGCAATATGTTTCTTATTATGTATTGGATTACCTGAAGCATAAAATAGGCATAAGCCTAAGCCACAGAATTGTTAAAAGCATTACTGCCGTTTGGTCGGCTTCTTACCAAGAGCGTATGGGAAGCTATGTACTTTCGACCACTGGTGAAGAAAAAAACTACGATCCTTTTTGGCTATTTAACGCGAAAATAAATTGGGAAATAAAACAATTTTCACTATTTTTGGATGTTTCTAATATATTAGCACAAAAGTACTTTTACTATTCTGAAGTACCACAGCCCGAGCGATGGGTTAAAGCAGGAATTAGTTATAAGTTATAAGTTATAAGTTTTGAATTTTGAATTTTGAATGCGAAGAAACAAAACTTCAAAATTCGCAATCGAATATCTTCTTGAATAGCCACGACTTTTAAGTCGTGGTGCAGATACACGCCCGATATAATGGGTTTTAGCCCAAATCCCCGCCGAAGAATGGAACGCTGATGACACAGATTTGGCAGATAATCGCTGATAGATTTCCCCAAATTGTCTGAATCAGGATTTACAGGATTTTAGGATTTTCTGGATAAGAAAATTAATTATTTTTAATATATTTGATTTTTATTCAGAATATTTATACTTTTGCTAATAGGTAATTGCAAATTGATTAAGTTCGTTTTTCCAAAGAGGTGTTTCTATGAAAAAAACTATTTTGATTAGTATAACAGTGGTAATATTCTTGTTTACTAACTCATTCGCCCAAGAGCAAAGAAGTGGCAATGAAATCAACTACAAGCAAAGTACAATAACCGAAAAACAAATTTATTCGGGTTCGCTATGGGGTTTTGGATATAATAGTTACAGCGAATTGGGTGATGGGACAACTGTGAGCAAACAGGAGCCAATTCAAATTGGAAATGATTACGATTGGATTACCATATCTTGCGGTTACATGCATACATTTGCTATAAAACGAGATGGATCGCTATGGGGTTGTGGTACAAGCAGGTTCGGTGATGGTTTGGATAATTCATACTACTCAACCATTACACAAATTGGTTTAGATAGAAATTGGAAATATATTTCAACAAATGAACATCATAGATTAGCAATAAAGAACGATGGCTCGTTATGGTCTTGGGGAGAAAATCATAATGGTATTCTTGGAGACAGTACACTTGAATTAGAAAAAGTTTATACTACACCCCTAAGAATTGAGAAAACTTGGAATGATGTGATATTTGTATCAGCCGGTGTTTATCAATCAGCCGCGATTAGAGAAGGCGGTTCTTTATTTATGTGGGGAGTGAATATAGGAGGTCAATTAGGTGACGGTACTCGGAATAGTTCCGATTATCCTGTAAAAATAGGAAAGTCTAATGAATGGAGTACTGTTTCATGCGGTAGATCAAATACATTAGCAATTAAAAAAGACGGAACGCTATGGGCTTGGGGTAATAATTTGTGGGGAGCGTCAGGTACCGGAAAAAGCGGAGATATGATATTTGAACCTGTTAAAGTTGGAGCAGATAGTAATTGGGTCTCAGTTTCTACTTGTTGGAACCATAGTTTAGGGTTGAAAAGTGATGGTACTTTATGGGCTTGGGGCAGTAATTTAGATTATGGATTGGGCGATTCAACAAAATCTCAAGAATATTATCCTAAACTAATAGGAAAAGAAAGCGATTGGATATATATATCTGCAGAAGAAACAATTAATTCAGCTATTAAAAGGGATGGTTCCTTATGGAGATGGGGCGCATATTTAGCAGTTGAAAATCGTAAAGAATTTAAAGTTCCTACGAAGGTAGAAGATATTTCAGCTGTTACACAGGTTGATTGCGGAGAACATCACGCAATGTTTATTAGGAATCATGTTATTGCAAAACCAACGGTATCGACATTGCCTATCAAAAATACAACTTATAATACCGCCGAAAGCGGTGGAAACATAATATCGGATGGCGGTGACGCTTATGTTACTCGCGGTGTTTGCTACTCTACTTCACCGGAACCAACTCTTAAGAATAGCATAACGAAAGATGGGTATGGACCCGGTGAATACCAAAGCAAAATGAAAAATTTGAAATCATTTCAAACATACTACGTACGTGCCTACGCAACAAACGAATTAGGAACTGTTTACGGGCAGGAAGAAATATTTACCGCTAAGTTACCCACACCGATACTAATATCACCTGAAAATGCAAAGACAGATGTCCCAACAGATGTATCATTAAAATGGAACGCAGTTGATAATGCTTTAAAATATCGTGTTCAACTTGCGACAAATCCTGCTTTTGATACACCCTTAGTAGATGAAGAAACTGCTGTTCAGACTTATGATTATAATAAATATGCTAATGATTCAATATATTATTGGCGTGTTCAAGCTGTACACGAAGAAGTAATGAGCGATTGGTCAGATGTTTGGGAGTTCACAACGCATAAATTTAATCCGCAGGTATTGCTTTCACCTGCAAAAGATACAATTAATGTTCCTGTTGACTGTAAACTTGTATGGAAAAAAAATTCCGCTAATACAACCTATATATTGCAGGTATCCAAGTTCCCAAAGTTCTCTCAAAAAGTAATTGATATTGATATAGCTGATACAGTTCACCAATCTTCAATTTTAGAATCCTTTACTACGTACTTTTGGCGTGTCAGCGCAGTTATTGGTGAAGATCAAAGCGATTGGTCACCGATTTGGAAATTTACAACACTAATAGATTCAGTAAAACTAACAACACCAACGGATTTATCCAAAAATTTAAACACACCGATAAATATGTCTTGGCTGGAAGGCATTTACAAAAAAGATTACCGCTTGCAAATATCGAAAACCAATGATTTTGCAACTCTAAAAACTGATACTTTGATTTTAAAAATCAATAATGCGGAAATGAAAAATTTAAATTATTGGCAGAAATATTTCTGGCGCGTTCGCAATGAATCGGGCGATACTTTGGGTTATTGGTCGGAAATTTGGCAATTTGAAACGCGATTGAGAGAAGCGTTACTTATTTACCCTGCTGATAATCAAACAGGTTTGGGGAAAGAAGTCAATTTCAGATGGAATTCTGCGGATATTGATGGTGCTGAATACTATCAATTGCAAATTTCTAAAAATGATAGCTTTACCGATTTGGTTTATTCACGGGATTCAATCACTTCAACCGAACAAAATGTGCCTGATTTAGAAAAGGATGTACTGTATTATTGGCGCGTCCGAGTATGGAATATTGAAACGATTGGTACCGCATATTGGAGCGAAGTCAGGACATTTAGAACGGGAACTTCGGGTGTGAAGGATGAAGCCGATGTAATTCAGATAATTCCTAATCCTGCCGGTGATTTTATAACAGTAGCTTTGAAACCTTCCGAAGGTTTCGAACCTTCGGAAGGTTCAGCAATCCAAATTTACAATACATTTGGCGAAAGGGTATTATCTGTAGGGACAGGTCGTGACCTGTCCGTTCGGATTAATATTGCGGCTCTGCCAAAAGGAATTTATTTTGTAAAGATAGGCTGTGAAACTGCGAAATTTGTGAAAATGTAACACAGTTTATAAAGTTGAAAGTGCGTAAAGATAAAAAAGAGATGAAGATAAGATGGACTCCACTTTGAAAGTTGAGCCCATCTTGCTTAATACCTACATTCTAAATTATAGTTAAAATTAGCTGTCCTCTTGTGACAACTTCGCCTTGCTCAACCCAAATTTCCAAAATTACTCCGTCGCAGGGAGATTTAATCATATCAACATAAGTTTGTGCTTCGATATAACAGAGAGTTTGATCTTTTTTGATTTTATCGCCAATCTTAAGCGGATCCATACCTTTGCCAAAGAACAGATTATATAATACTTTACCTTTTGCGTGGGATTTGATTTCCTTTTGGTCGGGATGTGTTTTCTTCGCTTTTGGTTTAGGGTCGGGTTGTTTGACAATAACTTCCGCTACGGCGGCTGTTGCTGTTTTAGTAATTTTAGCTTTTTCGAGTTCTTCAGTAAATTTTTCTTTTGCTTTGCCGGATTTATATTCGCGGTATTCGCGCGGGTGCATTGCGAATTCAAACAATTCTTCATCGTCCGGTCCAAATTCCCAGCTGTTTTCTATCATTTCGGCTTTGGTTGCCTCCAATTTATCAGGATAATTATCTTGTGGAAGTCCTTGGCTAAAAACTTTGCCTTGTTTATTTGCAAGTTCAATGATTTCAGGAGCTAATGGACCCGGTAATTTTCCGGCTTTACCCAAAATCATATCCCAGGTATTGTTATCAATCATCGAATAGCGTTCATTACCCTTTATCATCTGCATCACGTTGAGCAAAGCAACATTTTTGATATATTGGCTGAATGGAGTAACCAATGGGGGATATCCCATTTTTGGCCAAACGTATTGAACTTCATCGAATAGCTTTATAACCATATCATCTTGAGTAAGCTCCGGTTGGTTTTTCTCGCGGAGGAACCTGTTGATTCCATCGTGTACACCTTTCAAATCAGCCATCATACTGCCCATCATTCCACCAGGTAAGCCACATAGCACTAAAAGTGATGTCATAGTGCGGTTAGTCGGGTCAATGAAATAGCCTAAGAAATCATCAATGAAGCTTTGAGTCATAGCACGTGCTTCCATATATGCTTTCATATTTATGTCAGGTACTGAAAAACCTGCATCAATCAGCATTTCTCTCAATGTAATCACATCGGGATGAACCATACCCCAAGATAGAGGTTCCATAGCCACGTCAAGGTAATCGGCTCCGGCTTTAGCAACTTCAAGCATAGATACCATCGAAAAACCGGGGCCCGAATGTCCGTGGTATTGAACAATCAATTCCGGATATTTATCTTTTATCGATTTTACTAATTTACCCAATGTTACCGGTCGGCCTATACCCGCCATATCTTTCAGAGCAATTTCCTGAGCACCGAATTCGACAACTTTATCAACGATATTCATGTAATATTCAATTGTATGAACAGGGGAGTGTGTAATGCTCAACGCAGGTTGAGAAATCATTCCGGCTTCGCGGGCGTATTTGATTGATAATTCGAGATTACGGTAGTCATTTAATCCACAGAATGAACGAGCAATATCAACGCCTTGGGCTTTTTTTACTTTGTACATCAATCGTCGGACATCAGCCGGAACAGGATACATACGGATTCCGTTCAACGCACGCTCAAGCATTTGGGTTTGGATACAGGCATCATTAAAAGGCTTTACCCATTGACGAACGGCGTCATTAGGATTTTCTCCATAAAGTAAGCAGACTTGTTCGAAAGCACCGCCATTAGTTTCTATTCTCGAGAAACAGCCCATTTCAATTAAAGCAGGGGCAATTTGAACTAATTGGTCAACCCTCGGAACATATTTACCCGATGATTGCCACATATCTCGGTAAACCAAGCAAAATTTTATTTCTCTACCCAAAATTAGTCCTATTAAATAATTATACTGATACAAAATTAAGTAAAAATACAAAAATATAAATGAGAAAAATTTGATTTTAAGTGCTTTTTTTTACTAGATTATAACTTTGTTTAATAAAAGAGTAAACCAAAAGAAAAACTGTGTAATTTTATTAATACTCAGGCTCGGTCTCTAAATTATATTCCGACGCATTTTGATAATCAAGATATACGGATTTGATGAATGTTTTTTCCATTGTAAAATAGAATGAAAATACAAGACACTGATTAATAAATACTGCAATTAATCCAGGAATAGAGCCATTCAAAATTGCAATTGCATAACCTTGGATCTGACCAATACCATACATCGGATTAGATAAATATTTGTAGGGTCCGCAACAAACGAATTCGCAAATTTTTCTTCCTAAAAACATATCTTTCCAGAAATAAATGTCTATCCCAACAACCTTAGCCGACCAAATTTTTACAATATATCCGGTAATAAAAATTATTCCAACAATAACAATTAGCAATTCATAAGGGATAAAAGCAAATATATCAGATTTAGTTGAGGTTGACAAGTAGCCCATACTAATACCATTATTAAAGAATAGGAATCCTAATATACTTTGGTAGAAAACATACGCTTTTTCCTCGGATTTGAATTTATTAATCAGCCAAAGCCTTAATCCATTTTGAGGTATTACAACAAAAATGAAACCAATATAGAGGATTTCAAAAATTATATAATAGATGACAGCAATATTATGATTGGTCGAATAGTATTCAGCGGAGAAATAAGCGAATATTAATGATATAGCTATTAGACTGGTACTTAGAATGTTTACTGGTTTTAATATAAAGCCAGTAGTACCGATTATTATTTTTACTAAATCCGAAATGTTTTTAATAAAGTTCGTTAAGTATTTTTTCATAAATAAATCTTGAGTTTGATAAATAGTTCAATTATCTTTCGATATTTATTAAAAAAATATTTAGTTGTCAACTTTATCACTTCAAATATAATATAATTTTATTAATTGTTGGAACTTTCAAATTCAAAAATCGTAATTTATTTGTAATATTATTTAAAGATTTAATTTTGAGTTTCTAAAATGAAGAAGTATGTTTATATTTTAGCGATAGCTTTGATTTCGCTATCAATTACAGCTTGTATGGATATTGATTACGTATCAGCCGATTATGACAAGGGTAACGGAGATATTGAAACTTTCAATATTTCAGCAGTAGATTTTTCAACAATTGATGTTCGGTGTTCTGGCAAAGTATTTATTGAAAAGGGTGATGTTGAAAAAGTGGAAGTAAAAATTGACCGTAACTTGTATTCTAACTTGGATATTTATGTAAAAGACGGTGAATTGGTTGTTGATTTAAACAATGCAACACCAACCGTTTTCGAAGTATATATTACTACACCGAATATTTATAAATTACAGTCATTTGGAAGTGCCGATATTTCAATGAATGGAAAATTTGAGATTGCTGATAATTTTGTTTTGGATATGGATGGTTCAGGTGATGTATATATTAAAGATATAATAGTAAAGGGTATTAATGTATATCTATACGGGTCCGGCGATTTGAAAATGTATGGATATTGCGAAAATGCAGATTTGGAGTTAGATGGTTCAGGTAATTGCGAGTTTCTCGGAAAAGCCGATACAGCAGATATTGAAGTATTCGGTTCGGGTGATTTGGATATGAGAAATATTGAAAACAAATCAGCAATAGCTAATTTAGATGGATCAGGTGATTTAAGAATACAAACAAGCAATACATTAAATTTAAAAATAAACGGCTCCGGTAATGCATATTTATATAATCACCCCGAAATCATTAGCTCCGATATTAATGGTAGTGGAAAATTGATTTATATGAGATAGCTTATCTCAAAATAAAACAAAGGGGCAAACCGGATTGGTAAGCCCCTGTTTTTTACTTGTTTAATAGATTATGATACTATTAAGAAACTCGTTAATTTTCTCTAAATTAATAGGATATGTGCCTTCTGTAGCTTCAACAACAAATACAGCGTATCCAACTTTAAGTTCAAGAAAAGAATAATAAGAAGTATTTCGACCATAAGGGGCTTGCGTTAAAACTTTGTATCTAGCTATATGGCTATTTGAGCTTTCTAAATGTTGGTAACTTATCACATTAGGTAATTTTAAACAGAATTTCTGGAAATCCTTGAAAGAATCTGCTTTTGGTTTCTCTATGATAACAATACTAAATGTATTTGAAATGTTATTTATATCTGGAAAAGTAGCTAATATAGAATTATTTTTAATACTTATAATATTTAGCCAATCAGGTATATTACATTGAAAACCATGTATCGTGTCAACAATAGTAAATGGTTTTTGTTCTTGTTTGTAAGCAAGTTGCAATTGTAATGATCTGATATCAAATGTAAAGTCAGAATAACGAACCGAATTTGCAACATCATTTTTTATCGTATTAATGTGTTCGGACAAGTCTTCATTGTACATAACAGGAAAATTAATCATTGTAACATGAGTGCCTGTCGTAAAAGCCAAGTATAATTGATATATAACCAAATGAGATAAAGTGTGTGTAGAATCTTTTTCATGTAATGAACTTTGCATTTTAGCTACATAATCAGGCACTTTGAAATACCAGAGTAAAAATTGTTTAGAATTTTGATTTTTGAAAAAAATTGACTCGCATTTTAATTGCGCCTGATATACTTCATCTTGTGAATAATTAAATTCGTAATCTCTGAAATGTTCAAGGAGTTTTGCTTCTTCTAAACTGTCAAACTTGAAACTCTTCATATCATCTGGAATTTTATATTTATGTATTTGCATTGCTGTCGTATCATCAATAACAAGGATATTTTTATATTGAACTTCCTGTCGAGCAGTATCACCTTTATAAGATATTGCAAAATTTGATTTTGGAGTTCTATCAACGAATGTAATTAATCCATGACTGAAAATCATCACGAGTGAACTATCTTGACCATATAGATTTGTACTCAGGCATAATAGTAAACATATAATTGACGTTTTCAATATGTATGTCACACTTTCTTTTATATTGAGTTTCATATTTACTTCCTTTTTTAAAAGGTTACGCCAATATTAAAGTTGAAATTTCTTGAAATAATTTCGTAAGCGTCGCCATAAGTATAATAATTATCACGGATATAATCAAATCTAATATCTTCGAACCCCATTCCTATATTCAGAAAAGATTTTCTTGAAATTTTAAAACTAATACCTACAGTTGGATTTATGAAAAGACCCTGCCCCTCTAGATTTTCTTCCAAATCCAAAGAATAACCAAGAGCTAATGCCAAATATGGTGATACTTTTTTGTTAAGAAGATTGGTTCTGAAATCGAAAAAAACTGGTACCGATATCGGATAACGACCATCGCCTAATCTCAAACCTATACCTATGCCAATAGAGTAATAGGGATTAAATCTATAGGCATTGATGATATTCACCTTTAATAAATCTATTTCACCTATGTCTAATCCAGCTTCAATTGTTCCTTGGTAGCCTAGTTTTAATCCTTCAAAGCTCGGTTCAATTTCATTGCTGATAATGAGTGGTTCTTTAGTGATTCGTTCAATTTCATCCATCTGGTAAACAAATACATCGTGGTAAACTGTTTCGAGTTTGATTGTTTGGTAGGGGATTTGCTCGATTATAGTTCCATGAATAATACAACCGTTTTTCAAATACAGTACATCCTGTAAATTCTGTTGTGCGATAGCTGAAGTACTAATCGCGAAAAAAGCTAATAACGTAAAAAAAATCTTCATAATTCTGCTCCAATTTATTTATTATTTATTTAATATTTCTTTCAAATCTATAACTACCATTGATTTATTTTGTTTATCGTAAAGTTTTGTACTTATCAAAATAGCTTTGTTCGAAGCTTTTATTTTTGCTACAACCTTATCATTTTTATCTAGAATGTAGGAATCTGTGGAATTACCAACAAATTTGTAATTATTCTGTTCTAAATAGTTAAAATAGCAGACTTGGTTATCCAATTGATGAATAACTTCCAATCGATCATTAATTTGGATGACTATTTGCTTGTTAGTTAATATGCAATGATTATTAGAATTGCTATCGTTTAAGCAAATTAATACAGAATCTTTTAGAATATAAGAATTTTTAGAAATGAAACTATCTAGAAGACCTAAATTATCTGTATTTATCAATTCTTCATTTAATAATTCGCCATTGTTGATCGAATATTTTGAGATTTTGTAGTTTGAAATTAATATCAAAGTATTATTTATTAATTTATATACACTAACAGGGTATTTATTGTCTTTAAGTGATTGATAATATAATTTATTTCCAGTATTTTTATCGAATCCTGCAATGAATGGTTGTCCATATATTATATTATGATGTCGAGTAGCAGAAAAAGCGTACCCTAAATTTATTAAACATAGAACTCTATCATTAATAAATATTTTGGATTTACTTATTTCATCTTCCGGCAAATTGTATTCCCAAAGTACTTTTCCCGAGGTATCCAATTTCACAATATTTTGTTTTGAGGCCCAGTAAATATTATGATTATCAATAATAACATTTGAAACTATATCACAAATTATGGAATAATATGATGGATTCTCTACCTTAGAAACGACCAGATCAGAAGTATATGGGGAATATAGAAAATTTCGAGAATTAATACCTGAACCGACACCACTTACAGCTGACGGAATATCATATTTAATTGTTTTTTTCACACCGGTTATTGCTTTATAACCCCATCCCGCGCCTGTATTTGAATTAACAGAATATAAACCATCCGCAACGATTAATTTTGTGAAATCATTTAATTTTAATATTTCATTACAGCCATAAGTCATGTTTACAAAGCGATCCCATCCTGTTCCATTTTTCAAGTTATAAGTATGAAATCCATCTGCAATTAACATAGCTACCGAATCATTTAATCGTAAAGCACCTTGATTCCCATTTATCAAACTTATTTCGCGATCCCAAATAGATTTCCCATTATTTAAATCAATGCCATTTATTATTTGCTTATTGTCATACCATTTTGAATATTTAAATCCTATCAAATTTGCATTTACAACGTGAAATATATCAATTGTACTACTCCACATCTTAGTTCCATTTTCAGAGTTTAAATAACTTACATCATTATCGTGAACTCTGAGAATTAAGCTGTCTTGTTGGAAAAGCTCATAATACTTAGAATCTAAAGACTTATTCCATTTACAATTTTGAAGTGACAAATCATATTGATATAATTTAGCGATTTTATTAGGATGTTGTCCTTTGTGAATTCTTCGTGTTTGAACCGTGATATTCCGCTTTGTTGTATCAATATAAAAATCATAGATATGATCCTGGAAAATTAATTCATCTGCAAGGATGTCACTTTTAGTTAAAAGATTTTTCCCAATTATTCTATTCTTGTTCAGAATATTGTTTGGAGTTGAACAGGAATAAAATAATGATAAAGTAATACTTAATATCATTATTGCGAATAATCTAAAACTGTACTTTCTCATTGTGTATTCCATTAAAAAAACGAATCATGTGCTTTACTTTGAAGGCTTTTCGTAATAGCCTCGGTGTGTTTGAATAGTTTCAGGTTAACACTTATTAAACAAATCATTTTAGTAATATATCTTTCAAATCAACAATAACCATGGCATTTTCCTTACAGTCGTATAGTTTAGAACCTATAAAAACGGCATTCCTGGAAACACTTATATTTGCAACTACTTTACCATTTTTATCAAGAATATATGATTCATTCAAGGATCCAATAAATTTATAACCATCTTTTACCAAATATGTTATATATGGAATAAAATCGTCAAGTTGTTTAACCACTTCAAATTTGTCATTTATTGCTATTATCTTATCCTTCTTTGTAAGTAAATATAAATTCAATGAGTCAATTTCTTCTAATGTTTTGAATGTTGAATCTTGTTTAATATATAAGTGTTTAGTTACAAATCTTTTCAGATAACCCAAGGAATCAGTATCTATTATTTTCTCTTGTTCTAAGGAGCCATCTGTCAGTGAATATTTTGAAATTCTGGTATTAGAAATTGTCAACAAATCCTGATTCTTAATATAATAGTCATTTATCGTGCTTTTGTTGTCGTTCAATTCACTTAAAAATACTTTTTGCCCTGAATTTTGATTAAATGCGGCTACGAATGGATGTCCAAAATCAGTAAACTTGTTATTGTAATATGCATAACCGAAATTAACCATATAAACTAGGCTATCTATCAAGAAAATATCCGATTTACTTGCCTTATCTATCGGGAAATCATATTCCCATTGAATTTGCCCTTCGTGATTAAGTTTTACAATTTTTTGTTTTGCCGCCCAATATATGCTCGTGCTGTCAATCCAAGTATTTGAAACTATTCCATGATACAAATCATATCCGGTAGTGTATATAAATGCTCCTGTAAACATTCCAACCGCAACTCCTGCGGCATTCATTGCAATAGTTCCAGCGTAATCTTTCTTTCCGGTCAGTGCCTTGAAATCCCAACCACCTCCAGTTTTAAGATTTATGGAATGCAAACCTTCAGCGACAACAATCCTAACGGAATCGTTTAAAGGTGTTATATCATTCCAACCATAGTCCGAATCTATAACTCTTTCCCATAGTGGCTTTCCATTATTTAAATCAACTCCTCCAATTATATCTCTATTCTTACCGTTTTGTATGAATCCGAATCCAATTTTCCTTTTAAAATCAGTAAATATCAGTTGATTATTAATGCTCCATTTATTCCCGCCAGTTCGATAAAACAAACAAGAGCTAGTGTTGCCTTTGGTTTGTATAATCATATTATTTTTCTGATATATGGTACTGGTTTGATAGTTGATATTCATTGACCATTTTGCTGAATCGTTATTCAAATTGAATAAAACTATATGGCCCTTATTATCTAACCACCTTTTGTTTGAACTAACACCGCGAATTTGGACTGTTAATGAATTTGTTGTTGTATCAACATAAAAGTTGTCAATTCTGTCTTCGAAATAAGATAAGTCAGCCTGGATATCAGCTTTAGTTATTAGATTTCTACCGATTGATTTTCTTTCATTAGTAATTATATATGGAGTTGAACATGAATATAATAATGATAAAGTTATACTTAATATCATTATAGCCATAAATTTAAGAAGTTTGTTTTTCATAATAAACTCTTACTTTTTTGAATGGAAATAATAAGTTTTCCACTTTGGAATCATTATACCAACAACATATCCAACTCCTGCTCCAATCAGAGCGTTTCCGATTATTGGGCCACACTTGTCATAATTATAAGGACTATTATCTTGGTTTCCGAACAGTAAAGTGTATGATTGAAAAGCAAAAAAGCCTAATACAGCTCCTTTAAAACCGTAATTGCCTTCTATTACGCGCATACGGTTTAAGTCCGTCAGGGCAATCGATTCTTGCAATCTCTTATTTATATTATAATATGAAATACTATCCATGGTAATATTCAAATTGGAACAAGGATATTCACCAGAATCTTTCATGGTAAGAAATGCACTTTGGTAATGCAATTCTTTGGGCATTGTAAATTTATTTTCTTGTGATTGTGCGGTTATCGGAATAAATATTATTAAGAATATCCAAATATTTTTTATTATATCTAGCTGAACGAGCGAATGTTTAACGATTGTAAAAATTGAACTGAAGCCCGATACCCTAAAATGATTTATTCTTTTCATAATACTTTCCTTAATGAAAAAATAATTTTGAAAATTATCTTTCATTTTGCCATTAACTAATAAATTTTCAAAATTAATTTTAAACCCTAAAACAAAAATAAGAAATAAACTTTGTTTATTTCTTATTTTTTACATTATTTTTTGAGTTTAGCCTATTTTTATTGCTGTCATAGAAAGCGACCCGGCAACAATTTTGTCATTAAATACTTTAATTGGTTCATCTGCTTCTTTTAAAGCCAAAGCATATAGCAGTGGAATATAGTGCTCCGGTGTAGGAATTGAAAGCTTGAACCGGCGACCACGAGATTGATAATCTATAAGTGATTGATGGTCGCCTGAAATTATAAATTCTTTCATTTGATTATTAGCTTCCAGTGCCCAATCATATCCGTATTCGGGTTCATCCATCATTTCCCAAGCAACAAGACCCAGATTATGAACCATATTACCGCTTCCGATTATCAGCACTCCTTTTTCGCGGAGGGGTGCTAGTTCTTTAGCCAAATCATAATGGTATTGCGGACTTTGGAAATGATCCATACTCAATTGAACGACCGGAACATCGGCTTCGGGATATAAGTGCTTCACAACGCTCCAGCAACCGTGGTCTAAGCCCCACTTGTCATCCAAACCTACATCGGCTTTGGTTATAAGGTTCTTGACCTCACCAGCTAATTCTGGGCTTCCGGGGGCGGGATATTGCACAGCATATAATTGCGTAGGGAAACCACCGAAATCGTGAATTGTTCTAGGGTGTTCCATTGCTGTAACGAAGGTTCCTCTCGTTTCCCAATGAGCTGAAATACATAAAATAGCTTTAGGTTTGGGAAACTCTTTCGCGATATTTCTAAATCCTTCTACAAATTCATTTTCTTCGATGGCATTCATCGGAGAGCCGTGTCCTAAAAATAGGACAGGGAGTTTTTCTAAGTTGTTTTGCATATTGTTCATTTTTATTATTCTGATAATACCTTTAAATGTTAATCTAAGACATCCATGCATCAAGACGAATTACTTTTATTCTTTTCTTATCCAATAAAATTAATTTTATTTGTGGGCCGTCTGGCCATCCATCTGTTTTATAATAAAAGAAACCGATATTTTGGTAGAATAGGAGTACGTCTCCTAAATGATTTATTCGCGTATAATCCTCGATTGTAACCTTCAATTCAGGTTCTTTATTAAAATCAATTTCTTGAATGCTGTTATATTCATTTCTCAGCGTAATAATAGTGTTTACCCTATCGGAAAATCCACGACCTCCACTCAAATAGCTACATAATTCTGCACTTCTTTTTCCATTTTCGACATTGTCAAGGTGAAAGTCTAATTTTTCTTTCGAGAAATTCTTACTTTTTATTGCTTGAAGACCCAATTGTAAAGTACGGCACTTAAAGTGACAATAACCTAATATATCCTTGTTCCTTAAAATATCAAAGAATCTATGAAAGCCATTATGATTTTTTAGTTTTTGGATTGCTGAACTCCAAAATAAATACTCACGAAGTAGAAGTGTTTCAGTTGGTTTATAATTTTGTAAAGTTAGTTTATATAAACAATAGTCATAACCAAAAGAGTAATAATTATATTGTTTGATATATTCAAAGTTATTTTCAATTGCCAAGTTTCTAATATTCGAATAATGATCATTTAAAACTGAATATAAACTTCGACCTATTACACTATCTTTTATATACTTATCAGCATCAAGAAGTAACCACAAATATTTTGAATTTTCTGAAGTAATGTTACTCAGAATTTTTTTATATAATATTGTATCCACCGAGAATATTTGATTATCGTTCCAATTAATTACAATATTCATAGCTGAATCTAATCCGTATTGATCAATGCAATTTGTGATATCTTGGGTAGAAATTTTCTTAAATTGTGCATTAGCATTAGTATGCAGTAGCATTGCTAAAAATATAAGGATGATGGTTTTCATAAATATTATTCCTCGATTACTTTATTCAGATTAACGCAAATAGCAGTATGCTAGATTTATTCCAAAATTAAAACATTTCATATTAATCCTGCCATCAGATGTTAAACAATTTGCAACTGAATATATCCAAGGCTTTTCATTAATTTTAAAAATAAAACCACCGAAAAAACCTATAGCAATATAATCAGTGAAATTGCTTAATTCATAAGTTTTATATTCTAGATTACAGCCAATAAAACCTGACATTTGGTCTATACTAATATCGATATAATTATTTGAAAGATAAAGATCCAATGGGATGTAATAGTCATTTTCGCAATTCACAATAAGATATTTATTATATTTTAAACCAAGAAGTGCGTTGAAGCGAAAATGTTTGCTATTAATCATATCATATCCAAAATTCAAAGCATATTGTCTCGGTTTAAATTTCATTAGCAATGAGGCATTGGACTGTTCAAAGCTGTTTAATCCAAATAATATACCAAGAGAAACATTTTTATATCTTCCTGTTATTTCAAAATTATATATTGTAGATTGATTACTCATAAACTTTACATTTTCAGAACCAAAATAGGATTCGAAATTACTAAAATCATTAAAAATTCTTTCATATTGAAAATTATATGATATTTCATATTTTGAATACCAGGACATATCTTTTGTTGTTGGAATTTCGTTTATTTGTTTTTGCGTTGTATCCTTAAGCATTTTGATTATTATCAGCTTGTTGACCGAGTCTTTTAATGCTATGGTTTGGGGCTTATAACCTGGACGAGCTATGGATAATGTATTATTTGCTTTGTTTTTAATTAGCAAATGAAAAATTCCCTGATAATCAGAATAGAAGCAGTTTTCAGTATTTTTTTGACATACGGTTGCTCCAAATAAAGGATTGTTTTCTTCATCAAAAATTCTTCCCGTTATTATTCGCTCCTGAGCAAATGCGTTAATGCTCAAAGTAAAAAATATCAATCCTAAAAGTAATAGTTTTTTCATTCGATTTAATCCATAATTTCTTAACAAACTCTTTTTTTAATCAATCCAATTAATTCACATACCAAAGAAAAATATTTTATATTAATTTCTTCATTTTCTTCGATGGCATTCATCGGAGAGCCGTGTCCTAAAAATAGGACGGGGAGTTTTTTATCATTTTCCATATTAATCTTCAAAATAAAATGTAAAATATAAACCAAAATTAAAGTTCTTCACATCAATCTTTTTATCTGTTATCAAATGTTTTTCTTCAGAATAAACCCAAGGGTTATCGTTTAGTTTTAAAATATAACCACCATACATACCAATACCCACTTTATTATACCCGACATATGCCCAATTAAATTTATATGCGAAATTACATCCCACAAAGCCGATCAATTGATTAAATTTCAAATCCAATTCCTTATTCGTCAGATATTGCTCCAAAGGAATTTCTTCACCAAAATCACTATTATGCAAATTGATTATTTGCCATTTTAAACGTACTAGAGGGGTGATTGTAAAATGCCAAGTTTGAAGAATGTTATAGCCAAAACGTATTGCGTATTGATAATTATGTAAATTACGATCAATTATGCCATTTGAATCGGTAAATTTGCAATAACCAAAGCTGAGTCCATAACTAAATCTATGATAATTGAGAGCTAATTCATGTACTAAATTAGATCCAGAACTATTCAATAAATCAACATTTTCCACTCCGAGTAATGGTTCGAAACTTTTAAAATCGTTAAACATTAGATCAATAATAAAATTATAATCCACACCGATTCTTGCTGATGGATTGTATTCCTTTGCCTGTATATTAGGCGTTCCATATTCTACCCCATTAATTTCCGACAATATCTGTGTTGTATCAGCCACTAATTCAATAGAATAATTCGACTTTGCCGAGTCTATAGCAATAGTTTTAGGTACAAAACCATCGAGTTTCAAGTTTAATGTTTTTTCATACCGTTCTATTATTACCAAATGAAAAACTCCATATCTGTCAGTATAACTTAAATTATAAGAGTTAGGCTGACTAATTTGGACATTGGTGAGTGGAATATTAGGTTTACGAAATACCCTACCCGTTATTATCCGCTCCTGTGCAAGAACATTAATACTCAATGCAATAAATATCAATCCTAAAAGTAAAAGTTTTTTCATACGATTTAATCCATAATTTCTTAAAAAACTCGTTTTTTATTCAATCCAATTAATTCACATACTAAAATACGAAAGTATTCTATTTTAATTAATTTCTTCCGCCAATATATCCTATTTTTCTCAATATAATTGCTTCATTATAAACTCCAACTATTTTTCGCGTTAGATTAGATAAATCAAAATCTTCCTTTACATAACCTTGAATGATTTTAGCTTCTTCCTGCCATTTATCCCTATCACTAAAATAGTCTTTCAAAATATGATATAACTCGTTCTCTGATGGTGGTGGTTTGTCTATTGCAACAAAATTATTGACTTTATATTCATGATAGTTATCTTTAGATATTAGCGATCCCAAGCGCTTTTTGTTTATTGAAAGAACAGGAACACCGCAAGCTAAAGCTTCTAAAGCCACTCTACCAACACCAAGTACAAGGCTGGAATTTCGGAATATATCTTTTACATTCGGTTGATAATCCCAAATTTTGCAGACTTCTCGATTAAATTTCCTATTCAATTTTTTTGCTATATTTCTAATTTGCATTGAACAATTCCCTTCGCCGATTAAATTGAAAGTTAAATCGCGAATCTCTTCGACTAATTTTGGTAGAATTTGCTGAATAATCATCAATATCACTTTAGAATGATTCCTGTCAACACGGCTGACATAAGTAAATGAGGGTGAAGTTTGTAATTTGTCACCTTCGATTGCTTCCACACCGTTAGGAATTACAATAGATTTAGTTCTGATTTCTTCATAACAAGCTGATACTTCTAAAACGCGTTGGCTTACGAATATTATTCGGTCGGGTGTGCTTTTAGCAATTATGGATTTTAAATCTAACCGCGTTCTTCCGTGAACTGTAGCAACAACAGGTATATCAATAAACTTTTTTAATATGCAGGATGTGAAAATAGCTAATCTTTGGTGCGCGTGGATAATATCAATATGGTATTTTTTTACTTGTCTGAATAAGAAGATAAAGTTTATCGGTAATAAAATATCGCGGGAAGTGTAAGGAATAAAATGAACTCCTTTGTTTAAACGAGTTAATTGTCGTCCTTTAGAGGATACCAAATATACTTCATTCCCCAGTTCATAAAGTGAATTAGCTAGATCGCAGACGTGGTTTTCCGCACCTCCGAAATCAAAACGTTTTAAAACAAGGAGAATTTTCATAATATACTGTTAATTCGTGAATTGTTCTTGGTTGTTTTCCATATTAATCATCAAAATAGAATTCTAAATTTAAACCAAAATTAATCTTTTTTATATCAATCTTTTTATCTGTTCTTAAATAATTCTGTTGTGAAAAAACAATAGGTTCATCCATTAATTTAAACATATAGCCTCCATAAATACCTAAACCAATCTTTCCGAATTCGGAATGCACCGATCCTGTTTTATAAGTTAAATTACATCCTACGAATCCCGTCCATTGGAGGAATTTTAAATCGATTTCTTTATCAGTCAGATACTCTTCCAAATTAATATTTTCACGATTGTCGCTGTTGTGTAAATTGAAATTATGCAATTTGAATTGAACAGTAGGAGTAATTGCAAAGTGTCGAGAATCGAGAATGTCATATACAAAATGTACAGAATATTGATAATTATGTACATTTAAATCAAGAAATTCAGTTGAGCTTTTAAATTGTTGATAACCAAAACCAACTCCGTAACCAAATCTAGAATATTTTAGAGTTAATCCTATAATTGCCATAGGTTCAAACTCGTTTAATAAAACAATACTAGGGTCTCCGAGTAGGGGTAAAAAACTTATAAAGTCTTTAAACATATAGTCTAATTTTATAAAGGACTCAAAAGTTATGTTCTCAGTTAGCTCTTGTTTATTATTATTTGAATTAGCAATTGCTGATGAATTAGAATCATAAATAGCCGATCTATATGGTATGCTACTAGTAATAGACAATATATGCGTCGTATCGGCTACCAATTCAATGGAATAATAGGATTTTGCCGAGTCAATAGCAATTGTTTTAGTTGTAAAACCCCCGAGACTAATAATCATATTGTTATCTAACATTTCGTTTATAACAAGATGAAAAACACCATAATTGTCAGTAAAATTGAAATTATGAGAATTCGGCTGACAAACTTGGACGTAAGGAAGTGGGATATCATTTTTATGAAATACCCTACCCGTTATTATCCTTTCCTGAGCAAATGCATTAATACTAAAAATACTATATATCAGTCCTAAAAATAAAAGCTTTTTCATTCGATTTGATCCATAATTACTAAACAAACACGTTTTTTACTCAATCCAATTAATTCAGATACCAAAATACGAAAAAATGCTTTAAGAATGATATATCTATGATTTCATCTTTTCTTTTACGGGTAGGTTAAAAAGTGCAAATAGAGCATATAATGCGTAAAGCCCCCATAAAATGTGCATACCTTCAATATAAAAGCCAAGTGTTCCTAAAAAACCTAGATATCCTAATAATCCCAGTTTATTCTTTTTTTTCCCTTTGTGTTCCATAATGTAATTCTTTATTTATAATATTTGGTTGAGAATTCTTCAATTAGTTTGATTAT
The DNA here is from genome assembly GCA_037127915.1 of bacterium. GTDB lineage: Bacteria > Bacteroidota > Ignavibacteria > Kapaibacteriales > UBA2268 > JBAXXL01. The sequence continues at coordinate 68,711 of JBAXXL010000002.1, forward strand.
TTCAGCAGGTAGTAACGTTAATACACTTTCTTGTATATATTCAGGAACATCCTTGTAATATGCTTCCGCAATCCCACCCGTGATACAAGCCAAAGTATCGCTGTCACCGCCTAATGAAATTGCCAGACGTATTGCGCTTTCAAAATCAGTACTTTCCAAAAATGCGATTATTGATTCAGGAACTGTTCCCTGACAGCTTTCATCAAATTTGAAAGTTGGTCTTAATTCATCAATAGTGCGATTTAGATTGTAATTAAACGTTTGCTCGATATAAGATTTGATTTCTGCCTTGCTGGAACCAGTTCTGGCTAAGAATATAGCAGCGGCGGTTGATTGAGCACCTTTAATTCCTTCTTGGTGGTTGTGAGTTACAACTGCTGATTCTTCAGCTTTTTTCAAAACTTCTTCAAGTGAATTATAAACCCACCCAACAGGACTTACACGCATAGCAGAACCATTTCCCCAGCTATAATAGGGAAGTAAATTCGATGAAATTAACCACTTTTGAAAATGCCCACCATAACCTCTACCCGGAAAATTTCGCCCATAAGAATGATAAGCCAGGGCATAATTTGAATGATTCAAAATCGCATCCATAGTCGCAAATGTAAGCACACTATCATCTGTGAATTTACAATTAGGACTGAACAATGGGAAATCAGTAGTTTTGATATTATTCCATTCGTAAACAGAACCAATTACATCGCCAATTATGGCTCCAAGGATTAAGGGTTTATTTGGCATAGTTTTCGAATTTTTCTTTAATTAATCGTTTGCTACGTTCCATTTCCGCAATCAATTCTGCTTCTGTCGGTAGAAACGGCATATATTTGGTGGCGAAAAGTTGTTTGCTATTGTTTAAAATACTGTATTTTACTATTGTTTCATCTTTCTCAGTACAAAGAATTATACCTATAGTCGGATTATCGCTTTCTTGTTTTTTTAGATCGTCAAACATTCGAATATACATATCCATTTGTCCGGTATCTTGATGAGTAAGTTTAGTTGTTTTTAAATCAAAAAGAACAAAACATTTGAGTAGATAATTGTAAAATACTAGATCAATATAAAAATGGCTGGTTTCGGTGCTGATTCTTAATTGTCTTTCAACAAATGAAAAACCTTTGCCTAATTCCAATAAAAAATGTTTCAGATTCTGAATTAAAGCTTTCTCAATATCTTGTTCCAAGGCTTGGGTAGGCTCTTCGATTTTTAAAAAATCAAAAACCCAAGGTTCTTTAATGAAATCTTCAAGCGTAGCTTTTTCAAAATCCTGGCTAATTAACACCGAACCTTGCTTATATTGAGTTGAGAGAAGCCGTTCGTAATAGAAAGTGGTAATGTTTCTATCAAGAACTCGTACACTCCAATTTTGTTCGAAGCATTCCTTTAAATAATAATAACGAGCATTTTCATTTTGTAATCTCATTATTAATCTATTATGGCTCCAAGTCAATTTGCTACACAGTGTGTAGCAAATTGAGTTTTCAGGATAAGTAATATAAAACTGTCTGAAATTACGTAGGTTAGCTGAAGAGAAGCCTTTCCCAAATTCTGTGGTTAAAGCAATAGATAAATTCTTTAAAATTGCCTCACCATAATTTGCTTTGTGTTCACCTTGTTGCTCTTCCTCAACAATTCTTTTTCCCATTAGCCAATAAGCTTCTACCATGGCAGTATTTATTGCGCTATAGGCTTTTTGTCTTGCAGTTTGTAAAATCTGTAAAACATCACTATATAGAGATGTTTCTTGTTTTAGAGGTTTCTCACTGTTTGTCATAATAATTCCAAAAAAATACCAAATTAGTCCGAATTATCTTTATTTCAATTATCCAATATTTCTAAAATAATCAAAATTATATAAACAGCCTCTTTTTATGAATTAATAATTTTATTTTTTTTCTTTACTCAATCTAACGTCAACCATAGGAAACTTATCAATGGTTTCTTCCATTTGGAAAAGTGAGCCTTTTAGCGTATTGTTTTCCAAATTCAGCGGCATACTTATAGTTTTATTTTTAATTGCATCTTCTGGGAAAATTGGTCCAACGAGTTTTCCTTTAATCACAAAATCGGTTTTTAAATTTAACGTTCTCCCTATCCAACCTCGGTTCTTATATACCACACATCCTTCAAAAGTGGCAGTTCCTAAAGTGCCTGTTAGTTTTCCGTCAGAATATATGATAATATTAAAATTCAAAGCACCAGGAGATTTAGTAAAATTATATTTCCCATTAGTTTGTGTTCTAACCACAACTAAATGCTTTCCTGACCAATTGCCGACGATAGATTGTGGAGGAGTCCAATTCGTGGCAGATTCGGAATTTTGCTGAGTTAAAAAAAGTAATAGAACTATAGCAATTAGTGTCATATTAAAAGATTTTGCATTCATTAGGGTGCTTCTTAGGTTAATAATAAAATGTTTATTTTGTTTTAGTTTTTTGAATGGTAGCAATAATATATACTATGTTTAGTACAACTGAAAGGCCCATCAAGAATCCTTCAATGAAATCGAGTGAACTATTTGATGGAAGGAATTTATCCATCAAAATTGCAATTGCAAGCAGTATTAGACCAATCGGCATTGTTAATAGTTTATTAATTCTCATTTTTATTACCTCTAATATTTATTATTCCCAATCACCGGATTGTTTACCGGTTATTTGTTCTATATTTAATCTTAAAATTACGATTGCTTCGACATTGCTTTTTTTATAAATGTTGTTTTCACTTTTTCCGTGTTGTTTCATTATTACATCCAAACCGGCTTGTTTTTGATCAAAGTCGGTAATTATATCCATCGTTCCATAACCAATGAGTGAGCGATAATTAATTGACCAATCACAGGACATATCACCTTTAATTAAATCACCTTCAACGTCAATTTCAAAACAAACTTTATTATTGAGTTTAAGGAGTTCAATCTTTTTGCCAATGGGTGCGGAATGTATGTAAAGGGCGTCATTATGATATCCATAATTCAAGGGAACTATATATGGTTTGCCCCCATCCATCATTACAACTCTGCAAATTAGCGATGTTGAAAGGATTTTATCTATTGTCTTTCTATCCGTGATTTCTCTGTCTTTTCTGCGCATAAATATCCTTATTCTTTGTATTCTTTACAGTTATATTCAATTTCTTTAAGTACAAATTCACCGTAGGAAAAATCGCCATCCAATCTATTAAATATTTCTGAAGCTGTAGTAGGTATTCTGCTTCCGTTAATTGATTTGTATGTACTAATCGGTGCTGACCAAGGACAGGATTTATATATTTTGCCATCATTAGTTTCGAACCGGTCGTTACTTGTTACATTTATCAATTCACCTTTTTCGTTAAAGATAAGGATAGCACTGATTTTATTTTTGCCGTTTGAGAATTTTGCTTTTACTTTCAGAGGGTCGATCGTTTCCCATTGAATATTTTTACTAATTAATGTTGCCGGAGCTAAACTGCACATATCATCAAATACTGTTACTGTTTCTGCTTGATTAAGTTCCGGTCCTTTGGTATCTAATATGGTAAACATACCAGCAAATATCATTTTCATAATAGCCGTTCCATCTTTATACAAATGAATACCGGTTATGGGTAATCCCATTTTTGAAGCTTTGATGTAGAAAATTCTGGTTGGTTTATCAAAAAAAGTATATTGCTCAGAGGAAAACGGCAGCCATTTTTCCTCGGGGCTGGTGCGAATCCTACCCGTGAATTTCATTCTGACATTAAAAACTTTTTCTTTACCAACAACACCACAATATATGAGATATTTTTGAACAATGGGGGGTAAAGGATCTAAGTCTTTTTGAGTTATAATTCCGGGGTTTTGTGTACTGATTCTATTTAAACCAATTTTAACTTCTTTTTTATAAATATCTCGCATACTTTCCGAATAAGCTTTCGAAAAGGAAAGAAATAATATTAATAAGATGATATGTGAAATTTTGGTTTTCATAGTCCTTAAATCGCCATTGAATTTAAGCTGTTTAAATTTTTGAAATATATTAATTATAGTTTAAATTACGAATGTTTTGGTAATTTGTTCAGTGTATTTTGTTTTATTCAGGTTGAATATAATTCATATCCATCCAGCCTACTTCCCAGATATGTCCGTCCAAATCGCTGAAAGGCCTGCTGTACATAAAACCCAAATCTTGAGTTTCACGAGATTCTGTAGCACCCAATGCCAATGCTTTATCAACCATTTCATTAACCTCATCTTTAGTATCTTTCATTATTGCACAAAGAACCTCTGTACTTTTATGAGCATCAACCAATTCTTTTCTTGTGAATTCTTTGAAAAACTTTTCAACCAATAGCATAGCGTAGGCGTCTTCATTGATTATCATACAAGCCGCATTTTCATCAGTGAATTGATAGTTGTACTTGAAACCTAGTTCTTTAAAGAACTCCATTGTTTTTGGTAAATCTTTTACTGCAAGATTTACGAATAATTTTGTTGCCATATTTTTTTACTCCTGTGGATTATTAATAACTTGCTTTGATCGATTTGTATAATGGTTAGACGATTCCCGAATTTCATCAACTCGAGTTTTTGGGATTGATTCCATTTTTTTAGATTTTTTAAAACTTTTGTCTTTAGCTATAATATATATATGATTGTTTTTATTTACAATAGTATATAATTTTCCCGTCAATGTTGTATCTTTTTCTGCCGTATAGTGCAATGTATCTATTGATTTGCAAATATAAGAATCTGTATAAAAATGGTTAAATTTTTCTACAGTAACAATATCTGCGGAACAATCTAATATTAAAGTGGTACTTGTAGGAAAAAAAAAGACTTCTCTCAAAAAATAACCGGATAGTTTGTTTTGCGATTGTGCGGAACAGCAAATTGATAATAACGAAACAAGAATGATAATTAATGAAGTTTTCATAGAAATTACTTAAAATTAATTTATTTACAAAATTCAATTTTCTATATCAAAAATACAAATAATTATTATATTCGGAGTAATATTTGATGTTTTTGAAACAAATAAAAACCAAAGTCAAATATTTCTAAAAATCACATTTATCAAGTGTTATTTTCTGATAAAGTTAAGTCCTCTTGTTCTTTTGTATTAGGTATCAATGATATATGAATACTGACAATTATGGCAACCGTAAAAAGAACAATCTTAATTATTTTACTATCGATAACAAAGATAATAGAGAATAATATTGAAGCAAATAAAATTGCTATTGTTATAATCTTTACTTTTAGCGGTAAACCTTTTTTTTCGATATAGTTCTTTAGATACTTGCCAATATATTTATTATCAATAAGCCAATGATACAATCGTTTTGAACTTCGAGCAAATAATGCAATAGATAGCAAAAGGAATGGAGTAGTCGGCAATAGAGGAACAAAAATACCAACTATTCCTAAGCATAAAAATAATAATCCACAGAAAAAGAGAATAGCTCTTATTAGACTATTATTATTGATATCTACATTATGAGGTTCCAAAATCATTTACCTTTTTTATAACATTTAAAAAAAAGGCGAGTTTTGAACCCGCCCTTGTAAAAAATACACAACAAAGCTATGCAACAGTTTTTTTCAAAAACGGCTTACCGGTTTTTAGTATTTCTCTTCCTGCAAGGTCGTTAATAATAATTGCCGCCATCATATACCAAGCGGATAATGCGCAGATAATTAGTTCATATCCGGCGACTACATTCATAATAGGGTTTCCAAAATGACCAAGATCTAAAAGAATAAAACCCAAAAGCAATGTTGCAAAGGTAAAAGTCATTGCTTTATGAATGAACAATGTACCTATAGTATAAATAGCTGTTAATATTGTCCAGCCAACAAGATACCAACCCACATCAGTAGGTGATGATTTATAAACTTCGAAGAAGTTTAATAGCCAGATAATTCCTAAGCCAATCCAAAAAGAACCATAGCTTGCAAAAGCGGCAAACCCGAAGTTGTTTCCGGTTTTTTGTTCCATAAATCCGGCTATTAATTGCGCTATGCCGCCAAAAATTATTCCCATAGCCAAAACAGGACCTAGCCCGCAAATTCCAATATTGTGGAACTGTAATAATAAAGTGGTCATTCCAAATCCTGCTAATCCCACTACAGCAGGGTTCCCTAATTTAATGTTGTTGCTCATAGTACTATAGATTTCCTATATTAAGTCGTTTATAAAATTTATAATTATTTTCAAGTTTTCATAAAAAAGCAAATTCTCATTAATATCACTTTTTAAAAAAAATAATATTAATCTAGTTTAAATATACTATTATTTTTAATATTAGATTCGTAGATAATAGGGAATAATTAAAAAAAATGGATATTGCTATTAAAAGCAATACCCAACGCTTATCCCAATAGGTATAAATAATATATTTTTCTCATGCATTGGTATTAATGGATAACATCCAAATATTCTAAAATTCAACTTCTTGGGTTTAAGAGGTTGGAACCGATACCCTAAAATCGGATATACTTGATAATGCTGAGTAATATTTCCCTCAATTATAGTTCCGCCAACGCCCATTTCAATAAAATGCTTGCCTTTGCCGAAGTTAGCTGTAACATGATGTGGAATAGTAAAATACACATCTGGCTTATCGCAAGTACCCCAAACACAAATTTTAAACTCTTGGTTTAAACCGAATCCTACCTTTCCTGAAAAGAAAAAATCCGGTCTGTTCATAAATAAACCTTCGAAACCAAGATAGCTAATCGAAGCAGAGCCAAACATATTAATCGAAAAACTATTGAGTGGTCTTATTGTGGTTGAATCCAAATTCTTCTGAGCGAATAATTGAGTGCTGGAAATTGCGAAGATAATCGCTAATATTAATATTTTCATAACATTCCTCAATTCAATATGTTAAACTTTTTTCAAAAGAAATCCTTATACTCGCTCTTTCACAACGCAATACTTCCAAACTCTTCCATAGTACGATGAGGTTCTCCACCACACATTTTTGTAAACGGTTGTTTGCTTCGTTTTATCGAGAAACGAATAATAAGTTAGTCCATTATCGCTTTCAACAACATTATGCGCCGCGGCTATCAAAGTAGGAAATGCCTTATAAAGAGAATCAGTAAAAACATTGCGACCGACCTGTGTAGAATCAATATCGTAAATCATATTGCCGTTTGTTTCCATCACAAAAAAATCATCAACTTTGTTTAATACGTGGAGATCGGTATAATCTTTTAAAAATTTGTGCGGTTTAATTACAATGTTGACAGAACCAATCACAATTCCATTTTCAAGAATTGGAGCCGCAACCACAACTGCGTAGAACCCCTCAACAACTTTGAAAAGTCCGCTCATTGCGTAGCTTTTGGTAGATTTCATTTGTAACGTATGTTCTTGCTGGCTAATATCAACACCCTCCGAATTGCTATATAATCGTGGTTCAATAAAAGTTAAAACACCGCTTCCTTCGACATAGATGGCTTCTTCGACATTTGGATGTTTGGTTAGGAATAATTGCAATTCAGCTCTTACGGTTCCTTCTTCGAAATTATTATTTTTCATAATAATGCCCGCCGCCGCCGCTTCTGAAAAAATTGAAGCAACAGCACTATCAGCTGACGCTTGCGCTTTTTTTAAAATTGTAATATTTTGATTTTCCGGTGTTGGTTCTATAGTTGATTCGCAAGAAATTAAAACTAAAGAAATTAAAAGGGACAATATTATTGTGTTTTTCATAATTAGACTTAAATTTGTTAAAAAAATAAAATAATGGACTGTTTTTAAAATACTTTTATTGTCATTCCCTAAAAAAGAGAACGAACTGATTAGGATACTTTAATTGTCATTCCCGCGAAAGCGGGAATGCATTGATCTATAAATACTTGTGCATTGCTAATGGATTCCCGCTTTCGCTGGAATGACACTATCCTTGATAAATAAACATGTTTCATGTTATTCTGCTAATTCATATAATGTATCGGGTTCGCCGATTTGTTGTAAATTCGGTAACGAACTACCCGCTATACCTTGAATAGACCCGATAAAATGGTTTGTATTCAAAAGAACTTTTTCGAGTTGTTTCTCGCGTTGCTTCCAGATTTTTTCCATTTGTTGTTTTTCTCTGATATAGCTTTGTTGTAATTCGGAAAAACCTTCGACAATCGCACCTACTTGGTTTCTAAATTCTGTACTAATTAAATAATCGTATAGCATCTGCATTTTTTCGCCCTTGTTGGTCTGTGACGAATAAGCATCATTTATTTTTATCAAACTTTCACGTAAAACAAGAGCTAATCCTTTGAAATTATTGAAAGAACAAATCCAGACTCCATCCTTATAACCAATAGTCTCTATACCATCGGGTAACGCTTCCGATACAATAATGCAAATATCGGCTTTGGCGGCTACTGCATCTGTTTTCAATTTGCTGATCCAATCACCGCCAAATGATTTAGTTCTTTTGCTTTCATACAAAATTGTACCGCAATCCACACCTAATTTATTTCGTACAGTATGCACTACATCGGCACCTTTAACACCTTTACCTACTGGAGAAATATTGTCGAAAGGGAAGAGCGAACCAAGGATTTCCTCTAACGCTAACTCTTGTACTTCACCCTGTAATTGCATTGAACCTTGTTCGGCTTTGCGTTGCATTTCTTCGGCAAGATGCTTTTGATCCTCTAATTGCTTTTTCAATTCCAAAATCTGCATAGCTGAACTTTCATCGGCAATACGTTGGATTTTGAGCTTTTCGTCTTTCAGCTTTTCCGAAAATTCACGTTCTTTTTCTAATTCCACTTGACCGCGGAGTTCATCCTTTTCGCGTTTTAATTTTTCGATTTCAGATTTGGTTTTATTCAATTCTTTGACTTGAATAGATTTTTGCTCGAGTTCTTTTTCCAAAGATTGGATTTGCTCGCTGGTTTCATCTTTCAATTTTTCGCTGATGGATTTTTCGAGCTTTATTTTTTCGGCGTTGATTTTGGATTTTACAGCAGAATCTACCTCTTGCTGGAAGGATTCTTTATCCTTGGAGATTTGCTCTTTGTCTTTAGCAATCTGATCTTTCTCAGTTTGCAAAGCATCCAATTTCTTTTGATAATCTTTATCTTTCAAAGCACTCTGGGCTTCATATTCCTTTTTTAATTGTTCTTGCACTTGGTGATACAGAATATCACTAACATTTATTTCCGCCCCGCATTTCGGACAGCTTATTGAAGTATTATCTTTTGGCATAGTTATGCTTTGTTTTAATTGTTAAAAAATTATTTATTTTCTTCTAATTGCGCTATTTTTTGCTTAGCAATTTCAACAGCAAGGTGAAGTTTTTCTTGTAATAATGTTTTGGATGGTAAAACGGTTAAGTACTCTGCCACTCGGATATTACTTTTTTCTAATTGCAGTAATTCAATGTGCTCATCATTTTTTCCTGTGCAAAGTATTAAGCCTATAGGTGCGTTTTCACCTATTGCTTGTTCATATTTTTCCAAATACCGCAAGTACAATTCCATCTGACCCTTATAACCTGCTTCAAATTCACCGATTTTAAGATCAATTGCGACCAAACATTTCAACCGGCGGTGGAAAAATAGCAAATCAATATAATAATCTCGTTTATCAATACTTATTCGTTTTTGGCGTGCCATAAATGCAAAGTCACTTCCAAATTCTATAATAAATCGTTGAAGCTCAACAATAATAGATGTTTCCAAATCTTTTTCTGAATAAAAGTCTTTCAAACCCATGAAGTCTAAAAAATAAGGATCCCTGAATACCAAATCCGGTGACAAAATATGCTGGTTTTTAAGCATTTCTAATTCATTAAGAATTATTTGTTCTGGTTTTTTGCTAATTGCAGTACGCTCGTAGAGCATAGATTTCACACGCTCTTGTAATTGTCTTGAAGACCATTTCTCTAATCTGCACATTTCGACATAAAACTCTCGTTTTATAGGGTTATCCATATAAATCAAAGTTCTTATATGAGTCCAACTCAATTGTATACGCAGTGCGTATACAATCTGCTTATCAGGGTAAACATTCGCAAATTGAATACATTGCCTCAATTGTTTTTCTCCCCATCCTTTACCATATTCTATAACTAATTGATCACTTAGTTCTTTGATAATTTGCTTACCATATTCTGCTCTTTCATTAACTAATATTTCTTCATTGATGCGTTTGCCAACACTCCAATAAAGCAATGTGATTTCGGCATTTATCGCTAATGCTAAATTTTGCCTACTTTCCTCAATGAGCTGTATGACTTCGTTAGCTATTGGTTTTATATTTTTAATTTCTTCTTTCATAACAATCGTTATTTATTTATTTTACATTTTCTTTATCGTTAAAAAGTCACCATTAGAGATAAATAAAAATTGCGCAATCAATCTCAAATACATATCTTCATAATCATCATAAACTTGATTTGCTCTGGCAATGTTAAAAAGTTCAATCAATAATTTCAATCTTTCGGTTTCGTCAGTAGCGGCAGTTATAATTCTAGATAAATAAGCCATTTCAAAATAACTTTCAGGAATTTGGAGTAATTTAGAGAAAACTTCATTTAACTTTTCTTCGTCAAGTTTAAATTCAACCTTAATAAACTGTTTTAATGCTTCTTTTTCCTTAGCATCAAAATTCGTATCTGAATGAATAACAATCATAGCTAAACCAATTTTTGCCGAAGCGACTTCAAAATTGGGTAATACATTACCTCCTAATAATTCGTACATAATCGGAGCTATTGGATTTTTCACATAATCTAACGCTTCCAAATCAGTATTCATATCTGAATGCTTCTTATTAAGTTGCTTATTGATTGTATGTAAGATGCTTTTAAAACTAAAAATGGATTTTGTGCTGATTTGAGTAGTAAGCAATTCCATTATTTCATATTCTTGATCTTTTAATATTCCATCAGCATTTATAGTATCTTTTAGGGCATTTATAAATTCTGATTTATCTTTATGCTTGTGGATTTGAGTCAAAACATTGTCAAATATTTCTTGAATTTCACTTTGATTTGGTTTATTCATACTGTAAAAATTAATCTCTCTCCATTCCTCTTCGGTAATACTACTTTCATAAAAATAGTCTTTGATAAGATTAATTTCCTTTTCATTAACCGAGTCATCGGCGTACGCCAAAATCATCAATAGTTTATAAAATGAAATTTGTGCTTTCCGAGCATCGGTATTTTGATCATATCCTTTGTTTTTGAAAATTTTCGACACAGGATCGTTAATCATGCTATCGAGTTTTCTTTTTAATAAGCTTGCCATATTCTCTCCATTATTTAAATCATTTATTTATTAAATCTATTTTAAAACAAACATAAAACCGAAACCAACACTGAATTCTTTAAATTGGTTACTATAGTAATAATTGTTTGTTGTTGTTTCGTCAAGATTGACGTTCTTTATCGTTTCAATATATTTATAATTAATATTATACATACAATAGTTTAAATCAAAATCCAGAACTATTCTTTTTGCTATTCTATATCCTATAGTCAATGATGGATTAAAAGTAACATTATCTTTGAAATTTTTTCCGCTGTTCCAATCAATATTAATTATTTCATTGGTTCCTTTGCCCTTTAGTGTTGTCGATCCCCAGTCGGTAGTAATTGATGTTACACCGAAAAGAGTACGAGCTATAACAAGCCATCTGTCTTTTTCAAATTTATAAACAGGACCCAAACCACCTTTTCCGAAATTAATATTATCGTATTCTGAATCTTGGAAATAACTACTTGAGCTAGTTTCTGCGAAATATTTATCACCATATTTATTATTTACTGTATTTACAAATTTATTGAATCTATCGGTATTCGAAACATTTTTATTCTCATAATAGGTAAATTCGATTCCAAAATTTCCAATAAATAAAGTGGAGGAAATATACTGCAAATACATCGATTTTTTTGTAACGTCTATTAAGCCATCTGTAATATAACCTCCTTGAACTTTGGTCAAAGGAAAAGTTATGCCAATGGAAGGTCTCACGACCCATTTTATAGGTTTATAATTATCTTTAGCATTTATGCTGATGGATAATGATAATATCAATGTAAAAATAATGGCAAAATATTTCATATTATTTTAGGTAAATTGTTTTTGTAGTGAATGAGAAAACTCGGCTGTCCGATAATGTGACGTCTATCTTAAAACTATGTTCACCAATGAATTCTGGTGGTGTTATAAGGAAAACATCAACTATTTCTTCAACAGGAGCATCATAGTATATTCTACCCGGATGATTAGTATAATCATTAATTGTAATGTATTTACCTTGTGAAAGAACTTTAAAAAGTTCTGTTACTTCGCTTGTTTTGGGATGCTGATTATCAAAGTCATTTGTTGTTGTTATGACGATTGAACTAATTGTATCTTTTGGCAAATATTGAACATCTGGTGGACAAAAGCAATCCCAAGCATAAGCACGAGGTGAAAATGAAAAGCCTATATTTGCTTGAGCTATTATCTGCTTTAATGAAAATTCAAGACGTATTCCATAAGCTTCTTTTGGAATTGAATCATTAACAGCTATTATTGGATCAATACCTGAATTATCAATATTTCTTGCTATAAAATTATCGTATGTATATTCAAAATTTTGAGGTTCAACACAATCACAACAAGAAACGATAAACTGTGCAGTAGAAGCTAACAGTATAAGGATTGTTAATTTTTTAATTTTCATAATATTTACTTCTAGAAATTTAATTAAACTCGATTTTATATATTTTTTATACGAAATGTCCCTTTTGATTTTCAAATATAATAAAATATAGCGGAAAAATGATTGCTAAATTTATTTTTTTTAATTTTGTATTATTAACATAGAAGAAAATGAAAATGGATATAAAAGTTATTAAAATAGGCGGGGCAGTATTGAGCCGGAAGGAAGGAGTGGCAGGAGCTATATCTTTATCGAATGAACTTCGAAATGAGAATGTGGTTGTAATTGTATCTGCTATGGTTAAATCGACACCGTTGCTTAAAGAACTTGCTCAATCCGCTAAAATAGCAAATAATACTATTATACATGAAACATTTACTAAGCTAAAAAATATTTATTCTGAATTTGAGCTATCGCTTTTCGGTGCGAAAATGAATTACGTGAAAGACTATTTCAAAATGTTAGAGCAAATAGTAGAAAGCGTCAAGTTGACTCGCGAACTTTCGGCTCGCGTTTTAGATAGAGTTCTTGCATTCGGTGAAGTAATGACTGCCGAGTTGTTAAGTAAATGGCTGACTGAGAATGACTTTAATTTTGAGTTTATACCGGCAACAGACTTAATTATAACTACAAAGGACTTTGGACAAGCAAAGCCGATTGATGAACTAATTAATAAGCAAATTCAGGATCGAATCCATTTCGGCAATAATACTCCGAAAATTATACTTACTCAAGGTTTTATAGCCGCCAGCGAAAACGGCGACACTACTACCATGGGTTACGAAAGTTCGAACCTTACCGCGGCGTTGATTGCTCGTGAAGTTAGCGCAAAGTATTTAGAGATTTGGACACTTCCTGAAGGAATCCGCTCCGTGGACCCTCTTATATTTGAAAATGCGCGATTAATCAAAGGATTATCCTATATACAAGCAAAAGAACTCGCTTATGCAGGGCTTAAACTTTTACATGTTGGTATGTTGGAATATGCTGAAACAGGTGGAATCGAACTAATTTACCGCTCAGCACTGCAACCGGAAGGGAAATATACAAAAATTAACAGTTCTGAGAATAATCAAAATCCGGTTATTGTGGCAAATGAAGATAGTGTTGGGGAAATAAAGTTTCATTATATCGCAAATCACGCAATTGATGGGCTATTTCATGAATTAAGAACTATAGGAATCCCTAATATAGAGATATATAACTATATAGAATATTATAATGTTACGATAATGTCGGATTTTGCACTAAATGACTCGCAAAACCTCCGGAATATAATAGAGAAATATATTTAGTTCCCCAAAAATCATATAAAATGTTATGGAATCAGGGTTGTTCACAAATTGTGGAAAACTTGTTGATAATCAGCAAGTGTCTAAAATTAAAATAGCATGATATAATTTTAGTAAAATTATATACTCTTTTTTTTTTTATTTATAAAAAAATATTTAACTTTGTAAAGTATTTGGCACAAAAATTAGTAGAGATGCATGCTTAAAATTGAGGAAGTATTAGTTGACGAGCATATTTTGCGTATAGATTTTGCTTGTGATTTATCGAAATGTAAGGGGGCTTGCTGTACCTTTCCGGGTGAAGTAGGTGCTCCAGTTCTTGATTCTGAAATAGAGTTGATTAAAGAAAGTTTTTCAGCGGCAATAGAATATCTATCCGATAAATCAAAACAATATATCGAAAAACATGGTTTTATTGAAGGTTTCGCTGGGAACTATGCCACTGTTTGCATTGATGCAAAAGATTGCGTTTTTGTATATTATGATGAAAATGAGATTGCATTTTGTGCATTAGAACGGGCATATTTAGACGGAAAAAACAAATTCCAAAAACCAATTTCCTGCCATTTATTCCCTGTGCGTGAAGGAAGTTTTGGTGGTGAATCGCTTTATTATGAGAAAATACGTGAGTGTAAACCTGCACTACAATTGGGAAGGAAACAAGAAGTGAAAATTTGCGAAAACGTTAAAGACGCTTTAGTTAGACGTTTTGGCGAAGATTGGTACCACAAATTACTAAACGAAAAGAGTAAAATATGAGAACAGGATTAGGTATAGATTTAAGAACTTCGTTAAGTCAAACTCTGACTCCACAGCAAATTCAGTATTTAAAGTTACTGCAATTGCCCGTTGCACAATTAGAGCAATACATTCAAAGTGAAATTGAATCCAATCCGATGCTCGATGAAGATATATCGGACAGACCTAATTACAAAGATTCCTTCTCGGATGGTACCAGCGAACCTGATTACGCCGCTGATGAAATGCCTACAATCAAAGAACAGGTTGCTCAAGTGTCGTCTGAAGACAAAGGTGATTCATTCGAGTTTTATAAATTGCTTATGCAGGACGATTCTACATACAGAACTACTTCATATAGCACTGATGATGATGAAAGTGAACCCTACCAAATAAAATACCAAGAATCTTTTGCCGAAGATTTGATTAAACAATTTCAACTTACTGATCTTTTGCCTGAAGAAAAGCTATTAGGCATTCAAATAATAGGCAATATTGATACCGATGGATATTTACGTACCGATGTAGAAGAAATTCTCAAAGAAACCAACGAATTAATAACTGATCATAACTTTAGCGAAAAGCAAAAGTATTTCGAAGTTAGTATGGATGAGGTAGATGATATTGATAATCCTGCTTCACAGTATTGTTTAGGTGAAGAAAGTTTAGAATATTTGAATAAAGCATCTGAATTATTAAGACCTAAGAAAATTGAAATCGAGTCATTCGATGATTTTTATTACGATAGCGAAGATTATAAAATAAATCTTTTAACTACTGTGAATATGGCGCAAGTGGAGAAAGTGCTTGATGTAATTCGTCATTTAGATCCACCGGGTATCGGTAGCCGAACGATTCAGGAATCTTTGACCGCACAATTAGAAACAATTGATTTTCCGGATGAAAACCAGAAAATTGCTCTCGATATTTTATCACAAACGTACGAAGCTTTTACCAAAAAACATTATCACCTAATAATGAAACAGCTTAAGATATCGGAAGAAACTTTAAAAAATGCATTGGATGTAATACGTAGATTAAATCCCAAACCCGGCGGTACAGAATACTACGAATCAGTAAATGTGGTAATACCCGATTTTGTAGTAAAAAAGGACGATGAATCCGACGAACTGATAATCGTATTGAACGACGGTCAGATGCCGAATATAAAATTAAGCAAAGCTTACGATAGCCTGAAAAAAGAATCAGATTTCCGTAAGTTTAACAAAGAAACTAAAAAATGGATTCGTTCTAAATATGACGATGCAAAATTCCTAATTCAAGCTATACGTCAAAGAAAAAATACGATGATGAAGATAATGACCTCGATAGCAAGCAGACAAAAAGATTTTTTCTTTATCGGGGAACCCGGTATGAAGCCAATGATTTACAAAGATGTGGCCGAAGATACTGGATTGGATATTTCTACCGTTTGCCGAATCGTAAATAATAAATTCGTTCAAACAGATTTTGGTACAAATGAATTGAAGTATTTCTTTAGCGAGGCATTGCCATCTATTGATGGGGAAGATGTTTCTACAAGAATAATCAAGCAGGCGCTTAAAGATATAATCGAAAAAGAATCAAAGAATAAACCTTACAGCGACGATAAATTAAGCGATATGCTTAATAAAGCGGGTTATCAGGTTGCACGGCGGACTGTTGCAAAATACCGCGAACAACTTAGAATTCCGGTAGCTAGATTAAGAAGGGAATTGTAATTATGAAAAAGCCGATATCAGTCGTTATGTTCTTATTTGGATTAATTTTAAGTATTTCTTGTAGTTCGAATAAGGCATACCATAGCGAATCTGATAAATCAACTGTTTGTATCGGTACTTTTAATCTTGAATGGTTGGGAGATGGTATTGGTGATAAAAAACCTCGATCATCAGCCGATTATGAGAAATATGCAGAAATTATTGCTAATAGCGGAATGGAAGTTATTGGGGTTCAAGAAGTCGAAAATTCCTCCGCAATTAAAAAAATAATGAAATATCTACCGGATTATAAATACATTCTCGGCAAAAAAGGTTCAATTCAAAATGTGGGTTTAATTTATAAAAATACTATCCAAGTTGAATCTCTCGGCGAATACACTCCTCTAAAGGTAGAACCCGAACGCACTCGTCCCGGATTGATAGTAAAATGCAAGAAAGGGAACTTCGATTGGGTGATTATGGTTGTCCACCTTAAGTCAACTTCGCGTTATGACGACACCCCGGAAAAAAGACAAGAAAGTTTCGATTACCGCAAGGAGCAGGCGGAAGTATTAAGTAATTGGGTGGATTCAATTGTGGATAGTGACAATGAACACGATGTGTTTATAGTTGGCGATTTCAACGATAATCCCCGCCGCGATGATAAAGTAATTGCACCGCTCAGCTACAACAGTAATATTGTATTTTTGACTTGGGATATGCAAAGCTGTAAGAATAAGATGTG
Organism: bacterium; assembly: GCA_037127915.1. Lineage (GTDB taxonomy): Bacteria > Bacteroidota > Ignavibacteria > Kapaibacteriales > UBA2268 > JBAXXL01. The sequence goes on from JBAXXL010000002.1 coordinate 85,833, forward strand.
GGATATGATAGACCATATAGTTATTTCCAAAAGTGTAAAAAACAGATATTTAGATGGGAGTGTACACGCTTATGACTTCTTTTCCACTTTAACCGACAAAGCCGCTGAAGGAATATCGGACCATTGCCCCGTGATGGCAGTATTTGATGTAACAGCAGAAGATAACGATTAGAGCTTTGAGTAACAATTATGATAAAACTTCAATCTATTGATTACCACCCCGAGTTCGAACAACTCAAACACAAGCTCGAAGATTTTAAATCGGAGTTAATGGTTCTGATTGTCAAGCGCGACAATATGATTTATCATCAGAAATTCCTTATCGAAAATGAATTTTTTCGCCTATTGGGACCCGAGAAAGTCGAATCGGCGTACTTAGAACTAGAAGTCCGTAAATTGAAATTTACTATCGATTTGATACAAATGGATTTGAATAGGAATATCCTGCCGAACCTCACAATAATCGGCAAAATGGTTGATACCGAATTATTAGATTGGGAAGCTAAGCTATTGGATATGAAGGCAAAACTTCTGGGTTCTATCATTGTTGAAGGCAATTTGATGACACCCGAGGAAGCAAGGGAATTTAAAGCATTATACAGGGAGCTTGTAAAAAAACTGCATCCCGATATGGTTGAAGATTTTAACGATGAGTGTAAAATGCTTTGGGAAAGCGTTCAACATGCTTTCAAAAATGGAGATTTGAATTCGTTAAGAAGCTTTTGCTATTTGCTGAAATCACAAGATTTTCAAATCACGCCTAATCAAAACGATATAGAATTTGACATCCTAAATTTAGAAATGCAGATTAACATACTGAATTTAGAAATAACTGCGATAGATCAAAAATATCCGTTCAATTTAGTTGATAAAATAAGCGATAGCGATTGGGTGGAAAATGAAAGATACCGTTTACAAACACACATAACAGAATACTTAGACCAAATAGAGCAATTAAACTATCAGCTAAATAAAATGAAGGTAATCATTAATGGACAGTTTAACCAAAATTGACCCCAAATTGCTTGCTTTGATAGAGCATTCATTTAATAACAATTTGCCGATGCCTTTTGTTAAGGAAATTTTCTTGATAGAATCGCAAGTTGCCGGTACTGCTTATCATAATCTGAAGGAAATTGAACCATATATTAATATTGCCGATAATATGGTATTCATTCGAGAACCCGAGAATCAATACGATAATAAAGCTATTGCTATTATGGATGTTAAAGGCAATAGATTGGGATATATTCCTAAAGAAAAGAATGAGATTTTGGCAAATTTGCTCGATGCCGGTAAATTAATTTTTGGGAAATTAGAGCATAAGCAGTGGTTAGGTGATTGGCTAAAACTAAAAATTAAAGTTTATCTCAGGGATTAATTTTCGTAAAAAAAAAATGGGGAAGTAAAAATAGTGAATAAAGATATAAGGAAGTTGTTCGCAAAAGTCGCTACATTATTTTCAAAATATAATTATTATTTTGTAAAATCTCTTGCATTTCATTCCAAAGGTAGTAGTGAATTATCTATCAATTTTGATTACGTCAGGTTTAGAGCATTTGAATTGTGTATTGATGAAATACTAAGATGCGAAGTTAAGGGCAGTGTAGCTGAATTAGGTGTTTATAAAGGTGATTCAGCAAGCAAATTAAATCAATTGTTACCAAACAAAACACTCTACCTTTTTGATACATTCGAAGGTTTTGACAAAAGGGATTTGACTGTTGAATCAGAAAAGTTTGCGACCAAGGAAGATGATTTCTCGGACACAAGCATTGATTTTGTCAAAAGGAAAATGAAATATCCGGACATGTGTGTGTTTGTTAAAGGTTACTTTCCCGAATCGGTAGTTGATATAGTAGATACTTTTGCATTTGTTAGTTTAGATGCCGATTTATATGAACCAACTAAAAATGGTTTAGAATATTTTTACGATAGATTAGAAAAAAATGGTTACATATTCATACATGATTTTAATAACGAGCTTTATAAAGGTGTTCAAACAGCTGTATTAGAGTTTTGTGAAAATCGAAATATTGGATATGTGCCAATACCTGATATATGCGGAAGTGTAATTATTACAAAATAAAAGTTATTTGTTGATTGGAAAATATTTATTAATTTAGATAAATATATATAATTAAAATCAAATATATTGGTCTTGAATTTTACATAAAATTTAAAGGAACTATGAAAAAATATATCATTATAATAGCATTACTAATTCCAATACTGCAGTCTTGCGGTGGTTTGGAACCTATACCCGCAGAGCAAAAAACCCTTATCAAAGGTACAATTCTTTTTGTTGATGATAAAGACAATTGGCCCCCGCAAGATTCGATACTGAGTTTGAAGGTTATAGCATTTAAAAACTATCCACCGACTGATTTGATAGGTGATATTATTAATGGATTAGCATATTACACCGCCGATTCCTTACCGCTATTCCAAAAATCCATTCAGTATCAAATCGAAATAACCGATCCGCCGCAAACCATTGAGTATTTAGTAGTAGCTTACCGATATGGAACAATGTTTGAATGGAAAGCCGCTGGAGTATATTGTCTGGAAGGCGATCCGCGCAAACCTCTTAAAATAGCGGTTGAAAAAGGTACACAATATACAGCCTCTATCAATGTGGACTTCAAACATCTGCCGCCGCAACCAGGCGAATGGTAATTCAATTGAAAATTGAAAATGAGAAGAGAATTTAGCCGTCATTCCTGCGAAAGCAGGAATCTCCTTGATATGTATATACTTAGTCATGCTGAACGAAGTATCCATCTTCAATTGCCACGACATTTATGTCGTGGATGGAGATACGGAAGATGGATGGGCTTTAGCCCAAAATATCTTGCGTGTATCCGCACGACTTAAAAGTCGTTGCTATTCAAGAAGATGACGAAAAAATAAATCTGCGTTAATCTGCTAAATTAGCCTTATCAGCGTTCTATTTTCAACTTTCCATTTTCAATTATTTCACGCATATAGTTTTAATGTTTGTGAATTCTCTAATTCCGTGGATTCCGATTTCACGTCCGTATCCCGAAGCATTTATGCCTCCAAAAGGTAATTTAGGATCGGATTGAACGAAATCGTTTATGAATACTGCACCGCATTGAAGTAGATGTTTTGCGATATATTCAGCTCTTTTGATATCGGTTGTGAATATAGCTCCTCCCAAACCAAATTCAGTATCATTTGCTATTCTTATTGCATCTTCTTCATCTTCAGCAACTATTATGGAGATAGCCGGACCGAAAAGCTCTTCATCGTAAGCGGGCATCCCGGGTTTCACATCAACAAGAACTGTTGGCTGATAAAAGAATCCTTCACCGGGCCACACCTTACCACCCATAAGACATTTTGCACCTAATTTTATTGATTCCTCTATTTGATAAGCGAATGTTTCTAATAAATCAAATCGTGCCAAAGGACCAATAATATTTGGCTCCGATTTAAATGGGTAATCGCATTTCCAAGACTTTGCTGATTCAAGGACATATTTAGTGAATTCCTCAGATTTGTTTTTTGTGACAATTAATCTTTTTGGAGATATGCAGGTTTGACCGGCGTTATTGAACCGGGCATTTACAATGACGTTTGCCGCATTTTCCATATCAGCATCATCCAAAATCACATAAGGGTCGCTTCCGCCAAGTTCAAAAACGCATTTTTTCATAACCGATCCGGCTTGTGCGGCTAATATTTTGCCGACACGCGAGCTACCTGTAAACGATATACCTTTTATAATAGGATTTTTGATTACTCTTTCGACTTTATCAACATCAATTACCATTGTGGAAAATACTCCATCAGGCAATCCTGCTGAGCGAAAAACATCTTCTATCGCAACAGCGCACCCGGTTGTATTATTCGAGTGTTTTAAGACAACCGTATTTCCTGCCATCAACTGAGGTGCTGTAAAGCGGAACACCTGCCAGAATGGGAAATTCCAAGGCATAATACCTAAAACAACGCCAAGTGGACGATAAGAAACAATGCTTTTGCTGAATCTTGATTCTATTAATTCATCTTCTAAAAAGCGCTCAGCATTTTCAGCATAATGATCTAAAACATAAGCGCACTTTTCAACTTCACCTTCAGCCTGTGCTATGGGTTTTCCCATTTCTTCAGTCATTAATTCCGCAAGTTCTATTTTTCGTTCACGAAGTATCGCTGCCGCTTTTTTTATCCAAATAGCTCGATTATTAATAGATAGGGTGCTCCACTGTGCATACGCTTGATTTGCATTATTAACAAGTGCATCTAAGTCATTTAAATCTATCTCTTTAAATATATTTATTTTCTTTCCTGTAGCAGGATTAACTGATATCAAATCCATTTTTTGTCCAATTTTATATAAAACATATTCAAAATTAAAAAAAATGGCTTATTTAGCCATAAAAAGGTGTGAAATTAGAAAAAAAATCATTAAATTTGTACATTAGTTTTATTATATAACAAATGTATGAATATGAAAAAATATCTACTTCTTTTGCTAATAACCATAAGTTTTATTAGCACCAATATATCGGCTCAGGATTATACCAATCGAGATAATCTGCGGCGAATTGCCGCGGAAAATTATCAAATATCCAAGAATAATAAGGAGCAAGCTGAAGCAAAAGCTCGCACACTTGGTTTGCCTTTGCGTAAAACCATGCCCGACAGCTCGTTCATCGAATTAGTAAGTTGGCAACAGGGTAAAGCTCCGTTATACTTTTTAACTAATAACTTGGTCGCGGCAAAGACTATATCTACAAATAAGGTATGGCCTGCCGACGGATCGAATTATAATTTAAGTGGTAAGGACATAACATTGTGGGAATGGGACGCCGGAAGTCCGCTCACAACACACCAGGAATTTAATAATACTGGTACTTGCAGAGTAACCGTTAAAGATGGTGCCAGCGTACATTACCATTCTGTACACGTTGCGGGTACAATGATTGGCGCAGGTGTAGTTGCAGATGCTAAAGGAATGTCATTCGAAGGAAAATTGAATTCTTATGATTGGAACTACGACGATTCTGAAATGGCAACTGATGCCGCGGATTTGAACATGCGTGTTTCTAACCATTCTTATGGATATATAACTGGCTGGTTCTATAATTATTTAGGCGATGGTTTGTGGTGTTGGTTTGGAGATCCGACGGTAAACCAATCTGAGGATTATAGTTGGGGTTATTATGATCAAACAGCCAAAACTTGGGACGAAGTTGCCTATAACGCACCGCATTATTTGATTTGTAAATCTGCAGGTAATGACCGGAAAAGCGGTCCTGCCGCTGGCGCAGAACATTGGGTTTACAATAATGGCGACTGGGCGAAATCTACCACTACTCGTGAAGTCAATGGTGGTTCAGACGGTTATGATTGTATTTCCTATAATGGTGTTGCAAAAAATATAATGACTGTTGCCGCGGTGTACGATATACCTGGCGGGTATACAAAACCTAGTGACGTAACAATGACGAGTTTTTCATCTTGGGGACCTGCCGACGATGGTAGAGTGAAACCTGATATAAGTGCTAATGGAGTTGGGCTTTATTCATCATATAATACTGCTGACGACTCTTATGCATCAATGAGTGGCACATCAATGGCGACTCCTAATGTGGCTGGTTCTGTAGGATTATTATTACAACATAGAATAAATTTAGCCGGCGAAGGACACGATTATTTATCCTCAACGATTAAAGGGCTGATAATTGGAACCGCAGATGAAGCAGGAACCTATGATGGACCTGATTACGCTTTCGGGTGGGGGCTGATGAATACAAAAAAATGTGTTGATTTGATGACCGCAAATGCAGAGTTTGCTGAAGACTTTTTAATTCAAGAATTAGAACTTGCCAACGGTGACCTTGACCAAATTAAAGGCAGAATAAAAACAGCAGGCGATATAAGAGTTACTATTGTTTGGAATGATCCTCCGGGAACTCCTAAAACATCTAATCTTTTGAATAATAGAAGTGCATTGCTGGTTAATGATTTGGATTTAAGATTAGAATCTAATGGAACTGTTTATAAACCTTGGGTTTTAGATCCTGCCAATCCTGCCAATGCGGCTACAACAGGTGATAATACAAAAGATAACGTTGAACAAGTATATATAAAAAATGCTGGGGCAAGCGAATATGCGATTAAAATTTCCCATAAAGGAACTTTAGCGGATAATCAGAGATACTCATTGATTATTACAGGTCTTCATGATATGCAACCGGATCACGTTCATTTGATTTCACCGTTAGACAAAACCACCGGTGTAACAGTATGTCCGCAATTAAATTGGTCTGATGCCGGTTATTTTGATACTTACGAGGTTATAATAGCAACGGATGACGCCTTTTCTAATGTTGTAATTAATGACGAGGATGTGCAAAATTCATATTATGACATCTGTTTGGATTATAATACAGAGTATTTTTGGAAAGTTAGATCCAAAGAGGGCACAAATTATAGTGACTGGTCAGAAACATTTTCATTTACAACTGTTGACGGTTCAAAAGCAAAACAAAAATTGGTTGGAATAACGGCAAAGTTCCAAGGTATTCCTTATACCGATTTAAATGTATCAATACCGGTTCAAGTAGAGCTGCGTTCGGGAAGTACATTGATGAATTCTACTTTAGTAACTTCAAAACCTGCATTTATCGATTCCACTTCTTATACTGAAGTTGATTTTGCTGGAACAACAAACGGTTCTTATTGGTTAGTTGTCAGGGCATCAGGTTATTTGCCATTAGGTAGTACTCAAAAAATAGATTTATCGGAAACCCAAAAAGCCACTTACGATTTTACTCAAACAACTTCAAAGATTGCCGGTGCTGATGAAGCCGTGGTGTCAAAAAGTAGTTCTTACTATATTCGATTTGGCGATTTGAATGCTGATAGGAAAATTGATGGCGATGACATTTTATTACTAAAATCTGTCAGCGGTGTTAAAATTGATAAACTTGTTCCTAATGTTAAATAAGGTGAATAATATGAAAATGAATAGAATAATTATAGTTTTAGTAAGCAGTTTATTGTTTGGTTTCTCTGCAGCATCGGCTTATGATTTTTATAAGGCAATGGACGAAGGCAAGAATTTTTATGAAATCCAAAAAGAAGCTAATGCGTATTGGAAAGCAAAAGGTATAACAGTCGATTCACCGAAAGATAAACGCGGTGGTTTCAAGCAATATAAACGCTGGGAGTATTTTTGGGAACAAAGAGTATATCCTACAGGACAATTTCCTGTTAAAGGGGAAACATGGCGAGTTGTTATAGATGAACAAAAACAACAAAACCGGCAAAAAAAATCAAATGGTTTGCAATATAGTGCTGAAGATTACAATTGGTCGCATGTAGGACCAAAAACAGCACCCGGTGGTTATCATGGATTAGGAAGAATAAATAGTATAGTTGAAGATCCAGAATACGATGGCTCCAAAAATCTAACTATTTGGGCTGGTTCTGCAAGCGGAGGCTTATGGAAAACAACAGATGGCGGTTCCAACTGGGTAACATCAACCGATGATTTAGGCACATTGGGTGTAGGCGATATAGTTATAGAACCAGATGATAACCAAATTATGTATTTGGCCACTGGTGACGGTGACCATTATGATGCAAAAAGTATTGGAGTTCTTAAATCTACTGACGGGGGGGCTTCTTGGAATTCTACGGGATTAAATTGGGAATTAGGTAATTATTATGTTTGCAGAAGAATTTTGATGGATCCTAACGATCATTCGATTATATATGTTGCCACTAATGGCGGTATATTTAAAACCACTAACGCCGGCACTGATTGGTCACAGGTTTTCTCAAGCGATTCCTATGATATGGAATTTAAACCAAACGATTCGAAAGTGATTTATGCGGCAACATATTCGGAAATATATAAAACAACTGATGCCGGAACCAAGTGGACAATAAAGACCGATGGTTTACCAACAAGTAATATTAATAGAATCGCTCTCGGGGTTTCAGCGGATAATGCAAAAGTAGTTTATGCTGAGTACGGTAACGAAAGTTCCGGTCACAAAGGATTCTATCGTTCTACAGATGCCGGTGAAAAATGGACTCTGATGGACGATGGAACGAGAAATTTCTTAGGTTGGGCTATAGACGGTAACGATGGCGGTGGTCAATCTTGGTACGACTTAGCAATTGCTGTTAATCCCAAAGATGCAAATGAAGTTTTAATAGGCGGCGTAAATATTTGGCGAACGAGCGATGGAGGAGGAACTTGGAACTGCGTTTCGATGTGGTACGGTGGTACCGATGTCTCCGAAGTACACGCAGACCAACACACTCTATATTTTGCAGACGAAAACCGATTATATTCCGGAAATGACGGCGGTGTTGATTTTACTACCGATCAGGGTGCCTATTGGGAGTATATAGGCGATGGAATATGCGCAACTCAGCTTTATAGATTGGGTATTTCGCAAACTAATATTGATAAAATAATGTGCGGTGCTCAAGATAATTCATCATATTATTTGAATGGAACTGAGGTTGAAAAATTAGGGACAGGCGATGGTTTTGAAAGTATGATTGATTATCAAGATGAACAAATTATGTACACAGAATCATATTTGGGAAATTGGGCTAGAACTACAAATGGAGGTACTAATTGGGACTTTGTTGGAAAACCCGACGGTGTTGGTGATGGTAATTGGCTCACACCATTTATAATAAATCCTTCCGATCATAATAAAGTTTATTTCGGATTTAGTGAAATATATGAATGGAATGGATCGGATGCTACATATAAAAAAATATCTTCGCTTGGGATAGGCAATATGGACAATTTATATATTGCTCCGTCGGATCAGAAATGTTTATATGCAGGGACCTACTCCAATATGCGTAAAACAACTGATGGTGGAACATCTTGGTCAACTATTACTAAACCAGTCGATCAAAGCTGGACATATTTGGCTATAAATCCGAATGATCCTAAAGAAATTTGGGCAACGTTTTCAGGTTTTTCTAATGGGAAAAAGATTTATCATTCTACTAATAGTGGAACCAATTGGACGGATATTACCGGAAATTTACCACCTGTGCCTTGCAATACGGTATGCTTCGAAAAACGTACTTCAAATTCTAGGATTTATGTAGGAACCGATGTTGGTGTATATTTTAAATTAATAACTGATACTGATTGGACAAAACTTGATTTGAATATACCAAATGTGGTTGTATCTGAACTTGAAATTCAAAAAGAAAACAATGTGTTATTTGCTTCAACATTCGGTCGCGGTGTTTGGAAAGTTAGCTTGCCAAACTTACCAGCAGTTGAACTAATAAATCCCGCAAATAAATCGGAACAACTTGCATCTAAAGTCACATTCAAATGGACATCTGCTGATAATGCAGATGGTTATCAACTTCAGGTATCACGGAATTCAGGATTTACGGACATTGTTCTTGATACAACGATGAAAGTAACTGAAATTACTAAAACATTAGGTACCGAAACAGAGTATTTTTGGCGAGTGCGTTCTAGAAGTGGTAGCGATTATTCAGATTGGTCAAGTGTATTTAGTTTTAAAAACATGGATGGAAATCTACCACAAAAAGAACTTGAAATCACTTTGAGAATGTATGGATTATGGAATGGAACAAGTCATAAATCAACTGCTTTAGTTGCCGAATTCTGGCAAGGTGCTACATTAATGACAAGTAAATTAAAATACAAAAAACCGATTTCAATATCCACCAATGGAAAGATATTGTGTTCAGCAGGTGATGTACAAGATGGAAATTACTGGATAGTATTGAGAGCAGGCGGTTATTTGCCTCTTGGCTCAACAAGCCAAATTTCGATTTCTACAACAAAAGCATATTATGATTTCACTTCAAGCTATTCTACTGCCGCAGGTGGTGAATATAGTTTATATTACACCGGCGGGGTTTATTATATGAAACCGGGCGAGTCCAACACGGATTTGAAATTAAATGCACACGATGCGGCAATACTTTTGGGAAACAAAGGTAAGGATTTAATAACTTATGTACCTGAACCGTAATTATAAGGAATAATAAAATGAAAAAAATAATAATATATATTTTAATAGCAATAGCAAGTTTTAGTTTCCTTTCGGCTAAGGAATTACTTAATTTTTCCATTGAAAATCGCTCAAGCGAATCGGGTGAATATAAAGCTGATTTATTTGTCGATATCACCGACGGTTCGTGGGAAGTTGGTCCGTGTACAATCGTTATCAAGTATAATACTGATGGATTGATAAAGAAAAATACTGCTGCTTTAGCAAACATAGACTCAGAATTAGGAACTGCCGGATACTATTTAACGCAGAGCAGTTTTTCGGATGGTGAATTAGCCATCAATATTATTGCTTCGGATCAAAACGTAACGAAGTCCGGGAAAATAAGGATTTGTACAATAGATTGGGAAATAAATGACGGTGACCAATTGGATAATCTACAATTCGATGACAACGAAACTGTTATTTATAAAGCCCTCAATTTGATGGATTACAATTGTTCTACGAGCAATTGCTTTACTTTGACTAATCCAACTCCACAAAGAATTATCCCGAGAATGGATCCGCCAACGTTGATAAACCCAAGCAATACAGCAATAAAAGTAAATTTATTCGTTGATTTTGATTGGCAAAATATCGCTGAAGCTGAAGGTTATGAGATTCAAATTTCCGACAAAAGCGACTTTTCGACAATTCTTGTATCAACAACCACAACTACAGATTTATATTCTTTAGCTAAAGGTACATTAGATTATAATAAAACCTACTACTGGAGAGTAAGAGCTTATAACACCGATGAAACAACTTATTGGTCTAATATTTGGAGTTTTACAACAAGGTCACCTTTAGCTAAAGTAACAAACCTAAATCCAGCTGATTTAGCAACCGGTATCAAGTTAAATCCAATATTGTCATATTCAGCAGTAACGGATGCGGATTCTTATCAAATTCAACTATCAGATGTTTCTAATTTAGCGAACTTGATAATAGATGAAGAAGTTAGCGGAACAGAATTAACAAGTTCAACCAAGCTAGATTTTTCAAAAAAATATTATTGGCGCGTTCTAGCAAAAGATAATTTTAGTGAAGAAGGTCCTTGGAGTGATATAATAGCATTTACTACCAAGAATCCTTTGGGTACTCCTGTGGCGTTAACCCCCAATAACGGTTCAACTAATGAAGGATTAAAACCTGAATTTACATGGAATTCTTTAGCTGGAGCAATTGGTTACCGTTTGCAAATATCAAAAACTGATAACTTTTCTACTTTAGAACGCGATATTTCTGGAACAGCCACAAACCATACATTATCATCAAGTTTAGATGCAAATGTTAAATATTATTGGCGTTTAATAGCTTGGGACAGCGACAAAGACAGCAGTTCTTTCAGTACTGTTTGGAATTTTACCACACGATCTTCATTAGAAAAAGTCACAAACTTGAACCCTTCCGATATGGCTGTTAATATTAAATTACATCCAAAATTATCATTTTCTAGCGTATCCGGTGCGGATTCTTATTTAGTTCAAGTTTCAATAGTAAATAATTTTTCTAGTTATATTATCAACGAGGAAACAAGCGGCACAGAATTAACAAGTGCTACTATGCTGAATTATTATACTAAATATTATTGGCGGGTTAGAGCGAAAAACAATTTTGGAGATATGGGTCCTTGGAGTGATACATTAGAGTTTACCACAAAGACTCAAATAGGAACTCCTGTAGCATTATCGCCATCGACCGGTTCAACAAATGAAGTATTAAAGACCGAATTTACATGGAATTCTTTAGAAGGTGCAATAGGATATCGTCTTCAGTTATCAAAATCAAGTAGTTTTACTTCATTAGAACGCGATATTTCTGTTACAAGTACCAATCATACATTAACAACTAATCTTGATTTACTCACCAAATACTATTGGCGTTTAAAAGCGTGGGATAGTGACAAAGATAGTAGTTCATACAGTACGGTGTGGAATTTTACAACTCTAGGATTAAAAGCCCCTGTCTTGCAATCACCTGCGAATAGTGTTGCTTTCGTGCCAATTAATACAAGTTTTTCATGGCTTGCCGCAGATGATGCAGAAAGCTATAAAATTCAAATTTCAAAATCAGCAACATTTACGACTGTTGATTTCGAAAGTGTCATATCATCAACCAGCTATACTCCGGCCAGTAATTTGGTAGCCGGAAAGAATTATTATTGGCGTGTATTGTCTAAAACGGGTTCCCTTGAATCAGCATGGTCATCGGCTAATCAATTTTCAACAGATTTTGATATAACATTAGTAAAGCCATCGAATAATACGACAAACGTTACACGTAAAAACATCCAATTCCAATGTCAGCAAGCCGAATTAGCAGATGCATACATTTTCCAAGCCGCAAGAGACGCTTCTTTTACCGATAAAGTTTTTGAAGTAAGCAGTAGCACGAATACTATCGATTATTCATATCTTAATAGAAATACAAAATATTATTGGAAAGTTAAACCTCAAATCGGCTCTGAATTTGGAGATTGGTCAACATCTTGGTATTTCACTACCGAAGAATTCAATGGTCCGACCTTGACTTCACCCGCTAACAATACTGTCGATTGGGAACCTAGTTTCGAATTAAAATGGGCTAGTAATAGCGAAGCAACTAAAGGATACGACATACAAATCGCCCAAAGTTCAAATTTTTCCGATGTTGAATATGAGGTTCTCAATAATAGTTCTACATCATATACTGCTACTGAGCTTGATAGGGGAGTAAAATATTATTGGCGTGTAAGAACAGTTAACGACAATGAAAACAGTGCATGGTCAACCGCATGGAATTTTACTACTGATATATACGATGTGCCGGCAGATTGGAATCCTTCTATTACAGGCAAAACACATACCGTGAGAATACCATCATCTATTAATCCTAAAGTTGTTGGTAGAGCTTTAAGGAAAGGAGATGTTATAGGTGCTTTTTATAAAGATGGAAGCGAAACCAAATGCTGTGGTTATGTTGTCTGGAACAAAGTAACCGCAAACATGACCGTTTATGGGGACGATCCCGAAACTTCGCCTAAAGAAGGATACTTAGAAAATGATTTACTGGAATATAAGTTATTTGACTGTTTGACAAATAAATCCTATGATGCTATTGTCAAGTATTCCGGTGGTCCTGATGTATTTACAATTGACGGGACATCAGTAATTTCGGAATTAAAAACTGCGCTCGTGGAGCAAAATATGGTTCTGTCGAAAGGTTGGAATATTATATCAACCAATATAAATTTAAACGATAACGATATTCCGGATATTTGGAGTGGATTTTCGACAAATTTAGTAATAATGAAGGATGTTTCAGGCAAGTTCTATATTCCCGGGAAAATCGACCAACTAAAAAAATGGAATAAAAATTTAGGCTATATGTTATATATGAGTTATGCTGATAAATTAACTGTTTCCGGTTCCAATCTTCTACCCGATACTGTAAATATATCTTTACCTTCTGGTTGGTCTATGGTATCATATTTGAGAAATTCAGAATTAGACGCTCCAACAGCATTGGCTACTATCCACGATAATTTAGTTATTGCAAAAGATGTATCGGGTAAGTTTTATTTACCTTCTACTGGAACAAATACAATTGGTAGTTTAAAAATGGGGCAGGGCTATAAACTTTATATGAAAACTGCCGATGTATTGACCTACCCTGCAAATGGAAGTGGTAGAAGAAATATTGACAATACCATATCGAAGGTACCTGTTAGACTTATACCGGAGTTCGGTATTACCGGCAATAATGCCGCATTGATAATTGCTATTGACGCACCGGATGATTCAGAAATAGGCTTATATAATTCTAACAATCAATTAGTGGGAAGTGGTGTCGTGGAAGCCGGATTAGTGGGGATAACAATAATCGGCGACGATGAAATGACAGAAATTACAGACGGAGCTAAACCAAAAGAAATTTTAAATGCGAAAATTTTGTTAGCTAATGACAGCGACTTAATTGATATTGAAACACAAGCTATTGCAAGTTTAATTGACGGGTCTAAATTCGATAATATTATTTATCAGAAAGACGAGGTTTTATCAGCAAATTCTAAAATAACATCACCAACAATTATTGGTGACGAATTATCTATTTATCCGAATCCGACAGAAAAAAATATATTTATTGATTTAAAAACTGATTATAAAAACGAACAGGTGATAATTACAATTTACACTGAAGACGGGAAATTAGTTCATACAATTTTAGGAAGACTTGATAACGACGGAAATTTAATTTCAGATTATAGTACAGCAAACATAGCCTCTGGTGGGTATTTGGTAAAAATTGAAATTAATAAAACAATTTTAAATTATAAATTTATAAAGAAGTAAAATAATTAGCACGGTTTTTGCGTTTATATTCGATAGTAAAAAAGAATATTGATAAAATATAAATAAATAGGTTGGAAACGTGAAAAAAATACTACTACATATAATAATGCTAATCGTTGTTTTTTTCGTTGTATTCGAAAGTTCATTAGCTGAAAGCTGTGGCATTAACGGATTCACTAGAAAAGATTTAACGATTGTAGCAAATACTGCAAAATGTGTCAAAGCCGCGGATTTGGACGGAGATGGGAAATTAGATATAATTTCCGCTTCAAGCGGCGACAATAAATTAGCCTGGTACGAAAAAATAAGTAACGACAGGTATATAGTTAGAATTATTGACGATAAATTATTAGGAACGCAAAGTTTCGATGTTGGCGATTGTGATCACGACGGTGATCTAGATATTGTTGCCTCCGCCTACGGAGATGGCTTAATAAATTGGTACGAGAATGACGGAAAAGGTAATTTTACAAAGCATTTATTAATATCTGCTTATGGAAAACCAAGATTTGTATGTGTGGCTGACGTTGATTCTGATGGTGATTTAGATATAGTTACTACATCATCAATCTTAAAGACTATTGATTGGTTTGATAACAATGGCGATAAAACATTCACCAAAAAAAATGTTGCTACAAGTGTAACTACACCTTGGTTCGTTACCACTTCGGATATTGATAAAGACGGCGATGTAGATATACTTGCAACATCAAGAGATTTAGATTTAGTTTTACTATTTAAAAATAATGGCAGTGAAGCATTCACATCGCAAACCATTGATAAAACAGCTGATGGCGCTGAGTGTGTTTCTGTTGCTGATATAAACAATGATGGGAATCTGGATATAGTAGCTTGTAGTTATTTTGATAATAAGATAAAATGGTATCAAAATGACGGTAGTTTGAACTTTACAATACACCAAATAACATCATCTGCCACTAGCGTGAGAAGTATTTTTCTAACCGATGTTGATTCGGATAACGATATAGATGTAGTTTATTCATCGTGGGGGCTTGATAAAGTCGCTTGGTTCGAAAATGATGGATCGGGCGGATTTACGACAGAGCATTTAGTTACTGATAAAAATAATGGACCAGAATATGTATCGTGCTATGATTTGAATGGAGATGGTAAACTAGAATTTCTAACTGCTTCAAGCGATGATCATAAAATCTCATGGACAAAATATATAAGTGCTACAGAAACACAAACAATGGATTTAACTTATCCTTCTCTCGGTTCGGAAACAATAATTATCGCCGACATAGATAGTGATGGCGATAACGATGCTGTTGTAACAGCACAGAGTGGGGAAACTGTTTTTTGGTTCGAAAACTTAGGGAATAATGATTTTCTTCCTCAAGATATATTAAAAGGTACTAATGGTATCCGATATGCCGAAGTAGGTGATATGAACAATGACGGTTATCAGGACATTATTATCGGTGAATATTATGCAAAAACGGTTTCAATTCTTTATAATGATGGAGATCAAAACTTTTCTAAACAAGGAATTGCATCATTGGATGGAATACAATGTATTGTTATTTCCGATATAAATAAAGATGGTAGATTAGATATTGTAACAGCATCGGCAAACGATGATAAAATTACTTGGTTCAAACAGTTGAACGATGGTACATTTACAGGAATTGTAATATCGAATAACACTGATGGTGCAAACGCTGTAACCGTTATTGATTTTGATAAAGACGGAGATTTAGATATTCTCTCAACATCTGCTGATGATAATAAGAGCTGTTGGTACGAAAATGATGGCTCAAACAATTTTACCAAAAAGCAAATCTCCAATACCAATAAATATCCTGTTTCTATAGCTGTTGGTGATATGAATGTTGATGGATATTATGATTGCTTAGTAGGATCGCGTAATAGTTCATCTTCATTAGCTATTTATAAAAATGATGGCTCAATGAATTTTACACAAACTATTGTTGACCCGTCTGTAAATTGGATTTCGAATGCAATTATCGAAGATTTGAATTATGACGGTTATCCTGATATTATCACAGCATCCTCCGGAGATAACACTATTCAATGGTATAAGAGCAATCAATCCGGTGGATATGTGAAGAGTGTTATATATAGTGATGCAAAAGGTGCAATGTTCGTAGATGCCGGAGATATGGATTCAGATGGAGATATTGACCTTATTTCATCATCTTATTCAGACAGTAGAGTTATTTTATACTCAACTTCAACATATAAGGATAATTTTATTTCTTTAATTTATCCATCGAATAGAAACACAAATGTAGATTTAAACGACAACTTGCGCTGGAGCTCTGCAATAAATGCAACCGGTTATTGGATACAAACATCATTGGATAGTACATTTAAAAATGTTTTTTCCCAAGATACTATAGCTGATACAAGCATCGTTCTGAATAATCTGAAATTAGAAAAAAGCAAAAAATATTATTGGCGTGTAGCCGCAACAAATGGTACTTGTTGGACATCCTGGTCAAATTTTAGAAGTTTTATTGCAACAATGACGTCGAGCAGATGTGACATTATATTAAAATCCGGCTGGAATATGATTTCTTCTTATGTTTTGCCGAAGAATGATTCTTTAAAGGTTATGTTAACCGATATAAAAGCAAATACTGTTATTATAAAAGACAATACTGGAAAATTCTATCTTCCTTCGCAAAATACAGGAACTCTTAAATTCTGGACATCGACGGAAGGATATAAAATTTATATGAGTAATGTTGATACATTACAGGTAACAGGAAAGTTGATCGATCCAACAGCAAGTGCAGTAAAGATTAAAACAGGTTGGAACATAATAGCTTACTTAAGGAATTCAAATCTGAATGCAAAGACTGCTTTGACTTCAATATTAACGGACTTTGTAATTGTAAAAAATACTGCAGGTAAGTTCTTTATTCCTCCTTCCAATAACCAATTGGGAGATTTAATTCCAGGTCAGGGTTACCAAATGTACGCAAAAAATGCAGTAGATTTATATTATCCCGCAAATGGTGGAGGGAAACGTGTTGTTGATGAGATATTGATTCCGCAAACAACTCATTATAAAGTTGCTGAAACAGAAACAGGTAATAACGCATCATTAGTTTTGTCTGTTAATTTGCCAAACGATATCGAAATTGGCGTTTTCAACAAAAATGGGAAATTAATAGGTGCCGATGTAGTTGAGGATAATATTGCATTGATCTCGCTAATTGGTGATAATGAACAAACAGACTTAATAGACGGAGCCATTTATGGTGAAAACTTAATTGTCAAAGCATATAATACAAAAAATGGCGAAACACTTACATTAAACATTTCTGCTGTATCAAGCATAATCGATAACTTTGAATATAGTGATTTAGTTTACAAACCTAACGAAGTTTATTCCGCAAAGGCTTCATTAAATACTGAATTTATGCAGACTAGTGAATTAAAAATATCACCTAATCCATTTGAAAGTAATACTGAGATTTCATTTGTTTTAGATAAGGAAGAATATGTTACTCTTTCACTTTACGATGTTACCGGTCGCTTGGTAATTAGAATATGTAATAACGTTCTCCCAACTGGATTACATAAATACCAAATTAGCAGGAATACCTATTCAAGTGGAACATACAGGCTTTTATTACAAGCCGGCGAGAAAACAATTTCAGAAGAATTGATAATCGTAAAATAAAAAGCAAAGTAAATATTTCCAAGCGGGAGCTTTGGAACAAGATTTGAATTTATTTAGCAATATAAAATAGTAAAGACGGGTTTTAGACCCGTCTTTACTTTATAGGATTATTATTGGAGGATTCTATTCTCTAGTTTACTAATTCAATCATTACTTTTTCGATAATTTCGAAACCTTCTTCGAATTCTTGGTCATTCAAACAAAGCGGTGGTCGGAATCTAATCGATTTATCGCCGCACGCCAAAATTATAAGCCCATTTTCCCAGCAAATAGAACGGAACTGATTTCTTAAGTCAGCATTAATAAAATCAAAAGCACAGAACATACCCAATCCTCGTGGATTTGATAAAATTTCAGGATAGATCTCAGTTAGTTGATTTAATTTGTCCATAATTTTTTTACCCTGACGTTGGACATTTTCTAATAAATTATCTTCTTCGATAATTTCCAAATATCTTGTTGCGCGTACCATATCAACTAAATTTCCACCCCAAGTAGAATTAATTCTGCTCGATACTTTAAATACATTCTCAGGCTCAATATCAATTTTATTAGTGGCTAAGATGCCGCAGGTTTGCATTTTCTTTCCAAAGCAGATAATATCGGGAATGACGTCGAAATGCTCGTGAGCCCACATTTTGCCTGTTAATCCGATACCTGTTTGCACCTCATCGTAAATAAACAAAGCTTCATTTTCTGTCGCTAATTCACGCAATGATTGGTGAAACTCATTTCGAAAATGATTGTCCCCACCTTCACCTTGAATCGGTTCAATTATAATAGCGGCAATATCATCTTTATTTTTTTGAAAAGCAGTTTTCATTTCTTCAATAGCTAAATTTTCAAGTAAAATAACATTCTCAAGATTTTTTTCTTTTAAAGGAAATGTTACCTTTGGGTTTGTGATTCTTGGCCAATCGAATTTAGGGAAAAAATCGGTTTTTACCGGGTCGGTATTTGTAAGTGATAACGTATAACCCGATCGTCCGTGGAAAGCTTCTTTAAAATGAATAATTTTATGACCTTTTTCACTTGTGCAACCTTTTCTAAAATTTTGTCTTACTTTCCAATCGAATGCGGCTTTTAAGCTGTTTTCAACAGCTAAAGCACCACCCTGAACAAAAAACGAATACTTAAAATAATCCGGTACAGCAACATTAAAAAATGTGTTTACAAATGTTGCCATTTCCTCGGTGTACATATCAGCATTTGAAGGTTTATTAATTGCTGTAGTGCCAATATGATTTCTAAACTCTTCGGTATTTATTTTTTTATGATTCCAACCGAGGGGCATCGAAGCAAATGCAGTAAAAAAGTCGATAAATTTCCGTCCATTTCTTTTATCGAAAACCGTTGCTCCACCTGATTTTTGCATATCAACTACTAAATCAAATCCATCAGCTAGTATGTACTTCGCAAGTACCTTTAAAACTTCAACATCTTTGACAAAATACTTATTATTTAATGTCATAAAATCTCCTATTTTTCAGAAAATGCCTAAATTGTATATGTAAAATTAAGATTTATTTCAGAATGTTTAAAAGAAATTAAATATATTTTAATTTTTTTTTTAATTTTTTTTGATTATTAAGAAATATTCATTTATCTTTGAATGTCTGATAAAACAAAAAAAGAATAAATTAATTATAAAAATAATATAACGACATAATTTTCATTTAACATAGTAAAAATATCAATCTGAAATAAACGTAATTTTAAAATAAACACATTCGGAGTAATTAGAATGGCAAAACAAATTAACAAAGCTAAAGCCCAAAACGCAGGGGCGCAACACTATATAATGTTGTTGACTATGGCGGTTATTATTTTCTGCATAGGATTATTTTATGTAATTCCTGCAGGTCTTGAAACTTTCGTAGTAAGTTTATTTGCACCTTCAAAAGATGACCAGGAAAAAATTGGCTGGGTACATTATGAAGGTAGAGTTTGGGGTTCATGTAATAAAGAAATGGAAGCCCAAAGTGAAGGCAAACCAATATCGAAAGATATTAGTAATGGTGATTATCTATTGGATTTTTCTTGGAAAGATAGAAATGTTACAGAGCACGGTTACGCAAAATTTGGTTCAGAGTTTTATGCTAAGGCACCTTTGTTAGGTGAGCGCGGAATTATCATTGAACCAATGATTGCTTTAAGTGTCGTTACTCTTATATTTTCTTTTGCGATTGCCTTATTGTTTACGATGTTTATGCCGACAAGTTTAGGACTGATGGCGAATCAATTTGAAAAAGTTATTGACGACACAAAGGTTAAACTTCGTTTACAAACCGGATTTAGCGATGATATTATTGAGTTACTTGTTATGCCTGATGACGAACTTGCGCTTCGCGACATGTCCGATGTCCGCAAAGCATTCCGTTTAGTGTGGGATAGAACAAGAACTGAAGATATGGCTTCACCGTTCTTATCAATGCGTTTTGATGACGTATTTGAAGATGATATCAATTTCGTATATTTCCGTAATGGCATTCTATATAATCGTATCAAAGAGTTCTTCTCTGATTTCGTCTTAATCGAAGTAGAAGATTTGAAAAACTCATTAATATGGAAACGTAATCGCGTACATGTGTTAAAAGGTTTCCGTCTATACATGTCCCATCACTTCTGTGAAAAATACCAAAACTTAACAACCGGTTTGGCTTATGGTGGTGCCGCTATTCTTATCGTAATGATTGGTATTCGTGGTATTAAATTTATTCCACCTACAAAACCTTCATTACTTCTATTCTCTATCACATTAGAGTTCTCCATGCTTTTGCTTTTAGCTTTGACATTGGTTTACACTGAGTCAGAAGAACGTATTGACAAAGTGTTGAAGAAAATGGAAGATGCTAACCGTAGTTCTTTGGAAGCTTTACGCGGTCAACAAGTTGATATTCACCAATTGTCTAACGCATTAGTTGGTCAAACTGCTGACATTATCAAAGCACGCGTTGAAAAAGCAATTGAAGAATACATGACTTCAGGCGACCATGTACAAAAAGTCGTTGCTGAAGAAATCGCTCGTAAGATTATATTCTCTGTTCGTGAAGACCAAGGATATAACAAATCATATTCAGGTGAAGGCAGAAGATAAAAATCTACTACCCGTTATTTACAAAAACCGCACCCCAAAAGGATGCGGTTTTTTTTTACTTATTCAATCTTTCCATGTCATCCGATGAGTAGCGGATATTTATTTTTCTCTGGCGTGAATGAAACAATCTAATTTATATTTGCATTTAAAAAAAAAATATTATATTTGCTTTAGAAATAAAGTAATAAATAAAATTACTTTTTACATATTATTTTTTTAATAAGAGCTAGGGCTTTTTATGAGAAAATTTGTTGCTATTATAGCACTAATCGTTATCGGCGCAATCTACACATCCGCAATGGATGCGATTCGTATAGCTGGTATATCATCTACAACAAGTGTAAGAAACGTCACATTAGACCTAACCATAAGGTTTTTTGATGCTGATGATATCGAAATTTGGAACTGCAAAGTGGAGGACGTATATTTTGATAATCAGACAGCGTTTTCTATAGTTATTACACCCGTGGTAATAACTTATAATCCGCTTTATACTATCAAGGTTGAAAATACTTTAAATGGTATAATCCTTTTCGAAGGCAGGTTGGATAAAATTGTAAGCGATCAGAGTCAATACGGAAAAAATATTGGTCCGATAGAAATTGACCAGACTGGAAACTATACTCTCAATTCTATAATCGTAAACTCCGGTGATATTTTGCTTCAAGAAGCTGAAGCAAACGGAACCAATAAAATTACGCTTAAGGCACCTGAATCTTTGGCCTCAGATTTGGATTTCATTTTGCCGTCGGCTGCCGGCTCCTCCGGTCAGGTTCTCTCCACAGACGGAGCGGGTAATTTAAGCTGGGCAACCGCCGGAAGCGGCTTATATTGGAGCTTAACCGGAAACGCGGGCACAGACTCAACCGTAAACTTTATTGGTACAACTGATAATAATGCGTTAGTAATTAAAATTAATAACCAGCGAGCAGGTAAAATCAGTGCCTCCAGTAATACATCATTAGGTTATCATACATTAAATAACCCTACTATAACGGGTGTTTCTAATACAGCAATAGGTTATAATGCGTTAGACTCCAATACTACGGGTAATTATAACACCGCCAATGGTTGGAAGGCATTATACTTCAACACTTCAGGAGATAATAACACCGCCAATGGTTCTGCGGCATTATACTATAACGCAAGCGGCATGAACAACACCGCCAATGGTTCTGGGGCATTATACCACAACACAACTGGCAGTGCTAACACCGCCAATGGTGCTGTTGCATTATTAGAGAACACAACTGGTTACGGAAACACCGCCAATGGTTCTTTTGCATTATACACCAACACAACGGGGTATTATAACACCGCCAATGGTTCGTTTGCATTATACTCCAACACAATGGGTAGTTATAACACCGCAAATGGAAGTTGGTCATTGTACTATTCAACGGGAAACAATAACACAGCTAGCGGTTATCGCGCTTTATACTCCAGCAAAGCCAACAGCCGCTCTACAGCTATTGGTGATTCTGCTATGTATTTTGCAGATAACAGAACAACAGGCCGTAATACTTACAATACCGCAGTCGGGCACCAGGCTCTCCGCGGAAGTACCACAGCCGCAAATAATACCGGGCAATATAATACTGCTATCGGTGATCAGGCATTGTTCTATGTTACATCTGGCAGTGAGAATTCAGCTCTTGGTTATATGGCGGGACGCTATATTGCTGATGGCGGAACAGCAAACGAAACAAGTTACAATTCTGTTTATATTGGCAGTAGCACTAAAGCAGGTGCAAACGGTAATACAAACGAAATAGTGATTGGCCATAATGCCAAAGGTGCCGGTAGCAATACAGTTCAGCTTGGGAATACCAGTATAACAAGTTGTTATATCAGAGGTATCCATAATCAAACCAGTTCCGGCGGCATCGCGGTTTATGTGAATTCTTCCGGTAAATTAGGAACAACTACTTCATCTCGAAGATTCAAAGAAAATATAAATGATATGGCGGATGCCAGCGATGTGCTTATGAAGCTAAGACCGGTGACATTTGTGTATAAAGATGAATATGCCGATGGTGATAAATCAACACAATATGGACTCATTGCGGAGGAAGTAGCGCAAATCGCCCCAAACCTCGTAGCCTTCGACAAAGACGGGAATCCTTATACCGTTTATTATAATAGAGTTAACGCAATGCTCTTGAATGAAGTACAGAAACAAAAGAATGAAATTCTCGCCCAAAAAGATATGAATGAAAAGCTATTAAAATTAATCGAAGATATGCAAAAAAGGATTGACAATTTAGAGGGCGTTGTAGAGAAGTAAAGAATTGATAAATAATAAGATGTGCCACACTTTGAAAGTGTGGCACATCTTTTCTTATTCTTTGAACTTCTTCAGCAGAAATTTTTCATCCACCGACAAATAGAAACCTAATGAAAAGTCGTGAATTGAGTTTTCATAATCCCAATAGTATTGGCCTATTAAATTCATACGGAATTGATTACCAATCATAGCATTATATTTGACCTTGGCGGTAATTAATCGTCTAATCTCCTGCGAATATGCAGTATCTATTTGTGAAACACATTGGAAAAGCGCTTCACCACGTGGTGCGATAAACTTATTGGCATACCAAAAACCGGTAGTCACTTCTAAATCTTTATACTGATATTTCAATTTGCCGTACAAAGCCCAACCTTCCTTATAGATTTGCGAATTTGGCTGAGGATAATCCGGCATACTAAGCCCTTTATAATAGAATCCCAATAAATCACAAGTCAATGAGTTTCTATAGAGCCAAAACTGTTTCGTCACCAATCCGCTCATTGCATTAAGCATTGTTTGAATAGGTAGGGGAGATTGGTCTATTTGTCCGCCTTTGTGCGTTATTAAAGTCTGAAGCGGTATTTCAATATCCGTATTGCCGCCATTTAAAAAATTGAATACAGAACTGGTTCCAAAAGTAAATTCTTCCTGATAGGGATCGCCTTTTAAAATAAACCTTTCCCAATTAACCCATATATCACTTTTAATATGACTAGTATTTATTATAAACTGCAAACCGTTTTCGAGATTATTATAAATATTACGGTCGGTGGAAAACAATGGTTCCTCCAATTGATGGCTCTTTGTTCCATAAAGCCGCCCCAAAATAACATCACAATTATCGTTAATCTTATGTTGAATGGTAAAAACGGGAACAACAGTTGTGAATTCATTTCTACCGAAAAACTTTTGCAGAAAAACACCGCCGGATATTTTTGTTCGTGGTGTAATGAAATAACTTATCTTGGGTTCAGTGAAAAAACCAAAAGCAGTTGTACCTTGTGAGAATTTGTTGAAATACTCATCATTTTTTAAAAATGATGTCGCTGAGAACTCGAAATTCAAATCTTTGTCATTGTTTAAGTCTAAAAAACGGTTAGGCTCCAGGTATCCACCGTCATATTCATAAGTTGGTTCCGAGTATAGCGCAATATTCAAACTGAATGCGATGATAATAATTAAAAATATGCTTTTCGATTTCATTTTTTACACTTTTATTATTGTAATAATAGCAAATATATGATAATTTAATTGAAAATTGAAAATTGAAAGTTGAAAATGAGAAGAAGAATTCACCGCAAAGACGCGAAGACGCAAAGAATATTTAGATTGTCATTCCTTGGAAAGTAGGAAGTGCCTTGATAAATAAAAAGTTAGTCATTCTGAACGTAGTGAAGAATCCATCTTCGAACAGGGTATTGGGTATAGGGTTCAGGGTATGAAGAAGATGAAAGTGAAAGAAAAAGCCGTACCCAAGCCGGAGCTTGGGTACGAGTAAATAAAGAACTGTCGAAGATAGTCTAAGGCAGTTATTGAATAGGAATGTAAATATCGGTGATCAAATCTTCCGGTTTGGTTTGGTCGGGAGAGTTGACATAGATTTCCCAGTTTGGTACGAAGCGCAATTCATATCCGCTCGTTGGAAGCCATTCGGAGAATATGATTGAATATACTTCCGATAATAAGTCGTAAGGTCCAACATGTCGGAATTTTGCGAATTTACCGCCTTCTAATGTCTGTACACCGATTTCGCCATCGGGTGTGGCAGTGTTATTACCAATTGCCAGACAAACGTCGTAGCGTTGTTTCCCTGCGGGTGTAACGTCAGGGTCGTCGAAGCATACGCCAATGAATTCGGTGTCGCGACCGAAAAGATTGTTTTTGCCTGCGAATCCACAGACTTTGTCCCATCCGCCTGAGTAATTCAAATCCGCATAAGTGCCTATTAAACTTGTGTAGATTACTTTTTTGGGTTCTACATTGAGGATTTCAGCTTCTGGTTTGAAGTTTGATTTTCTGTCTTCTGAAATGAACATTTGCATTGTTAACTCCGGTTTAATTTTTCGAAATTCGTTTGGTGAAATACCATAAGCATTTTTAAACGCTTTGTTATAAGAGCTTGGAGTGTCGTAACCGATTCCGTAAGCGATTTCCGCTATGGGGGTTTGGGTATATCTGAGCATCTGCACCGATAGCTCCATACGCTGACGGATGATATAGCTTTTCAAACTTTCCCCCAAGAATGCTTTCATTATTCTATGGAAATGAAAAGGGGAGAAGTGCGAGATTTCAGCTAATTTGTCAATCGTCATTTCGCTGTCCAGATGGTTGTTGATATAACTTATTACGCGGTTAATCCGCTCCAAATAACTGTTTTGTGTGATTTCTTTTGCCGGCATTGGATTTCTTATTTAATTGCACAAAAACTTACAATTCAAAATTAATTCATTTCCTTCATATAGACTTTTCCATACTTGCTATGTTTTAAAAAATTTTAAAAATTGATTTATTTTAACATAAGGGTCTATTTTTTTTTTACTTTATTTTAACAAAATTGTAACTTTTTTGTATTTCATGTGTTTTAGTATTGTAATAATTTTGTAAATTGATTTTGGTTTTATTCCAAAATTTCATAAAAGCCATAAGGTATGTTATGATAGACACAAAATATATCGTCCGAAAGCTCTACTTGGTTAACGAGCAAATCCTTTGCATTCCCGCATAGGCATTGGAATATTATAGATATTCCTGAGTCCAAAACTTCACATATCAGCATTATAATGACATCGTACGATGACCGGCAAAAATTGTAGGGGCGTATTGCATACGCCCAAAATAATCCAGTCAAGAGGAACTCTTGACTGGAGGAAAAGAAAAAGTTATTTTTTATTTGTTAATTATTTAGAGAGTTTAAGATGAAAAAAGTTCTATTATTTGTATTAATCTTTGTATTAGCCAACCAGTTTGCCTATTCCTGGGTGAAGGGCGGCTTGGGAGATGGTTATTATATATACAATCCTGAGAATGACAAAGATTTAATTATTACTGCCGAGATAAATAGCCAAACATTAGTTTTCTATTTAGATTTAGTAAATTCGAAAACAACAAAGTTGCCTATTATAGACCAAGGTATAGCCGCAATTTCGGAAAAAAATTCTATGCTCATTACCGGAGGGTCCAGCTATAAACTATATAATTATAAAACCGGTGAAAAAATCCTCTCATTCGACAAAACCGGTGAAACTGTAAATACAAATTATTGTATCGATAGTTCGGGTAAGTATTTTTATGCATGGAATGGTGGAACACTAACGCTAAAAACTTATGATATTTACGAAAACAAATTGATTGACACTTATGTTTATGACATCAATCCTGTAAATATATTACAATCGATAATGTTACCAGGGAAGAACGCGTTATGTATGATTAACAAAAGCGGTGTAGTGAAGTTTTACTCACTGTCGGGTGATCATTCTTCTAATTTGGCTGAAATGACATTGCCAACCGGTAAAAAAGTATCTGTCTATGATAATGATAATTACTTTACTTACGTCACCGGAGAAAATACAATCTGTATCCAAAAAATTGATTCAAAAGCTGAACCTGAAATAGTAACTTTGGATCGCAATTTTGATAATTTTTCTTTTACTTTAGGCATGAAATACTGCTATTATGAATATGATCATGGTGATGCAGTTTATGATATACAGAAAAAGCAAGACCGGCCAATTTATAATTTCCCATATAGGATTGACACATATTTTAGAGATTCCACTTTGACAAAGTCTCTTATTGGCTATAATGTTGATTATCCAACATCATCAATTTCAATAATTAAAGCAGAAGTCAATATGTTGCTTTTATATGACTTAGATAATAAAAAAATAATGAGTTCTGTTCCCCCTGCGTTTGCTGGACATGTTGATAACATGATTATAAATACAGACGCTAGTTTAGTATATGCTAGTTCAAACGGTGGAATTACACTTTTTGAAAAATTTTTACCACTTGGTGGTTTAGTTAGAAATCAGGATAGCACATTTTTAAAATATTTACATCCAAAGGGCAAATCGTTTGCATTTACCAACGATTCAAAATATATGGTTAGTGCTGACTCAAATTACATTTATTTCACGAATACTAGTACCGATCAAATTGAGAAAACTGTTGCCAATACTAACGTCTCACAGCGTAAAGTACTTTATTCTTCAGACTATACACATATTTATAATATTTATTCAACAGGAATTGATATATATGAATATCCTGCAATGAACTTGATTAAATCTGTTAAATATGAAAATAATGATACTTTAAATATTCTTGATGCTAAAAATTTTAATAATGTTACAACCATTTTAACGAATGATAAAATTTGCTGGTATGCTAAAGATGCAGATGTGCTGACATACTCGTCAATTCCAAGAATAAGCACGAAATTAAGAGCAAAGGAACTGTCTCCAAAAGGAGATTACGCATTACTTTATAGCAGGTATGCTTCGCCAGGAAGTCAAGATACTTTTTTGGTTATGAATGTTTATTCAAAAAATGTTGAATATAAGTTCACACATCAAGCTTGGGCGGATATGTTTGAAATCCATTTCTTCGGATCACAAAACCGCTTAACCTACAGCTACTTTGCTGATAGCAATCCTATGTTCCAAACTTTTTTTCGTGGTATAAACTTAGAAACCGGAGTAGAAAAAGAATTAGTAGGTATGCATAGAGCCAATATGCATCCAAATGGAACCGACTATTTCTCTGCTGACGATTCTAAGTATTACTATACCGGTTTACCTAGCGAGCTGATAGTCGGTGTGAAGGATAATCAAGCGAAGGAATCATCATTCGAAATTTCACCTAATCCGGCTGGTGATTTAATAACAATTAAGCTGGGCGATATCAACCCCACGCTTCAGCGTGGGGTTGATGAATACCTCGTAATCCAAATCTACAATACACTCGGCGAAAAAGTGATATCAGCTTCGGCACGGCACGCCGTGCCACTACAGATCAACATTGCCAATTTGCCAAAAGGAATGTATTTTGTGAGGGTAGGCGGCGAAACTGTGAAGTTTGTAAAGATGTAATACATTGATATTCTTGAATATCCTCCCCTTGGGGAGGATATAGGTGGGGTCGAAAAGTCTGAAGTTAATACAAAACTTTAAAATAGATCAAGAACCCCATCCCGACCTTCCCCAAAGCCGAAGGAGAAAGAAAGAGCAAAATGGACTCAGATCAACGGTGATCTGAGTCCATTTTCCTGTAGGGGAGCATTGCATACGCCCGAAAGGAGCGAGTCAAGAGAAACACTCTACTCGAGCGAAATGATTGCATTCATCGGATGAATAGGAAAATGTGTAAAGAGATTTGGACACTAATTTGTCTGAACATATAAAATTATAATTTTTTATGACAAATTTAAAAAAAATGCTCCATAATGATGAAATATTACTAAAATAATTTCAAAATTAGCTTGTCCTACCGTAATAGGAATTTTTAATGTTTTTTGAGGTTCAGATGAAAAAAGTTATTCTATTTGTATTAATCTTTGTATTAGCTAACCAATTTGCATTTTCCTGGGTGAAGGGAGGCTTGGGTAGTGATTATATGATCTTCAATCCGGGAAATGACAAAGATTTAGTTATTTCTGCTGTCATTGATGGTCAAGCATCTATTTTCTATTTAGATTTAGTGAATTCGAAGACGACTAAGATAACGAGCATATACGAACACGTTGCGGCGATTTCGGAAAAAAATTCGATGCTCATTACCAGAGGCATGGGTTTTAAACTTTATAATTACAAAACCGGTGAAAATATTCTGACCATCAACGAAGCAGGTGAGGATGCCGATCCAACCAGTTCGACATTTCTGTTTTGTATAGACAGCACCGGTAAGTATTTCTACTCTTGGAATAGGGCAAATCTTACATTAAGAACATACGATATTTACGAAAAGAAATTAATTGATACTTATGCTTTTAATTTCAATCCGGTAAATATATTTCAATCTGTACTTTTACCGGGAAAGAACTCGTTATGTATGATAAATAATAACGGAGTGGCGCAATTTTACTCTTTGTCGGGTAATCATTATTCCAATTTGCCTAGCATGAACTTGTCTGCAAGCGGTAAAGCAGTAACTGTATTTGAGAATGACAATTATTTTACGTACGCTACTGGTGCAAATACAATTTGTATCCAAAAAATTGATCCAAATGTAGAGTCTGAAATCTTAACTTTAGACAATAAATGCGATGAATATTCTTTTACTAACGGCATGAAATACTGCTATTATAACTATGATTATAGTTGCGCTGTTTATGATGTCGAGAAAAAGCAAGACCGGCCTATTCAAAATTTCCCTTATGGTGCGATTCAAATATTTTTCAGGGATTCTACTTTAAGCAAATCATTGATTGGCTATACAGTATCGTATCCAATGTCTTCGTTTTTGACCACGAAAGCTGAAGTTAATATATTGTTTTTATATGACGTAGAAAATCAAAAAGTAAGAAGTTCTGTTCCTCCTGCATTTGCAGGATCTGTTAATAATATGATTATTAATCCAGACGGAAGTTTGGTGTATGCAAATTCAGGTGGTGGTGGATCGGTTTATAACCTATTATTACCATTCGGTGCGTTAGTAAGAAATCAGGACAGTACTTGTTTAAGATATTTACATCCAAAGGGCAAATCGTTTACATTTACCAGCGATTCAAAATATATGGTTAGTGCTGACTCAAATTCCATCTATTTCACAAATACAAATTCCGATCAAATTGAGAAAACGGTAGTCAATACTAACGTCTCACAACGTAAAGTACTTTTTTCTTCAGATGATACAAAAATGTACAACATTTATGCATACGGGATAGATGTTTATGACTACCCTGCGATGAATTTAGTAAAATCAGTACAGTATGAAAATGGAGAAACGCTAAATGTTATTGATGCTAAAAATTTTAATAATGTTACAACGATTTTGACAGATGATATGATTTGCTGGTATGCTAAAGATGCCGATGCGCTCACATATTCAGCTATTCCAAGAATAAGCACAAAATTAAAAGCAATAGAGCTTTCTCCAAAAGGTGATTACGCCTTGCTTTATAGCAGGCATGCTTCGCCAGACTGTAAAGATACATTTTTGGTTATGAATGTTTATTCCAAAAAAGTTGAATATAAGTTTACGCATCAAGGTTTTTCCTACCCGTTTGAAATTCATTTCTTCGGCTCTCATAAACGCCTGACATTCAGTTATTATGATCCTGATAGTCCAACATTTCCTGATTTTTTGAATGGTATTAATCTTGAAACTGGAGTTGAAAAGGAGCTTATCGGCATGCACAGAGCATTTATGCACCCAACAGAAAATGGGTATTTTTCTGCGCAGGAACCATATTACTATTATACCGGTTTACCAAGCGAACTGATTGTTGGGGTGAATGATAATCAAGCGAAGGAGTCATCATTCGAAATTTCTCCTAATCCTGCGGGCGATTTTATAACAATAGATTTGGGAGCCATCAACCCCATGCTTAAGCATGGGGTTGATGAATACCACGCAATCCAAATCTACAACACACTCGGCGAAATTGTAATATCTGAATCAATTCATCAGATGACTGCCAGTCATCGGATGAATATAGAGAGTTTGCCAAAAGGAATGTATTTTGTGAGGGTAGGTAGTGAAATAGGAAAGTTTGTAAAGTTGTAAGTAATTGATATTCTTGATAGTCCTCCCCTTGGGGAGGATTTAGGTGGGGTCGTATGGCTTAAAATAATATAACAGCATCTAAAAACAAGAACCCATCCCAACCTTCCCAAAGGGAAGGAGAAAGAAAGAGCAAAACGGACTCCACCTTATACAAAAGTGGAGTCCGTTTAGGATGAGTCCAAAGGAACTCTCGACTCGAGTAAAACCTATCAAAAATCGTTGATTTTTAAACAAAACAAAACACCAATATTTTCGTATATATCATAATGAAAATTTTATTATTATATATGAATAATTTTGGTGGAGACGCTTTATGAAAACGTTATTGTCGCTTATCGCTGTTTTGTTATTAGCATTTAACCTTCGAGCAGAAGATATAAAACTTACTTCGAGAACTGATAAGGAAGTCAAAGTAAAAGTTACATTGAACAAAGATATTGATTATTTGCTTTTATTAAGGCAATCCAAGCAAAAACTTGCTGAACTTGCGGACACTATGCAGTATTTACCTAAGTCCGATAATATGCCCGCTAATTCTACTTCCGTAATAAATGAAGATATAAATGTAGTCTATTACGGAAGATCGAAGGATGAAGTGCCAATAACCGGTTTCAAACCCGATAATTCCTATATCATTGATTTATATACTATAAACAAAACCAAAGAAAAGAACAAAGAGAAATATTTGTATTCCCATATATTATCTTCGGATACAATAGTAACATTGGCTTTGGAACCTACATTAACCACTTCAAAAGTTATGTTTACAAGCGTTACCGATACCAGTATGATGGTGATTTTTAAAAAAGGTAATGGAGAAAACCGGATACTGTTAATGAAAAAAGGACATGCGCCGAAAGTTCCTGCAGATGGAACTATCATACAAAAAGATCTAGGTGGAAATAAGTGGCAGAACTTGGGTGATAGTACGTTTGTTGCTTATAACAGTTTGGGTACAAAATCCTCGCAATGCGATCTTTATGGATTGGCTAAGGGAACGGATTACTATTTCTACGTAATAGAATATAACGGAAGCGGAAAATCGGCAAATTTCTTTAATCGCAATGGTATAATGAATCCCAAAGACCAATCAACTCTGATATTACCTCCGATAGTGCATACTCCAGAAGATGTAACTTCAAAAGGGTTTAAATTGAGCTGGGATCCTATACCCGATGTTTTAGCATATATGTACGAAGTAGCTACAGACCCGGAATTTAAAGATATACTTAATGACTACGACCAACATGATGTGGGAACTGAAACATCGGAATATGTCGATTTATCAAAAGAACAAGGAAGTGAATTCTATGTACGTGTTAGAGTTTATATGAAAACCACAAAATCAAATTGGACAGAAACTATAAAAGTAAAAATTAGATAAGAGGTTTAGTTTTGAAGCAAATATTTGCAATTATTTTGCTTGTAATATTAATGTTTTCCGAGAGCATCGCTCAACCTGCCGGCGAAGATCCATTAACATTTCAAGCGAAAAAGTTCCGCTATATTTTAGAAAACGCAGTTAAATATCATGCTGACTCCGTCGATATAGAAAAAGTATCGAATGCCGCATTTTCGGCTATGCTGAAAGCTATGGACAAGCAATCCACATATTTCTCGGTTGCTGATAATATTAAGCGAAAAGAAAACACTGATGGCAAAAGTGTAGCAATTGGAATAGATTTTTATGTCATTCGCGATACCCTTCTAATTACAGAAATCGAGGATGAATCACCAGCAAAAAAAGCCGGAATCTTAAGCGGTGACCGGATATTATTCATTGACGGAAAAAAGTTTTTGGGTAAAACCCGAGACGAGGGTATGACAGCATTACGCGGTGATACCGGGACAAAAGTCAGTTTAATTGTCAAAAGAGAAGGCGGTAATTCTCTATTGGAGTTTGAAGTCCAACGCAAAGTATTACCTCTTATAGGTATATCGGATGCTTTTTTATTACCCAAATCCAAGGTAGCCTATATCAAACTAACCCGCTTTTCCGAAAATTCTTATGCGGAAATGGAAAAATCAGCAAAACAATTAGGACAAATTGAAGCATTAATTTTCGATTTACGAGATAATGCTGGTGGGTACATTAAATCTGTCCAAGATATAGCTGGAATGTTTTTCGGTGATTCGGTTCTTCTGACAAAAACTATTTCACGTGATTCGAATTTTACTTTTATCAAATATACAATACCCCATAGTCAATTTAAAGATGTACCTGTTGTTGTGTTAATGAATAGTAATTCTGCTTCGGGTAGTGAAATGTTAGCCGGAGCAATTCAGGACTATGACCGTGGATTGATAATAGGTGATATTTCCTACGGAAAAGGTTCAGTACAAAAAACTTTTGAAATGGTAGATTCAAGTGCATTCAAAATTACTGTAGCCGATTATTGCACACCTTTAGGACGTCCAATCGAAAATGAACGATTCGATAAAAAAACAGAAATCGACGAAGCTATGAAAGTATCAATGAGTAAAGATAGTTACGACAACATACAGAAAACTCTTGCTAAATATAATTTTGGAAAGAAGATGGATGTTTACAAAACTAAGGGCGGTAGAAATATAATCGGTGGTGGTGCAATTTTCCCAGATTATTTTACGAAGCAAGATACATTAACCGATTTGACGAAATTTCTGAAGGCGCGCGGAATATTTTTGGAATATGCTTTTAATTATAAAAGGCAAAACGAAAAGAAAATCTTGGATGAATACGGCGACGACTACGATAGATTCTTAAAAGATTATAAATTAACCGACGAGATGGTTAAAGATTTCTATACTCTTGCCGTCGCCAGAAATATATGGAATAATGATATGTTTATCAAGGACAAACCATATATTTTGAACTATATGAAGGCGATGATAGCTTATACGTTCTGGGGAACCAAAGCGTATAATAAAATTTTATTAAATTACGATCCGTTAATGGCGCAAGCAATAAAATCATTATCGGAAGCAAAAACAATGTTACAAAAATTGGAGAAATAAATGGAATTTACATTAAATATTCCTGTAAAGTATATTTTCGGAAAAAATACAATCGAACGCATTGGGGCGGAAATAGCCGCGGAAAATGTAAAAAAAGTACTGCTTTTAGCTGGCGGCGGCTCGATAAAAAAGAACGGTGTATATGATCAAGTTGTTAATTCATTAAAACAAAACGGCATCGAGTGGATAGAGCTATGGGATGTTCAACCGAATCCTGTTTTATCACACGCGCGTAAAGCAATTGAAATTGTAAAAAGAGATGGATTAGAAGCAATTTTAGCTGTAGGCGGTGGAAGCGTAATTGATGAAGCTAAAGCAATAGCCGGTGGATTTTATTTGGGCGATGTATGGGAGGCCTTCAGCGGAAAAGCACGGATTAAAAAGGCATTACCAATATTTACCGTATTGACGCTTTCAGCATCGGCATCGGAAATTAATACAAATGCAGTATTGCTGAACGAAGAAACTAATCAAAAATGGGCTACAGGGGCACCGTCACTTTTTCCAAAAGTTTCAATTGTTGACCCAACTGTACAGTATTCATTACCTTGGAACCAAACAGTAAACGGATTTATTGATTCGATGTCGCATATTACAGAAGTTTATTTTACAGATGATATAGAAATTTCATTGGAATTGTACGAAGGTATAATGAGAACGCTCATTAGCTCGATAAAAAAATTAAAACTTAATGAACAAGATTATTTACCGCGCGCTAATTTAGTATATTCTTCTTCAATGGCATTGAGTGCTTTTCCGCGTTGCGGATGCGGCGGCGATTGGTCTCAGCATGGTATCGAACACGGTATAAGCGGAATGTTCCCTAAAATCGCGCATGCCGCCGGGCTTTCTGCACTTTATCCTGCATGGTTAGAATTTATGTATCCTTATAACAAAAGTATTTTTGATCGCTGGGCGGTAAAAGTTTTCGGTGTAGAAACATTTGATGAAGCATTGAAAGCATTTTTGAAACTGCTCGTCGAACTTGATTCACCATATTCAATCAAGCAATTAGGAATTAAGGAAGAAGATATAGAACCAATGACGGATTTGATTTTGCAAGGCGGTCAACCGGGCAAATTAAAATCATTAGACAAAGCGGATATAATGACAATTCTAAGAAATTCATATAATTACAAAATTAATTGAAAATTGAAACCCCCTAACCCCCTTTGAAAAAGGGGGAATAGCCGCGTTGTCATTCTGAACGAAGTGAAGAATCCATCTTGCAACAATTTTGAATTGTAGGGATAGGTCGTGACCTGTCCGTCTCCCTAATTCGTAATTTGAAATTCGTAATTGATTGGTCATTTTGAACGAAGTGAAGAATCAATCTTCATTGTCTGAATCAGGATTTACAGGATTTTAGGATTAACAGGATAAAAAAAATCGCGTCAAGAAAAAAATCTTGACGCGATTGAAATATATAAAACTCAACCGATAACTGCCAGTCATCGGATGAGTAAAAAAATAAACTTATGGAAGTGTTTCAGTTACCGTTCCGTCATCATAATAATAAACGTTTCCATTGGCATTATTGGTGAATGTAACACCGTTATGAGTAATCGTAGATCCGCTGTTGTAATTTACTCCCCAATTAGCACTGTTTTTAATGCTTACATTATTCAAATCAACTTTGCCGTTCCATAAAATTAAATTTGATGTTTCTGATTGACCGGCATTTTCTATAATACAGTTAGCAAAGCTGTTATTCTGCTGTGAGTAAATTTCAATTCCGTGCCATTGACCGGGATATTTATCCTCAGTGGTAAAAATAATTGGTTTAGCTGATGTACCATTAGCAACAATACGCGAAGCTTCGTCTACTCTAAAAATACCGTCATATTTGGATATTATCTCAACACCCGCTTCAATTGTTACAGCTGAAGCTACAACATAAATACCTTTAACGAGATAAGAAACGCCTAAGTCTCGAATAGTTAGATCACTTTCTATATTTGAAAAACTTTCAATTTCGATATATTTTTTAATATTGTCATTAAAAGTAGAATTTTGTGTCAGAGGCGATGCTTGAACAAAATTCGAACAATAGATTGGGGCATTATTGCATCCGGAAATCACATTGTAATCATATTTTTTCAATTTAGTATTATCTTCAAGCCAAATACCATATTGTCCTGAACCGCTTATTGAGCAGTTTTCCATAGTAAGAGAAGCGGAACCGTCTAATTTAACCGCGGCGTCATAATCAGCTTCTAAGCCGGCATTAATGATTTGCAAATATTGCCAAACATTATCTTGTCTATTGGATAACAAGTATATACCTGACCAAGAGGCTTTATTTGGGTTACCGGCGGCGCCTTTGAAAATAACAGGGTTGGCGGCGGTACCCGCGATTTTAAATCCGGCATCTCCTTCTATTGTAATTCCGGCGCTAGCACTTGTAAATTCAATAGTTACACCTGGTTGAATAGTCAATAGCGATGAACCCGAAATGTAAATTCTCTCATTGATGATATAGTCAACCCCTTGGCGTACATTAGGTAAATCGGTGTTATCGGAGTATGTACCCGAAAGAACTATCGGATTGACACTTGTATTATCTTCTGTTACTGTTACTGTATAAATGGCTGTCGTGCCATCTTTTGCGGTTACTGTGTATTGTACTGGGATGTTGAAATTTTGTTGAATCCCCGAAGCAGGACTTATTGTAGCTCCTGCAGGAAGAACAATCGTTGGAACCAAATATTGTTTGTTAGTCATTGGCGGTACTTTCAAAGCCACCGTTTTGGCTGTGTGGTTTATTGTCCCTACCACCGCTGGAGTGAAGTCAGCGAAAGTAAAGGAGACGATTTTTGTATCGGAATCTCCACTTGGTCCGTTAGTGTCACCGCATGATGTTAATGCAAATAAAAAACCCAATGCAACGATACATAGCGTACAGTTAATAAATGTTTTTAATTTCATAGCGCGCTCTCAGAATATTTAATAAAAGTTACTAATTTATTTTTCACAAAAATATAAAAAAATATGTTATTATTAGCACCAAGAAAGAAAATTTTTAGTTGAGAATGATAAATTTAGTTATTAGTTATAAATATAAAAAATCAGAGATGGGTTTGCGACCCATCTCAATGGTTCAATTAAACGATTTAATTACTTTATTATCTTAGAAATTGCCTTGAATCTATCGGTTCCGGAAAAGCGTTGCAATTCAAATAGTATTGATTCATAAGTGGTGATTATCGCACCCGAGCGAGCCATTCGTCTGATAGCGTGTTTTTTATCGTTAGGGTTGCGTGATGAAACGCAATCTTCTATAATTATCGGCTGGTAACCGGCTGATAGCATATCAATCGTAGTTTGCAAAACGCAGACGTGGGATTCGATACCACAAATGATTACGTTTTTCCTGTTCATTGCTTTAAGTGCGTTTACAAAATTCGGTTCGTCCATACAACTGAAAGCCATCTTTTCGATAGGGTGATACTTATCGGCTAATAAATTAATTATTGATGGTATTGTTGATCCTATTGCTTTACTATATTGTTCGGTAACTAAAATTGGAAGGTCTAAAACTTTCATTCCGGAAATCAGTTTTAATAAATTTATTTCCAATTTTTCGTTTTCAAATATTGAAGGAAATAGGCGTGATTGGTTGTCAAGTGACAAGAATGCAGTATCTTCTATTAGAATTCTCATGTTTAATCCAAATTGTAAATAACATAAAAACGAAAATAATATGACAAATATTTTAAACAAAGTTTGGAAAATTAATTCTTTATTGATATTTTTGCTTTTGTGAAAAATATTACAGTAAGAATTTAGTAGTGAGACTATGAAAAAAGCCGAAATTATACCGGAACCGACGTTAAGAAGATTATCAAGTTATCTTCTATATCTCTTGCAAATGCGTGAAAAAAAGATTCGCACCGTATCGAGCACAATGATAGCGAACGAATTATTCATCGAAAGCGGCAAAGTTAGAAAGGATTTCCAGTATGCTAAAATTAAGGGAAGACCAAAACGCGGATACGATGTTAATCATCTGATTGTAGAAATAGATAAAATTTTGAAATGGGATGGACCCAAACCTGCTTTGCTTGTTGGTGTTGGAAGCCTCGGTACTGCATTGCTTGGTTATCACAATTTTCAGCGCTATGGAATTCGCTTTGTAGCCGCATTCGATAACGACCCGAGTAAAATAGGCCAACCGGTTTTTGATATGGTTATTGAAAGTTTGGCAAATATTAAAAAAGTAATAAAAGCCAAAAGTATTGAAATAGCTGTGCTAACCGTGCCCGAAGAAATAGCGCAGGAAGTAGCGGATATTTTGGTAAAAAGCAAAATAAAAGCAATTTGGAATTTTGCTCCTGTACGTTTGAAAGTGCCTGAAAATGTGATTGTTGAGCACGCGCGCTTTGCACAGAGTTTGGCAGTGTTAACCTATAAAATAGGATAATACATTTTTATTTAAAATTTGATAAAAAAAAATGTTAATTTTGAACCCATAGCCCTTAGCTATGGGTTGTTTTTTAATTTGGAGCTTTTATGTTTACGACTATAAAAAAAATCCACTTTGTTGGAATTGGCGGAATAGGAATGAGCGGCATAGCCGAAATACTATTAAATCAGGGATTTGAAATAACCGGTTCGGATGTTCAGCGTGGCGAGAATATTAAATACCTCGAAAAGAAGGGAATAAAAATATTCATTGGTCACAAATCATCCAATATCGGCGGAGCTGAAGTAGTAGTATATTCCAGTGCTGTAAATCCGCTGAGCAATCCCGAGACTGTTGCCGCTACACAATTAAATATACCGATAATAAGACGTGCCGAAATGCTCGCTGAAGCCGCTCGCTTGAATTATTGCTTAGCAGTAGCCGGAACTCACGGTAAGACGACAACCACCTCGATTGTGGCGTTAATAATGATACGTGCCGGGTTCGACCCGACTGTAATAGTTGGCGGAAGATTGAAAGATTTTGGCGGAACCAACGCCAGATTGGGAAAAGGCGATTGGACAGTCGTTGAAGCCGATGAATATGACAGGTCATTTTTGCAATTATCACCAACAATTGCTGTAATAAATAATATTGAACTTGAACATATAGATATATATGCCGATTTGGACGATATAAAAGCAACATTCACTGAATTTGCGAATAAAGTGCCGTTTTACGGTTTAGTAGCTCTTGGTATGGATGATATTGGTGTAAAAGATATTATGACTAATATCAATAAGAATATCGTTACTTTTGGTTTATCGAAACACGCCGATGTAAGAGCAACCGATGTGAAGCACGATAAAACAAGAACCACTTGTAATGTTGTCGAAAATGGCGTTATATTAGGTGAATTAGTTGTTAATATTGCAGGTTTGCACAATCTGAAAAATGCTCTTGCCGCAACTGCCGTAGCAAGACGTTTGGGTATAGATTTTCCTACTATTTGCTCTGCCATTGCCGATTTCAAAGGTGTTTACCGCCGATTTGACATTAAAGGCGAAAAGCACGGAGTATTGGTAGTGGATGATTACGCGCACCATCCAACAGAAGTGGAAGCCGCTTTGGATGCCGCTCAAAACGGTTTCAACCGCAGAGTTGTTTGCGTATTCCAACCGCACACATATTCCAGAACCAAAGAGTTATGTCATGACTTCGGCAGTGCTTTCGACAATGCGGATTTGTTGATAGTTACCGATGTTTACCCGGCACGGGAATTGCCGATAGAAGGTGTAACGGGAAGGATAATAGCCGATGCCGTTACCGAAAGAGGTCATAAAAGCGTAACATATATGCCGGAATTAGACGCGGCTTATTCTTATGTAAAAAGAATTTTGCGCGAGGGTGACCTCTTAATCACTCTTGGTGCCGGAAATGTTTGCGATATAGCCGAACGCTTTATGAAAGATTAAAATCAGTTTGTAAAGTTTGTAAAGTTTGTAAAGTTAGTAAACAGAAGAAGATATCTGTCTTTTTTAGATGGGCTCCAATTTCAAATTGGAGTCCATCTTTTGCGTTAAAGCCCTCGTTCCAAAGCTCCTGATTGGGAACTTTTTTGCTCTGAAAGATATTAATGTCAATAACCGCGGGTGAAACACGGTGGAATATTGTAATAATCTGATAAATAAGAAAATAAAAATGATAAGACTATCATAAAATGCTTAATAAATGGCAGAATTAACCTCGTAGAAGCCTCGTGAAACGGCGAACGACTTCTGTGAAAAGGCTAACGACCTCTGTGAAAAGGCGAACGACCTCTGTGAAATGGCGAACGACCACTGTGAAATGGCGAACGACCTCTGTGAAATGGTGAACGACCTCTGTGAAATGGAGGAAAGACTAAAAAAGACGTCTCTTTTGGTTCGCTCGCTTTATTTTTTCGCTTATACGCTCTCTCTTTTGTTTAATAACCCCAATTTTTATTTCAATAAAGTCGTTTATTGAGGTAAAAACTCTGTTAGTTGAGGTAAAAACTTATCTTTCTGAGACAAAAACTCATCTTATTGAGGTTTTTCCTTGTCTTTCTGAGTGATATTATGATTTCTTGTAAGAATCGACAAAAATAAAAAGGTCTAATTCCTTGAATAAGACCTTTCTCAAAAATTTATTTATCCTTTTCTTTACTCCTTCACAAATTTCTTTATATACTGCATTCCATCAGATTCGATGGTAATAATATACATACCCGATGGTTGTGATGATAAATCGATTTGATAATCGGAAGTACCGGATAGGAGTAACCCGTCAATATTTCATTCCTACGGAATTCATTCAATCAGAACTTCATATTTCCTATTAATATGGCATCACTACGTGATTGAACAGTATAGTAGTACTTTATCGCAAAGTAGTTGAACAGCGTAGCTGTGCTATATCAATAGAAAATAAGATTAGATTGCAATTTGAGCAACGTAGTTGCGGAATATTTCTTCAATCCGGAAAGGATGGAATTTTTATAGAAAATGGAAAACCGATGGGTCGCAAAACCCTGAAAGGGTGAAATAAATTGATTTTATTTATTATAGTTTTCATATTTTATTTACTCTACAAGAAATTTATAACTAAATTGTTCTGTTCCGGATTTTATTGAAAGTATGTATATGCCAAGTGGTAGGTTTTGATTAACACGAATATAGTTTTTTCCAACAATAAAATTTTGAATACCTAGATTCATAATAGTTTTACCGGTTAAATCATAGATTATTGATTCTCCGATGAAGGCTTTGTTGGAAACATACTCAAATTGATTGTTTTTGTATAATAAACTCTCTAAATCCATTATTAGCTCGTTTCCAACTGAAACGGTATCCAACTTTAATAGTGCCAAATCACCAAAATAGCCGGAAAAAAGAACGAATTCGTTATTTACATCAACAAAACCAGCTTGAAATTTGTATATATTTATAGATGTTTATTATGAATCAGTACTTTCAATTTATTTCTTTTTTATTGTCTTAATAAGAGAAGTAATAATCAAAAAAGTAGGTATAAACATAAATCCTTGTATTATAAAAACTGGATATATTATATCGCTTATAGCAAATCGGAATCCAAAACTAATAACATTAATTGGAAAAGTAATCAATATACCAATCAATGCCCAATCACCATATAACAAATCATCTGGATAAATAGCGCAAATTGATATGATACTTAATCCTACATAGAAAATCGAAATCCAAAAAGCTAATTTATTGTCCTTTATGTATTTAATTATTTTTATCATTATCTCAAATAATCATAGTAGTGTCTTAAAAAATTGCGCCCAACTCATTTATTTACGTACTCTCAATAAACAATAATTAAAATTACAAACTCATTATCTTACGAACATAAAATTCCCGTCTGCCGGTTCAGCCCAAGATTCACTATCCAAATAAATTTTGTAGAAATAGGCTCCTTGCGGGATGAGCCTCCCTTCTGTATCGTGGCAATCCCATTCGATAATGTTTTTACCGATGACAATCGGCTTTATGAGCGTTTTAACCGGTTTGCCTGAGTAATTATAAATTTCTATCCTAGCTTGACCTTCATTGAGCGGTGCTTTGATGTTATAAACAAAATTTGTAACATCCGAGGCAGGGTTAGGGAAATTTATCGCATCGGTTACAAAAAGGTTCAGCGAAACGTTTACCCTTACTAATAGTGTTGATATGTTTCCATTCGGATCTTCAGCAATAATTCTGATAGTATTAGCACCCAATAGCGCATTATCACCGTAAAGAAGTTTTGGCGGGATGAGTTCAATTTTCGCTTTTAAATCCCCGCCTCTTCCATAAGATATGAATTTATATTTCACCGTAGTTGGGTCCGGTTGATGGATTCCATTTATAAAAACGTTTATCTTGGAAGAATCGGTTATTGCTAATGGTGAATTATCGCTAATAGTTATCTCGATTGTTGGTTGCTCGGTTACATAATCTCCTTCCGCAACGTGTTTTCCGTCAACTAATAAATCAATTTCAGGTTTTATCGTATCGACATTAATTTTGAAACTTGTGCCGGCGTTATTATTGAAATAATAATTTTCGTTTGTAATATCGCCGTAGTTAGTGAAAATATCAATTTTGTTTTCACCATTAAAATTGTCGGTGTAGGTAGAGTATGCAAATTCTTTAATTTCATTCGCATCAAATTGGTCTAATTTTATTATCGAATCTAATATAGCGTCTTTTCCAAATCTTACATAAACCTGGTTTTCCAATGCGTCCGAGCGGAGTGCTATATTTTGAACACTGAATTGCAATTTCAGCTTATCACCTCTTAGAAATTCGGATTG
Source organism: bacterium (assembly GCA_037127915.1). Taxonomy (GTDB): domain Bacteria; phylum Bacteroidota; class Ignavibacteria; order Kapaibacteriales; family UBA2268; genus JBAXXL01. The sequence goes on from JBAXXL010000002.1 coordinate 128,757, forward strand.
ATTTAATGTGATAGAGCTTTCTTTTACAGCGATTTCAGGAGATGGAATGAAATTACAACTTATATTATCAATATATATGCGATTTTCCGGTTTCGATGATTCTAAATCAATTGACTGCCGGAATAAAAATCCTTCCAACGAAATATAAGGGTACTCTTTTGCAGAAATATCCGATATATCGATAGAAGTTTTATTTGTATCGGATTTAAGCAGCACTCTTGAACCCGCTTTATCATAACCGTAAACATCGAAAATCCATTTTGTTAAAGCGAAGTTTGCAAATCCGCCGATTTCGAAAGAACCCCACGTACGGGCTGGACCATATTTCGGAGTCGCGAAATTTCCACTTTTTAAAAATCGGGTATAATAGCCGTCTAATTTAACAGTATCCAATGTACTATCAATCAATTCATGGGCTTGCCCCGGCATAAGCCCCTTCCTGCCGAACATATCGAATGAATATCGCCAGCCGCCCCACCAATAATCTATTTCCGGACCGTCGGTTGAATCAATCAAAGACGAACCATATTTATTAAGGTAAAACTGTAACGAATCCAAACCGCCAACTCTTTCGGGTGCGTTTTTTGGAACGAGTTTTTCAATTAATATAGGAACTCTCCATGCCTGCCCGCTACTAGCAACAAAAAGATATTCATCATCTCTAACAGAATCTTTTAAAAATTTTACCAATGCTGGACCAGTGGTTGTTTTGTACCAATCCGGCTCATCTGAATGAACCCAAGTGTCGTAGAATCTTACTTTACCTTGTGTTTCATTTTCAGCTACTGGAATCGTAACCAAGGCGATTCCTATATGATATTGACCAACTATATAAATAGGTCCGCCGACATTCATATAAATGTACGGGTATGCACCACCAGCCGGTGGACAATATGAAATCAAATGATAAGGATAATCTTTATCGTTTATATATATCCGATTGTTTTGAACAGATAAATTATTTAAAGTGAAATTATTAAAATGTATGTCATTATCAAATTCCATCCGAGTTTGATTTTTTTCTAATGTTTCTTGTGTTTTTATTGGTATTGTTAACCAATCCGATTCAGTGTCCCCGCCAACGACTTTAGACTTTGCTTTAATAACGTAGATTTTATCATTATCTAATTTTACTGAAGGATGCCACTCAATAAAGTTTTCGTCGATTTTTATTTCTGTTTCCTTAGATTGGGTAACATCTTTTTCAATTCCATTTTCATATTCGGTTATTTCAAAGCTGTATATAAATTGGTTTTCTTTTGATATAGGATTTATTACTCGAATTATCGGATTTTTGGAGCTGATATTCCAATATGGGAATGGTTCAAGCGGTAGTAAACCTTCTTTAAATACATCAAATTCAGCAGTTGTAGTGTTATTTTCAACATTGGTTTCACTAATCAATCTATTCGGGTCAATCGTTACGGTAACATTGTGCTTACCACTCATATCTTTAATCGGAAGATAGACGCTGAAACTATCAGCCAAGCATAGTGGAGCTATTTTGACAGTATATGTATCAATTTTGTCTGCATATTGACGTGTTATTAAAACGTCAATGCTGTCGCTTGTGCAATAACCTGCATTATGGATTTTAGCTTTGAATTTAACAAAATTATTGGTTTCCAAAATTGTCTTTCCCTCGGTTTCGGGATGCACTTCCATATCACTTTTAGTAAGATACAAATCAATGTCCTCAGCGATTCTTAATCGTGTTAATGGGTCGCCAAGCAAGTGAACATAAATTTTGGTTATTCTATAACTATTCCCCCAAGAAGTTTTGTTTTTATTCTTTCCATAATTATATATATCACCAATTCTACGTAACTTAATATTTGGGTCTGATATTGATTTTAAAAAATCCATCAGTAACCAACTCGTTTCTGTGACAAAACTTCCTGCCGCCGAACCGATCGCGGCTATATGACCGCTACGTGGACTAAGAAGATAGCTTTCGTTTCTTGAAACCGGAAAATTCGGAAGAGCAAAATTTCCTGTATTGCATGAAAGTGTTGTCAGAACCCCATATTTATTGGTATTGCTAAGAAATTCAACATTCCATCCGTCTAAGTCAAAAACGTCGGAAGCACCGTGACCGATAAAGTTTGTCCATGCGGCTCCTTGGTTGATTTGATCTATAACTTTACTACCATCGCTTTCGGTTACTCCAAGTTCAGTTTTTCTAACCAAACTGGTATCTGCTCCAAATGGTTTGGGTATGACTATTTTAATAAACTCGTCAGTCCAACTAAAGAAATCATGCAACTCAGTTTCTGCTAAACCCCCGCTGACAAATAAAAATCTCTTCATCCACGGGCTTTGTGGTTCCTGATCGTATTTGATTAGCTTATCCACCATAAGTTCAGATTGTTCGGTTGTATTAACAGGCAGGCGCCCTGTGATAAGATTTATAACATCAATATTATTAGTTAAATTACTATACCAATAATCGGAATACGGCATACCATAAACAGGCAGAAAATTATTATCGGTGGTACCTTTCAATAATCTACGATGGTCGCAATTTGCATCACCGAATAGAATAAGGTAGCGTGGTTGTGGTGTGCGCCAATTATTATAAGCAAATTGCAAGAATTCCTTTATAGGTTGAGGAGCTTGCCGTCCATAATTAAATTCATTATAAATATCATCAACATCAATAACCTTGATAGTTAATCCGGTTTGTTGTCTTCGATAATCAGCTAATCTTTTCGCCGCATTTAGAAAATTCCGGTGGGATAGTATCAAAACGTCTGCTTGCTGGTCATTAAATTTTAATTGCGATTGATTTACCGATGTCGGCTCTACTTCTTCGACTGTTGTTTCATCATTCATATAAAATGAATACGATTTATCAGCCGCGAGATTCAGAGTTGCTTTTTGGTAGTTGCTTGAATTGTTGGTAAATATTCCATAAACATTTGCAATAGAAGCATTACTCGATAATTTGCAGTCGTTAGCAGAATATATTAAACTCCAGGGTATTCCACCCGCTTGCGACAAATCGGCACCGGTCATAGTACGGATTTTATCGATAATATTAGTCGATAAAATTTGGGTCATATTGCATGCTATTGATAATGGTTTTCTAGATGCCTTATCCAAACAATCAAGTATTTTATAATCATCTACTTTGTAATAATTGCTGACCAAAGAATCCATGGCTTGGTCGTAATAGCTGATTAAAATACCTGTACTATCTAAATAATATGTCTTATTGTTTATGGTTGTGCTTAAGATTTTAATATTTTTTGCTATACTGCCCGCAGAGAGAAAATCTGCTTTGAACGACATCGGAAATGCGATTGTTTGATTTAATGTATCAATCGCAATAGCTTGAGTTTGGAAACCCGGAATTTCGATTTTTGAGTTTTGTGCAAGTTTATCAATAGAAAATGAAGTTTTTCCGAATTGTGCTAATGGTATTTCTTTTCCGGAAATATCAAGGCTTTTAATCAGTACTGAGCCTTGGCTGATGTCTTTCCGATTCGCTAGTATCAATGATACTGAATTCATGCCGTTAACTAACTCATTGGAATTGTAGCTGGTAATGTCTTTTGAAAAATACCGTCCGGTTAAATCTAATGTATTCTGCAGATTATTGTTAACATAGTAGTTAGTTAAATATTTCCGAATTTGGGAACTATATCTTATGGTATCTTTTTCGGTTTGCCAATTTAATTTTATATTTACCTTATCTTCCAATTCACTGGTAGGTTGAGTATAGAAAAAACCATTGTATTTATTCATTCTGTTATTCGAATCCGGGGAGATTTTCTGCTCATAATAACATTTGTTCCATTCGTCATCCATTTCATAATTTTCAGTAAACGTGAAATTGAAAGGTGTTTCAATATGTCTCGAAACGGAAACCGATTTTATATCCGCTTGTACTGTAGCTGGTTCTTGCAATAATTGTAGTCTCGAACCAATTTCGCTTTCGGATAAATATAAGAAATATGCTTGCTTCGCTTCATAAAAATTATAATATGTTGAATCACCATGCGGGAAACTGCCATAAAAATAGATTTTGTCGTCATTTGAAATTTTGCCGTCGCTATCTTTTATGTAAAATGGATATTGGTTTCCATTCTTCAGCATTATAATATTAGCGGAAGATTTGCCTTCCCACGAAGGATCTAGCTCAATTAGGCTTTTCATAGAGCAATATGCTACGCCTTCATTATAAGTTTGTAGTTTTAGATATTTCTTGGTTTTATCGAACCATGAATCGGCTTGAAGTGTTTTTCCTTGTTTGCGGTTTCTTTCGTTAATCAAATAGGGGAGATGCTCAATATTAATTATATCTGAATAAAATGAGCGCGTAAAATTGTCAATCTTTTCTGAAAAATTGATTAATTTGTAATTTATCCGTAAAGTTATAGATTGTATTTGATATACTTTGTTGTCTGCTTTATAGTATTTATTTACAAGAATCTTAGCAATATTAACACTGTTGCGGTCACCGGCATTTATGAATTCAAAAGGTTTTTGGTAATTTTTACAAAGTAGAGGGATTTCTCCGCTGAATTCGCTTTTTTGCAAGTCCAATAATTCCAATTTCGTATTCGCAAAGTCAGGCACAGCAAGATTGAGAGATTCTTGGCTTAGGTTTGGTGTCTCATCGAAAACATAAGTAACAGTAAACCCGTTATTATCTATATTATAAGTCTTTAGATCACAATATAATTTATTCGCCATAAATATTCCTGCAATCAGGAATACCACAAAAAAAGTTTTTCTCTTCATTTTATTTTCTCTAATAATATTAATTAATAGACTATTAATAGGAAAAAGTATTGTTATAAGCCGTATAAATGGGAATCAAAACAATTCAAAAGTTATGAGTTATAAATTATAAGTTATTAGTTATGAGTTATAATAGTGAGGATGTTGCACGTAACGCCATTATTATTATATACATCAACTAGATATATCAACCCCATGCTTAAGCATGGGGTTGATAGTTCCTCTTCTCGTTATAAACTTTACGAACTTTCAAACTTTATGAACTCTCAAACTTTATGAACTAGTTTACTTTTTTCTTTGCCAGTACTACCGCGCCGATTATAGCCGCGGTGAGCAACATACCTATTGCTATTACCGGAATAATGTAGTCCGTATAAAGCACTTTACCTAAGTATTGCGCAGTACCAATCTCCATAGAGTTTCTTGCTAAAGCCGGATTGGGAGAATATAGTGCTGAAAATATGCCCGCCAAAACGGCAAGTAGAGAAATAGCAACCAGAATGGCTACCGATACCTTACGCTTCATAAATTCGCCTGCAATTTTATCATTTGTAACATTCAACAGCATGATTACAAATATAATAATTACCATTATGGCGCCTGTATAAACCAAAACCTGCGCCGCGGCAATGAATTGTGCATTTAAAGTAAGGTAAACACCTGCTAAAACGAAAAAGTTAATAACTAATGCTACAGCCGATTTTAGCGCGTTCTTCGATAGCACAGCGGCTAATCCGCTTGTTATAAGCAGTATTGCCAATAATCCGAAAAAAAATAGATTTAAGCTCATAATATCTCTACCGATTGTATTCCGTTAATGATTTTAATTCTGTTCGCAAAATTTCTAACGCTTTCGATTGGTGTATCGTCAAATATTATTTGTATTGACGAATCCGATTCATTTTTCTTGATGCTGGCACCTACAATATTAATATTGTCAACTTCCAATACCACTTCGGCAAATAAATCCCAATTAATTTTGCCCGTTGAAACGATATAAACATATATTTCCGTTGCAGTCTTTTTAATAGGTGCTTTAACGGTTTTCTTAGCCTTTTTAGCTACGAAGTTTTCGGTATTACTATATTTCAGATAGGAAATGGCATACGACACATCGAATGTGCCGTTAGCCAAATCAATGTAAAATTGGTTCACCGATTTGATTTCATAAGAAAATATTAATCCTTCAATTTTCTTCTCTTTTAATTCAATACCTTCGCTAGAACAAGCTTTCAATAATATTGATTTTCCCTTTTCGATAAGCTTCTTTTCGTTTTCTTTTACATAACGACGAATGTAGCTTACCGCACGCGGGGTAACTACATAATTCAGCCATTCTGCCTGCGGTTCACCTGTTTCAGATGTAATAATCTCAACTAAATCGCCGTTTTTCAATTTGTAATCAATTGGAACAACCGTTGAATTAACTTTAGCTCCAATATAATGATGACCAATGCGGGTATGTATTTTAAAAGCGTAATCGATTGGAATTGACTCGTGCGGCAAAGCTACGTGGTCGTTTTTTGGGGTCAATACATGCACATCGTCCAAGAAGAAATTTCGGTTTACTTTGCTTAACATTTCTTCTATACTCGACGATTCGCTTTGCTCGAATAATTCACGTAATTCAGAAAGCCAATTATCAACTTTTTTGTCTTCCATTATCGAAGTTTGATCTACATTATTGCTTTTGTATCTAAAATGCGCCGCAACACCTTTTTCGGAATCTAAGTGCATTCTATCAGTTCTTATTTGTACTTCGATTACTTTATTATCCGCAGTTATGACACCGGCATGAATTGATTGATATCCGTTTTTCTTTGGAGCCCAGATGTAATCCTTAAATGTCATTGCAGCAGGCGGGTAAACGCTTGCTATTACACCATATATATAATGGCAAATATTCGGATTATCCGTTTCGGCAATTATCCGTAAAGCGAAAATATCATATAGTTCTTCGAAACTTAGTTTACGATTTAAAATTTTATTATGAATTGAAAAAATATGTTTCGACCGTCCGGATATTGAAAACTTTATTCCTAATTGCTTAAGTAAGAGATCGCTTTCTAATTTTTCTTTTAATGGCTGGATGATAACGGCAATATATTTTTCCCTATCGTCTTTGGAAATTGCTAATTTTTCTTCGATTTCGTGATATTTTGGAGGATCCAATATTTTGAATGACAGGTCTTCTAATTGCCAGCGAATTTCGTATAAACCAATTCGATTGATAAATGGACAATATACATAAAGAGTTTCATAAGCAAGTTGTTGTTGTGATTCCGGTTTTAAAAACTCGATAGTCTGCATATCGTGCAAACGGTCGGCTAACTTAACGAGTAATATTCTTACATCAGTAAATAAACTAACCAAAATAGTGCGGTAGTTTTCTAATTGTTCCGCTAAATTTATTTTTCGGGTTTGTATGCGCTGAATTTTGTTTACGTTATCAACAATCATAGCTACTTGGGGACCGAACTTCTGCTCAATAAATTCTTCATTGTAAATGTCAGAAGTTTCATAAATATCATGTAATAAAGCAGAAATGACGCTGGTTTCATCTACTAATAGCATCCTCATTACTAAAATAGCTACACGAACAGAGTGGAGATAATTTGGTTCACCTGATTTTCTATAAGTATCTTTATTAGCCTCGTAACAAAGCAAAAAAGCAGTAAAAATATTATCTTCATCGAAACTATGAAGCTTTTTTTTACATACTTCGATTAATTCTTCATAAACTATAGCATTGTCAGCGCTCAGAATTTTAAGGTGAGTTTGATAATTATCCAGAATTTTCTCATTTGATGTCATTGCCGTAATCCGTTTTACTTAATACAAATGATGCTTCCAATGAAAGAATATCAATCAAACCGGGTATCGCCTTTAAAAAAGATATTTTCAATGCCGGTAGATTGAATCTTGGTTTAAATACAGGACGTAATAAAAAATAATCTTGTGTGGCGATTGAATAATTTAATCGCTTTGCAATTTTTTTAAATTTTCGAGGGGTGAGCCTATAATCTTTTAATCGCATAACTTCATCAATACCATAATCTAAACCTGAAGATACAAGCGCTTTAAAAATTCGTTTTGGAAAAAAATGAATGAACGGAAGTTTAGAAATAAGATTTCCTCGCACTATTTGCTGATGTCCACCATAAGGTGAGTAGTACGGTGGAAATGTAATATAAAGTTTCCCGCCTTTTTTCAAAAGCAAAAGTATTTGCTTTAGTGCTAATTCGGGATTTTCCAAATGCTCTATAACATCGCGCAAAATAACCAAATCAAATTTTCCGAGCCATTCTTTAGGAATATCATCTTCCATTATATTATGGAGTATGTATTTCATATTCAAGCCGAAATTATTTGCCATATTTTGACCGGCTTCCAAACGATGCTCTAAAATATCAGTGCAAAGTACTTCCTTCGCACCGGCTAAAGCTAATGCTTGAGTAACGCCGCCTTCACCGGAACCAATTTCGCATATTATTGAACCTTCAGCAAATGCACCGCATTTCTTCAAATATTCAACCGTAAAATCCCGCCCTAATAAGTACTGATATTCCCATAAATTAATTCTATGTGAATCAAAACCAAAGGACAAAACACTATCATAAAATTTATCGTTCATTTTATTTTCTATAATTAGCAATTTCTAGAATATAAATTTAATTAAAGAATATCAAAAAAAAAAATTTTGGCATTAATAAATTTTCTAACTTATCAATCGAATAATTTTATGTAATTTTGCTTTATTAGTTAAAAAATCTAAGAAATTAAGTAATTGTTAAATGATTGATGTTTCCGGTAAAGTTTAGGAATGAATTATGGGAAAACTTTTTAAGATTAGCATAGTATTGGTAATTATCATAATATCAAGTAGTTGTGATAGATTCGGCCATCGCCATGACCGTAGTAATTTGACGGATGAGCAAGCTCAAGCACGAGCTGATTCGATTGAACAAGTAAAAATGCTCCAAAAATGTGATACTTTTGGGGTGATTTCCTACAGAAATGAATATATAAGTAGTAAAGAGCAATTGCAATCAATTCTCGATGCTCATAATGATGCACCTGAAAATATGGTAAAGAATCGAGCTTTTTGTCTTTTAAATCGAAAAGCACGATATTTTATGCGAGTCGGTGATACATTGGTAATTCCTGAAAGATACGAAAACAATAGATGTGCGTATTCTATTTTTCCTCAGTATTACCATGGTGCTAAAGATATTCCCAAATTAGTAGTTGTTTCTAACCACTATCAATGCTATGCCGCTTATGAAAATGGCGTACAAGTACATTTTGCCGCTTGTAATACAGGTAAAGAAACCACACCTACCTACCCTGGACGTTACGCTTTTGTTTGGAGAGATTTATTGCATAAATCATCGCTTGATAGCGAATGGGTTATGCCTTTTACTTGGAATTTCCATCAATACGCCGGTTGTGCGTTCCACCAATTTACTATGCCCGGATATGCGGCTTCACATAGCTGTATTAGACAGTTTCGTGAAGATGCACAATGGTTATATTATTGGGTGAAAGGTGCTAAAGTTCGCCATCATAATTATGTTCATTTATCCGGTACACCAATAATAGTCATTGACATTTTTGATTTTTCAAGACGCCATACCGGTCCTTGGGTTTCATTGAAATCAAACAAAGATATTGTGTTGGAACTTCCGAAAAATCCTATGGAAGTAGAAGATGCGGTTATTCCGATTTGTCAAATACCTGTCGGATCACGTGGGGGATTACCGCATCGCAGTACATATATACATGGTGAAGATACTTTAAGAGCACGTGGTGTTATACGCCCCGGGGTTGTTCTTACTCCTACTGTCAACTTTAACCATCGAAGAAGAGATGAACTGCAAGCAAAGCAAAAGAAAGAACTTGAAGATATTAAGAAAATCGATGAACTAAAAAAATTAGAAGAATTGCAAAAGGTTCAGAACGAAACTATGATGCCTCAGGCGAAACCTCAACTTGATTAAAGTTTGTTCAATTATTTTTCTCATTTTTTATTAATGGTATATGCAAAACTACACAGAAACAGTATTATCATATTTCAAAAAAGAAAACTATGCCGAGGCATTAAGTTTATCTCGCGAATTCATATCGAAATATGAGTACTATTTACCTGCGCATATTTTAGCCGTGAAAGCCGCTTATACCCTTAAGGAAAATTCTTTAGCCGAAAGGATAATCAGCGAAATGCCAATGGAATTAATGAGTTCGAATCAAAGAGAAGAATTAATCAATCATTTACATTCCTTTATTCTTTATGGCAAGCATAACAATTATGAAAGCTTAATCGAAAAGGCTAAAATCTTTACCAGTGAGAAATCAGAACGATATGAAGAGCTGTATGACGAGCTGGAGGAAGAGGATTTGCCGCAATCATACCCTATAAATGAACAAATGGCGCATATTCTAATAGCCCAGGGTATGAAAGAGCCCGCCCGCGAAATTCTCGAAAAACTTATTTCACTCCATCCCGAAAACGAAGAACATTATAAAGAAATAATAAACGCGATGTAATAATCAATAACCTTCTGTAGTTTTCAAATCTGCAGAAGGTTGAAGAAAATATATTAGAATTATTTGGTTCTTATCAAAAAATTTCATAATTTGGCTAAAGAATTATAATAAATTTGAAAAAGTTCATTTTTTGAGAGAGTTCTAATGAAGAAAGTTATTATTTTACTCGTTTTTTTAATTGGCTCTACCGTTTATAGCCAAGGATTATTCTTTTATAATATTGATAATTCAGCATTTCCGAATATTAAAGCAAACTTTTTTGCTTTCGATAATTCTTGGGTTCAGCAAAATCTCGCGAAAAGTGATTTAATTCTAAAAGAAAATGGTATTGTAAGAACTATCCAAAACGTAAATTGCCCATCGCCAAAAACACCAATCGTAATCTCAAGTGTTTTGGTTATGGATATCTCTTCCTCTATGGTAAGTAAATCATTAAATATTGCTAAAACTGGTGCCAAGACTTGGGTTACATGGCTTCCATCAAACAATAGTGAATGCGCTATAACTTCTTATGATGAAAATAACTATATAAATCAAAATTTTACTACAGATAAAAATAAACTATTAAAAGCAATAGATGATTTATCCGCAGGCAGTGGAACCGATTATAATAAAGCTTTAATTGACCCGATAGCGGGTGGTTTGATAGTAACAAAAACCGGGCAATATCAAAAAGTTTTGGTATTACTTACAGACGGTTTATCAAGCACAATTACAAATGTTAAAAAGATAATAGCGGAGGCAAAACTCCAAAATTGCAAAATATTTGTCATAACAATTGACCTGCCTTGCCCAAAAGACCTGCAGGATATCTCTACCCAAACCGGCGGTGGATGGTATGAAAATGTTGGCGATGAAAATCAAATATCAGACATCTATCACACAATTATGAACATAGCCCAAGGTGGTGAATCTTGTGAAATATTTTGGCAAAGTGAAGTAAATTGTGATTTCGCTCACATTAATGTTGATCTTGATTGGAACGGAGAAAAAGCGGCAGGTGAATATCATAAACCCGCCGCCGGATCGTATAAACTAATTGTTGAGCCGAATGTAATACGTTTCGATACAACAAATCCAGGTCAGTCTAAAGATACTACGATTAGAATTTCAGCAAGAGATGTGGATATTACGATTTCTGCAATCAATTTAATTTATGGTTCTAACACGTTCCAATTAAAGAATGTGAATCTTCCATTAATAATTCTCAAAAACACGAGCAAAGAAATCTCTATTCGTTATTCGCCTTTAGATTCAAATATGTGCTATGCGGGTTTTGAAATAATCACAGATTATTGTCGTGCAAGTTTTAGTTGCCACGGTGGATTTGCCGAAAAACCAATGAAGCAAACAACTTTAAAACTTACTCGTCCAAATGGAGGCGAAACTTTTGTAGCAGGTGTAGATACTCTGATTACTTGGGAAGGCGTTGTTCCAACGGATATAGTTACATTGGAATATAGTATAGATAATGGAAATAAGTGGTTAAGTATTGCGAATCGTGTGTCTGGATTAAAATATATTTGGAAAAATGTACCTAAACCCGCGAGTCAAAAGTGCCTAATTAGAGTAAAACAGTATTTATACTCGGTTCCTAACATTGAATGGCAAAAGTCGATTGGCGGCAGTAAATCAGATGGCCCAAAGTTCGTTATACAAAAGGAAGATAGCAGTTACATTTTTTTTGGAAATTCTAATTCAACAGATGGCGATATAACTGAAAACAAGGGAAGTCAAGATTACTGGATAACAAACCTTAGCAAGACAGGTTCATTAGTTAGTTCCAAAAATTATGGTGGAAGTAATGCTGAGTTCCTAACAACGATGTGTCGAACAAATGATGGCGGATATATAATTGCCGGTGAGTCAAAATCAACAGATGGCGATGTAACAGTTAACAAGGGATATATAGATTGTTTGATAATTAAATTTGACAATAAAGGACAGGTTGAATGGCGTAAGTCCTATGGTGGAAGTGGATATGATAAAATAAGCAATATACAGCAAACTCCTGATGGTGGTTATATCCTTTCCGGTTATACCGGTTCCAGAGATGGGGATATAATCAATTATGTGGACGGCGGTGATATTTGGGTGCTAAAGTTAAGACCCACGGGCGCAATCGAATGGTCAAATAGTCTTGGCGGCTCTGGTTTTGAGGATATCTCTTTTATAAAACAAACCCCAGATGGAGGTTATTTAGTTTATGGTGGCAGTAATTCTAATGATGGTGATGTAACTTGCAATCCTGACAAGAAAGAAATAGGTTGGCTTGTCAAATTAAATTCAGCCGGTTCGATTATTTGGGATATGGTTGATAATAAAGCTTGGTATCTTATTCGTCAAACCAATGATGGTGGGTATTTTTATATAGATACTGATTACAATTTTGTTAAAATAAACGCTACTTATGATATAGAATGGAAAACTGCTTTTAGAAATAGTAATCAGGACAATATTAATTCAATTAAATTATTAAAGGATGGCAGTTATCTACTCATTGGAACTAAAATGATGTATATAACAGAAGGGATAAATAAAAGAGAACATACTGATTATTGGTTAGTTAAAATAAGTTCCTCCGGTTCAGTAGAGTGGCAAAAAACTCTTGGTGGAAGCAAAGGTGAATACCCTACTTATGTTGAGCAAACAAACGATGAAGGTTATATTATAGCAGGAGAAAGTTATTCTTCCGACGGAGATGTGACTGAGAATAAGGGGCTAAACGATTGTTGGATAGTTAAGCTAAGCTCTGAAAATGCTCAGTTACTTCAATTCGACAAATCCGACGCAGTGTTTTCAATAGTTACACCGGTTGCTGATGCTGGAAATATTGATATGAAGAAATGTCTTATAAAATGCGTAAAAGATTCTATGATATCTAATTTTATAAGAAATATGGGTAGTTATAAATTTAGTGTGAATTCCATTTACTTTCGCGGTGTCGATGCAGAAGCGTTTTCAATTGTTTCAACCTTCCCCAAATATACTGTCGCCTCAAGTGCTATGCATAAAGCTGAAATAAGATTTATGCCGACTAAAGTTGGATTGCATCAAGCTGAAGTTGTGATTATAACACAATCCGATACATTGGTAAAAAAAATTACTGGAGAAGGTGTTTCTCCTCAAATACAAATTGAGAATAAAATTATTGATTTTGGGAAGGTGGATATCGGAAATCATAGGGATACTTTACAAGTTGTAACAATAAAAAACATTGGAACTTCTTACTTATATGTAGCAAAAACTAATTATAAAAACCCCAATCAAACTGATTTTTCTACTATTGCTGGAGGCGGGGGTTTCACTTTAAAACCTAACGAAACCAAAACAATGGATTTGCGATTCAAGCCAAGCGAACAAGGACCCGTGACCAACACACTTGAGTTCTACTATAGCGGTGTTGGAAGTCCGGCGAAAGTTCAGCTATATGGCGTAGGGGGAGATTTAAGTCCACAGATACTTGCTCTAACAGATGAATTTCCGTATATAATTTGTGAACTATCATCTAAATCCGATGTAGCAATAAAAAACATTGGCGGTAAGACACTAATAATTGATGAAATAAATCTTAAAGGGAAAAATCCTAATGACTTTAAAATCACCGATATTCTTCCGATTACGCTAAGACCGGATAGTTTGAAGATTATTACAGTTATTTTCAAACCGCAATCACCAGGTACAAAAACCGCGGATATCGAATTCAAAAGTAATGCGGTATCTGATTCGGTACTAACCATTCAAATTACAGCAAAAAAAGATAGTATAGCAATTGTTCCCGCATTAGAGATGGTAAATTTAGGCATATTATGTCAAAATGAAACGAGAGATACTGTTATTATCATGAAGAATTTAGGGACAATTGCCAGTAAAGGTTATGTAGATTATTCTTCGAATTTAAGTTCATCCATTTCATCATTTCATATTGATTCAGGAAGTACTTTTCAGTTACCACTTTCATTCAAGGGTTTAGCGGATGAAGGTCCATTTTCAGAAAAGATAACGATAAAAGATTCAATATGCGGCAAAGAACAGCAAATCATCGTTACCGGAACAATTGTACAACCAACTTTTATTGCGCAAGATGTTTCAATATCAGCTGTTTTAGGATTATCGAATTATAGTAAGATTATCATCAGTAATAATTCTAAGCGAGATTTTTCGATAACTAATATCGTTGGGCTGAAACCTCCGTTCGAATTGGTGGGAAATCCTTTTCCAATTGAAGTTAAAGTGAATAGTTCAGTTGAATTGCTAGTAAAATATACACCTGATGATAATAATGAAGATTCTCTTAGTATATCACTAATCGGAGAACCTTGTAATCTAACTCAATCTTTAAATATATTTGGAAAAATTTCGAATTTCTCTTTGATCTATCCTGAAAACACACAAACCGGTTTGGGAGAGGAAATAAATTTTAAATGGTCAGAAGTTATTGAGGGGAAATATTATCAGCTACAAATTTCGAAAGATGAACAATTTACAAATATGGTTTATTCAAAGGATTCTATAACAACTTCTGAGCATTATGTTCCGGATTTAGAAAAAGATATTTTGTACTATTGGCATGTCCGTGTTTGGAATGAAGAATCAATCGGTTCAGCTATTTGGAGTGAAGTTTGGACATTTACAACAGGTGGATCTAGTGTAAAAGATGCATCCAATTTTATACAGATAATTCCTAATCCTGCGGGTGATTTTATTACTGTAAATTTGAAACCTTCCGAAGGTTCCGAACCTTCGGAAGGTTCTGAAATCCAAATCTACAACACACTCGGCGAAAAAGTTTTGTCTGGATCAATTCATCCGATGACTTCAAGTCATCGGATGAATATAGAGAGTTTGCCAAAAGGGATGTATTTTGTTAAAGCGGGTAGCGAAATAGCGAAGTTTGTAAAACTGTAACACAGTTTACAAAGTTGAAAGTTCATAAAGATCATAAAGAGAAGAAGATAAGAAGGATTTGCTTTCTCGGTAATGGAAAATTCGCGTAATACTAATAAATGGTGCTCTACTTTGAAAGTAGAGCCCATTTTTGTTAAATCAGGGAGATTCCGTGTCAAGCTCGGAATAACGAAAAAAAAATCTTTGCGTCTCCGCGTCTTTGCGGTGAAATCTTCATACCCTATACCCAATCCCCCAAACCCTTCTTCGCATTAATCATTTATAATTTATCATTAATAATTATTCTTATTCTTCCATATACAGTTCGTACAGATCCGGTCTCAATCTTTTGGTTTTTTCCACAGATTGTTCCAATTGCCACTTTTCGATATTTTTGTGGTGACCGCCTAATAAAATTTCGGGTACCGTCATACCGCGGTAATCAGCAGGGCGTGTGTATTGAGGTGCTTCGAGTAATCCATCCATAAACGAATCTTTAAGAGCAGAATCAATATCGCTGATTACACCCGGTAGCAGTCTTACAATAGAATCCGCCAAAACCAAAGCCGGTAATTCGCCGCCGCTCAATATAAAGTCACCCATCGAGATCTCACGCGTAACGAATGTATCGCGTATGCGCTGGTCAATACCTTTATAATGTCCGCAAAGGAACATTAGGTTTTTCTTCAGCGAAAGTTCATTTACCAATGCTTGAGTTATCTTCTCGCCATCTGCTGAGAAATAGATTATTTCGTCATATAGTGTTTCTTGCTGTAGTTTCTCGATACAATCGAAAAAAGGCTGGCATTTAATCAACATTCCAGCCGCACCGCCGAATGGTGAATCGTCGATATGCCCGAAGGTATTATCGGCGTAGTCGTGCAGGTTGTGAATATTGATTTTCGCTATCGATTTTTCCGCGGCAATTCGTGGTATGCTGGAACTTAAAAATGAAGGAAAAATCTCCGGTACTGCCGTAAGGATATCTATATTTATAAGAGTTTTATTGTCCATAATGCTTTTTTAATGTAGCAGATAAATCGCTTTGCCAATCAGGTATTTCTATTTCGAGGCATCTTCTAATCGTACGATTATCCAAAACAGAATATTCGGGACGCAGAGCTTTTAATCCAAAATCTTCCTTTTTGCATGGTTCAATTTCGTTATCCAATCCTAACGTTTTAATAATGAATTCTGCATATTCGAAGCGTGAACAAAAACCTGAATTGGTCAAATGGTATAAACCTTCTAAATCCTGTTCCATTGCTTTGAGTGTAATATCAACTATTAGTCGGGCTGAGGTAGGAATTGAAATTTCATTTGTGGCAACTTTAATAATTGGATTGTCTTTAGCGAGTGCTAAAAACTTTCCAATAAAGTTCTGCTCACCTTTACTATACAGCCAGCTTGTTCTGAAAATTAGTGCTCGTTTTGCAATTTGCTCAACAGCCGTTTCACCGATTAATTTACTTTTACCGTAAACATTGAGCGGAATTGCTTCATCAGCTTCCCTGTAGGGCGCATTAGCATATCCATCAAAAACATAATCGGTTGAGTAATGAACCAAATTAGCGGATATGTCATTAGCTAATTCAGCCAAATATTCCGGAGCTTTACTGTTAACTTGGTATGCCGCTTCCCAATTATCTTCAGCGGCTTCTACATTATTATATGCGGCGCAATTGATAATTGTGTTGGGTTGAAAATCATTGATCAAAAATTTCAATTTTTTATAATCGGATATATCCAAATCGTCAATATCGCAGGCATAATTCACTAATCCGAAAGCGTTCAAATCATCTGCCATTCTGGTTCCGAGTTGACCTTTGCCACCTAAAATTAAAAATTTCATAAATTCTCCAAAATAGTTTTAGCAATAGTAAAATCGATAAGAGTTGTTATTTTAATATTATTTTCCTCGCCAGCTATAAAATGAACGTCAATTCCGATATTTTCTACAAGAGATGAGGAATCAGTTCCTATAAATCCAAATTCATTAGCAGTTGAAAATGCTTTGATAATAATATCCTTTTTGAAAGACTCAGGAGTTTGAACAGCCACCAAAGAATCTCGGTCAAGAGTTTTTGCGACCATTCCATCAGTATGTAATTGCTTGATAGTTTCCTTTGGGCGTAAACCCGGGAAAACAGCTCCGTAAAGCATAGTTGCATCAAATAGAGATTGAATTAGCTTTTGTGTCACAAAGGGTCGAACAGCGTCATGAATCATAATAACGTCGGATTCGTAAACAGTTTTAGTTTGCAAAGCATTGAAAACACTATCCTGCCGTTCACGACCACTTGATACAATTTCGGTGATCTTTTCTAATTGATAATCTATTATATATTGGTTAATAAGCGGAATAAAATCCGGAGCAACACTTAAAACTATGTCTGAAATCACAGGGCTTAGTTCAAATTGCTGAATAGTTCTTACTATAATAGGCACACCCTCTAAAAGGTGATATTGTTTAGGAATATCACTCATAAAGCGTTTTCCAGAGCCGCCGGCAGTAATTATAGCAGTAGTTTTCAAAATAAGCTCTGTTTTATTTAATACAATTCGCCATTTTCTAGTAAAATTGTGCGTTTTTTTTCTATGGCTAATAGCTTGTCCTTAACAGCTTGTCCTAAATCAACTCCTTTCGCATTGGAGTAATTCATTAGTGCTATTAAAACATCGGCCGCTTCATCAAAGAAAAGTTCCTTGGCTACAGTTTTGCCTTTCCAACTTTTCTTTTCTAAATTAGCTAATTCGCCGGCTTCGCCATTTAATTCTAAACAAAAGAACTCTGAAGTTCTTTTCGTAAAACACAAATTTTGATATTCGTCGAAAATCTGTTGAACAACTTTCAAAGCCTTTTCAATTTCAACAGATTGTGTTTTAATATCGTAATTCATTTTCTATTCGTAGCCGGCATAATCATTCATTCTATACCCAACACCGCGGATACTTTGTATTAACGGACGGTATTCATCTAAATCGATTTTCGAACGAAGTCTTTTAATATAGACATCAATAATATTTGATTCCGGGTCGAAGTTATGTTTCCAGACGTGCTGGGTAATAGTACTCCTGCTCAAAATCTTATTTTTATTTCTAATTAAATACTCCAACAGAGCGTACTCTTTAGTAGTAAGCTCAATTTCCAAGCCGGTGCGGTAAGCTATATGGGAAATAGTGTCTAAAAGCAAATCACCGCATTTCAGTTTGGTTGTATTTTCCGGCATTGATCGGCGTAAAATAGAACGGACACGAGCCGCAAGCTCGTCTAAACTAAATGGTTTAGGCAGGTAATCATCGGCGCCAAGGTCTAAACCGCTTACTCTGTCCTCGGTACTGGACCGTGCAGTAAGCATAATGATTGGTGTGGATATTCCGGCGGCCCGGGCTTCACTTAAAATAGCAAAACCGTCTTTGCCCGGAAGCATAACATCAAGTAGAATAATATCATATTGTTCATTTAAAATGATTTCCAAGCCTTCAATTCCATCAAAACTGATGTCACAATAAAAGCCTTCTTCTTCTAAACCGTGCTTTATGAAATTAGCAACTTTCTTTTCGTCTTCAATTACAAGAACTCGCATAATAGTATCTTAATTTGTTTGCAATATTCTAATTTGTAAAAATATGGAATTTATTATTATTTGCCAAATTTTTATGGATAAAAAATTTATTTTAGTGCTCCAGCTGTTAAACTTTTGATTATAGTTTTCTGGAATAATAGGAATAAAATCAAAATGGGAAGAGCTGAAATCGAGGCTCCAGCCATAAGATGGGACCAATCTATCGACTGCTTACCCATGTAAAAAGCTAAGCCCACAGGCAATGTCCGCAAGCTTTCATTGTTAGTAAATAAAAATGGGAATAAAAAGGAATTCCAATTCATTAAAAAAGTATATACCGCCAATACCGATAAAATTGGTTTCGACAGTGGAAAAATAATTTTGAACAAAATATACCATTCTCCGGCACCGTCAATTTTTGCGGCATTTTCAATTTCTAACGGAAGTGAATCTATATATTGCTTAACCATAAAAATACCGAATGGCGTAACCAACCATGGGACAATTAGAGCATAATAAGTATTAATCCAAGAGAAATTTACCATTAATCGGTAGAGTGGAATCATTATCACATGCTGAGGAATCATTAAAACGCCTAATATAGAAAGGAAGAGCAGTTTTTTTCCAACGAAATTCTTTCGCGAAAAAGCATAAGCTACCGTTGTACAGAAAAATATATTTCCAAGTGTTACTAAAGTTGCCACAATTAGGGAATTCATAAAATATGTACCAAATGAATCCGATGCAAAAGCTTCCCTATAATTTATCGTAGTGAAAGGTCCTTGTAGTAAACCCATAATTGAAGTCATAGATCCCGGTTTAGTCAAAGATATAAGCAACATCCAAAATGTTGGAAAAAGCATTACTACACTAATGATAATAAGTATAGAATTAAGCGAAATTTGCTTTAATTTGTTTTGTTTCATATTTTTTCGAAATTTATCCAGAATTTTCTGCCTACATTTGGTTCAAAAACATAATTAAATTTGCATTTACATAATTTTAACAAGAACGCGACCGATTCTAACGATGATAAACATGAATCCTCTGATAGTTTTTCACTTTGAGTATCATAAAAATTATCTTCAATTAATATATAAGGTGATTTATATTTTTCAATAGAGAACTTAACCTTAATGCTTCCTCTGATAATATCCATAGTTGTTAGATCCCCGGCACTTGCATAAATTAAAATCATTAGTGCCGTATGAAGAACGTCACTGTTTGTGGTTATTTTTTCATGGAATTCAGTTTTAAATTTGATGTCAATTCCGTAATGATTTAGAATCTCTTTAGAATCTTCTTCCAATTTTGCAAGAACAGTGGAAGTTTTAATAGTTGTTCTTTTCTTTGTATTGTCTTCAATATATGATGAAAGTTGGTCAATAATGAAATCTGCAAATACTAATTTCGAAAAACCTTTGTTCCAAGTGCTAATTAACTCTTTATTGCCGGAATTTTCTAATTGTTTTTTAAACAAATCTACTATTACCGGTTTAAGTTTGCGTTTTTCAGCGATTGTCTTGTTCATTAGATGATAATAATTTTCAATATCATCAGCAGACCAATTTAATCTTTTTTGGATAGTATAATGTTCATCATCAAGTTTATTCAATAATATAAGTCTATCGTTAGATGGCTCTAACACGGTAACTTGGACTCGAACAGAATATTTGGTATTATCTTTAACTATATTAATTACTTTTTCATATTCTTTGTGTTCATGATCAAAAATATCAATTTCGAGTAATTTAGAAAGCTCAACAATACCGGGTTTACGACTTTTAGCCCAATTCATCGCAACCTTGGCGGCATTATTCAACACTATAATTTTACCTTTATTGCTGATAACAAGCATACCCTGCGAGCTCTTCTCGAAAATCCTATGGAAATAATCCGTCAAATCAATCATTTGGTCATGAATATTATTAATTTCAGTAATATCTTGGCTGATTCCAATTATCATCGTAACTACGCCATTCTTCACTACTAATGGGGTTACAGTAGTAAACAAATATACTTTTTTATCATCCTTCGGATACACGATTTGTGTACCGGAATGAGTTTTTCCATCCTTAAAGCACTCTTCACTGAACAAATGTTGTGCAACGGAGTTTTTTCTTTTATATAAATCCGGAAGGGTTTTGGAACCGGTTTCACCAAAGAGTTCTTTGAACTTCTTATTGGAACGTACAACTTGCAGTTTCTGATTAATTATAGCAATATGTGAAGGTGAATTTTCAAACAAAATATCTAAGTGCTGTCTTGAGATAGAGGCGTGGTTATTGTCTATAACCTCGACCAAATAGTAATCGCTACTGCCTATAGGACCAACACCGATTGAATAATCTTTATCTTCAAATTTATACTGGTTTATAAATTTTAACGCTACTCCGTTAATTCCATTTGCTATTGTATCATCAAAAAGTTTAATTACTCTTGAATCTTCAAAAATATTACTTAAATCTTGAATATTTTGGTTTTTAGATTTACCAAATATTTCATCAAAAGTCGAATTGGCGGCCAAAATATTTCTAGTATTATCGATTATGCACTGTCCGTAATGAGATGCATTAATCATTTGTTTGAAAAGCTCTAATTCATTCATTATTTCGCTTAATTTGATTTGTTAATATTTACTTTTTCAAACTTAACATAATTACAAGTATATTACAATTAGCTTTTTTTCATAATTCATTTTTGTGGAAAAAAAATTCAAATATTTTTAAAATCATTGTTTAAAAATAAAACAAAGTAATTTATAAACCGTATATTAATTTTGTACTTTTGTTAATTATAGGAATTAGTAATGGACACTCCTCAACAATTTTCTCAATTTGATAATTATACTTATCCAAAGAGACGCAAAGTCTGGCCTTGGGTTTTATTAGTTATCGGTATAATAATTATTGGTTTTATCGGACTATTTTTTGCAATTATAGGCGGAATAAGCAGTTCATTTAGTTCAGCTTTTGAACAAGAAAAAGTAACAGTAGAACCGAAAACAGTATTAATGATGGATTTGTCAAATGTAAGCGAAGTTAATTCGACAGCTCCGTTTGCTTTTTTGGGAAATGAAAATCCATCGTATTTTGAAATAACCCAAGCTATAGAAAATGCCGCAAAAGATAAAAACATCACAGGTATTTATTACAAAGCTTCAATGGTGCCGCTGGATCCGGCTCATGCTGAAGGTATAAAACGAGCAATTGAAAAATTCAAAAAAAGTGGCAAATTTGTTTATGCGTTCATAGAAGTTGGCGATGAAACACAATATATAAATGCACTTTCTGCTGATTCAATATTTATGCCGCAGGAAGGGATATTGGAACTAAATGGTTATTCAGCAAGTTCATTGTTTTTCAAAGATTTTCTCCAAAAAATCGGTATGAAATACGAAGTTATTCAATTTGAAGATTTTAAATCTTATGGCGAATCTTATTCAAGAACAAATTTCAGTGATTCAGCGAAATTAGCTCTTAGAGTTCTTCTAAATCAAAGAATGGATTATTTGGTCACGAGTATTGCTGAAAGAAGAAAGATGAGTATAGAGAAAATCAAAGCTGATTTGGATAAAGGAATTTTCTCCGCTGAGGAAGCATTGCAAGGCGGTTATATAGATAAGATTATTTCTGCTACCGATATGCGTGATTTCCTGAAGAAAAAATCAGGTGCAAAAAAATTAGAAATGATGAGTTTGAACAAATATGCTTCTCAAGTAGATAATGAGGGTAACGGCAAAGTTGATGAAAAGAAAACAATTGCAATCGTCAATGCAGTCGGAGCAATCAATTCCGGTACCGGAGGGGGGGCTCCTTATAATGCAAGCCAAGGAATTTATTCCGGTTCATTCGTGAAAATGCTTCGCAAAGTAAGAGAAGATAAAGACATAAAAGCTGTGATAATCCGCATTTCATCTCCGGGTGGTTCGGTTATGGCGTCGGACGAGATTTATTCTGAAATCGAAAAATTACGCTCCATAAAACCGGTTTATGCCTCCATGGCAGATGTTGCGGCTTCGGGCGGATATTATATCGCATTACCTTGCGACAGTATTTTTGCTCAAAATCAAACTATCACCGGTTCGATAGGCGTAATTTCTGTAATCCCAAATTTTAGTGGAACCATTAAATTATTGGGAATCTCGAACGATACGATCAATACTACGAAATCTTCCGGTCAATTGAATCTGTTCAAAGCGTTCAATCCGGTCGATATCGCACGCTTCAAAAGCTATTCATCGGACGTTTACAAACGCTTTGTTATGAAAACAGCAAAAAATAGAAAAATGTCATTCGACCAAGCGCGCGCTTTAGCTAAAGGCAGAGTATGGACAGGTGCTGATGCTCAAAAACGCGGCTTAATTGACGGTATTGCTGATTTGTCGCAAGTAATTGAAATTGTGAAAAAACGCTTAGGTGTACCGGAAGGAACCAAAGTGCCGTTGGATATATATCCTGCGAAAGGCGACCAATTATCAGATTTCTTGAAAGGTTTCGGAATTGACAAAAGTGGTGATGATGACGAACAACAAGAGTTAAGCATCAAATCAATACTTGGAATAACGGATGCCAAATTCGAATTGATTAAAGAAAATCTACCGAAAGAAATGCAAAGTCAAGTAATGTATATGCTTGATTTAACAAAGATGGGACAAAAAGAAAAAGTGTTGATGGCTATGCCGGCGATGCTTAATGTGAAATAAAACAATTGTTTAACTTATCCGATGATTCGCAGTCATCGAATGAGTAGATTAATATCCAAATGTCCAGTATTTCTAAGTACTGGACATTTTTTTGTCTAAATCAGGATTTACAGGATTAAAAGATTTACAGGATGTTGTCAATCCCGCGAAAGCGGGATTCCATCTTCATCTTCATTTTTAGTTGAAAATTGACAGTTGATAGTTGATAATGTGAAGAAGAAAAAAGGAAACTCCGTAATTGTTTTGTCATACCGAGCGAAGTGAAGAATCCAGAAACGTAGGTATAAATAAAGACCTCTGTGAGGTCAAATATGTGTGGGATATGCAAGAAATTTTAATAAACGTTATCATGAGAACCAATATCAATTAAAGCTATTATTTTCTCATCGGTGTCTGGGTGATTTGTAAATGTGAAGACTATTCTACAGTCATATTCAACAATAGAAGCTAAATAATCTTTAAGTTTACCATTCAATTTATGGGTTTTAAGTTTTGCATTATAAGGATTTTCTTGAAGCAGTTCAAGAGCATCAACGATTTGGTTTTTCAATTCAGCATTGTTTTTGGTGATTTTCTTAAATGCTCGAATAAAACTAGTATGCCATGCTAATTGGTACATTACTAGTTACCTAATTCTTTAAGAAAATCATTAACTGATCCAATCTTTGCTTTTTTGCTCTCTATTGCGTGAAGAGTTGCTTTTCCGTTTTTAGCAATTTCATTTCTTTTTCTTTCATTTATACGCTTTTGGAACAAATCAACAAAAAGGATTTGATCTTCTAAATCCAATGTTTCTGCTTCGTCCATTAGCGAATCAATCGTTGTAAGTTGCATAAGAAGCCTTTTATTATATTTATATTTCGATTTATAAACGTTGATTTATAATAAATATTATATTAATGATTTTCTTTTGATATTCAATAAATTTCAAGCTTAAGTTCAAGAAACCTCGTAATTCGTAATTGATTTTCTTCAATCCGGAAAGGATGGCATTACTGTAGAAAATTGAAAGCTCTGGTGGCACAAAACCCTGAAAGGGTGAAATATATGTCGTTATCAGAATTAAGATTAAAGGATTAAAAGATTATAGGATTGTTCAACCACGGAGTGGCGAAATAGGAAAACAGTTTTTGGGAATGTTTTGTTTCAGCTCTTTAGCATGAGTTTGATTTATGTTCATCAGCTAGGTGCGGTGTCAATGGCTATAATGCAAAGACTTCCAATTTACAAAATCCGGACAGGTCGCGACCAATCCCAACTATTATAACTCATAATTTTTAACTTTTGAAGATGGATTCCCAATCAAGTTGGGAATGACAATTCGGTTTTTTCATAATATTCCCCGAAAAATGCTTATATTTGTAACCACAAATTAGTTAAAAAACACATTAATATATAATAAAAAAGGTAAAAATATGAGCTCATTAATTAATGATATTTTCGCACGCGAGATATTGGACAGCCGCGGAAATCCTACAATTGAAGTAGATGTAGTATTGGAAGACGGTTCATTTGGACGTGCCGCAGTTCCATCGGGTGCATCAACCGGAGAACACGAAGCGCACGAATTACGTGATGGCGACGCAGAACGCTATATGGGCAAAGGCGTTTTGAACGCAGTAGATTTTGTAAATGAAGAATTAAGCGAAGCACTAATCGGTTTGGATGCTTGTGACCAAGCTCAAGTTGATATGATAATGGTTACATTGGACGGAACTGAAAATAAATCACGTTTGGGTGCAAATGCAATATTGGGTATATCTTTAGCAGTTGCAAAAGCCGCCGCTGATTACCACGATTTACCGCTTTACAAATATTTGGGTGGTGTAAGAGCCAATGTTTTACCAACACCTATGATGAATATAATCAATGGTGGAAAACACGCCGACAACAATGTGGATATTCAAGAATTTATGATTATGCCTGTTGGAGCTGATTCTTTCGCTGAAGCATTACGTATGGGTGCTGAAGTATTCCATAGTTTGAAAGATGTTCTTCAAGCAAAAGGTTTGAGTACTTCAGTTGGCGATGAAGGCGGATTTGCTCCATCGTTACAATCAAATGAAGAAGCTTTTGAAGTGATTTTGGAAGCAGTTGTTAAAGCTGGGTACGAACCTGGTGAAGATGTATTATTAGCAATTGATGTTGCTTCATCCGAAATGTATGTTGATGGCAAATACAAAATGTTCAAATCAACAGGTGAATTGAAAACCGCTGACGAAATGATTGAATGGTATTCTGAATTATGCGACAAATATCCAATAATTTCGATAGAAGACGGTTTAGACCAAAACGATTGGGAAGGTTGGAAAAAATTGACCGAAGTATTAGGTGATGATATTCAATTGGTCGGCGACGATTTATTTGTTACAAATCCTGATTATTTACAACGCGGAATAGATGAAGGCATCGCTAATGCTATTTTGATTAAAGTAAACCAAATCGGCACACTAACCGAAACATTCCAAGCAATTTCTTTAGCGCAAAGAAGCGGTTATAACGTTATCATTTCTCATCGTTCAGGTGAAACAGAAGATACAACAATTGCAGATATATCGGTTGCTACAAACGCCGGTCAAATCAAAACCGGTGCACCAAGCCGTACTGATAGAGTTGCAAAATATAACCAACTTCTAAGAATAGAAGAAATTTTGGATGAAGACGCATTTTATGCAGGCGCAACCTCTATTTAGTTTGTAAAGTTTATAAAGTAGAAAGTTTATAAAGACAAAGAATTACTCATCCGACGACTGGCAGTCATCGGATGAGTTTTTTATTATTGCTGAATTGGTATATCCCCACAAAATAAAAAATCAACGAAGTTGATAAAATATTCCAAATTTACTATCGTATTTACTTATGTAATAATTATTAATTTGAGAATGTTATGGAACTTTCAATATTAGAGATATTAATTATCGTCGTAGTTGGTGGTTTATTTATATTTTGGCTTGCATTTAAGGGAGTTAAAGCGCAGAAATGTACTAAGAAATTCCATGAGGGTAATTTTGCCGGAGAAACCGGTGAAGCAATTACCAATATAGAAAAAGGCAAAAAAGGCGAGATATTTATACACGGTGAATTTTGGGAAGCCATTGCTATGGATGACATAAAAAAAGGGGATGAGGTAATCGCCATTTACGTCAAGAAATTCATTGTTCATGTAAAAAAATACGGTGGAGAGTAAGTTATCACTTTATTCATTTCTCCAAAAAAGGATTGTGATTTTCGGTGAATGCCAAAAAAGTAAAGAAATTACACAGAGATACACAGAGGAAGACACAGAGATTCACAGAGGAAGAGAATAAAGAGAATGATTATTGAGATTGCTTATGGAATTAAATAAGATTACCGAAAAAATAATTGGATGCGCAATTGAAGTTCATAAATATTTAGGACCGGGATTGCTTGAATCTGCTTATGACACATGCCTTGCGTATGAACTCATATCTGCAGGATTTAATGTTTCTTGTCAACATCCTGTTCCAATAGTTTATAAAGATATTAAATTAGAGTGTGGCTATAGAATTGATATTTTGGTTGAAAATACTGTAATAATAGAAATAAAATCGGTTGATGCAATCAATCCTGTTCACGAAGCACAAATTCTAACATATATGAAATTTGCCCAATAAGAAATTGGTTTGCTAATGAACTTCAATGTAACATTACTTCGGAATGGACTTAAAAGATATAGAATGTAGACTAAACTAATCTTGCTGTCATTCTTCTTGAAAATTAAAAAATTAGAAGAAATTACACAGAGTTTCACAGAGGAAAGAAAAAGAAAGAGAGAGAACCTCTCTGTGGTTCTCTGTGTAAATCTCTGTGTCTCTCTGTGTAACCAAAAAAAAAGGCAGAGAGGTACGCTTGATGGAAATAAAAAAAATGTTCCAAAGCAGGAGCTTTGGAACAAGTTGAATCAATAATAAAAAAGACACGAAGTGTCTATCTAAAAACTTTTTCGATATCTTCCATAAAGTTCAAGATACTTTCACCGCCGTCCACAGCGATAGTTTGTCCTGTTATCCAATAGAACTTCTCGTCTGCGAGCATAGCAACCGCTTTTGCTACGTCTTCGGGAACGGTGTTGCGTTGAAAAGGATTGTGCTCCCGAACATATTCGAGCATGTGTTGGAACCCCGGTATTTTTTGACCTGCAGGCGTAT
The DNA here is from genome assembly GCA_037127915.1 of bacterium. Taxonomy (GTDB): domain Bacteria; phylum Bacteroidota; class Ignavibacteria; order Kapaibacteriales; family UBA2268; genus JBAXXL01. The sequence goes on from JBAXXL010000002.1 coordinate 156,380, forward strand.
CAGTTAAACCGGCCATAATTGCGTTGCAGGTTATTTTGTAATGCGCTAATTCAACGGCGATTTGGCGAACATAAGCTTCAAGTGCTGCTTTAGCACCGGAGATAGCACCATAATTTCCCATAGCTCGGATTGAACCGATAGAAGTCATTGCAAAGATTCTACTGTTCGGAGCTAATAATTTTGAGAAAAACAGGTCTTGTGACCAATAAACCAAACTATTCGCCATAACATCCATCGTCATTTCCAAACCTTTGCGGTCTAGCATTTTCGTTGTGTCTTCAGAAAAGAAGCGTTTAATAGCACCAAATGCTATTGAATGAACAAAAACCCGCAATAAATTTCTGCCGGGTTTCGCTTCTAAATCTGCCTTTATATCGTTAATGATTTTCATTCTCACCTTGTCGTCAGCGGCGTTTGCATTAAAAAACATCGCTTCTACACCCAAATTCACTAATTCCTCTCTAAATTTCTCGGCTTCTTTCCGATTACTGCCTAAATCAAGATGTACTCCGTAGATATCATAACCTTGTTTAGCTAATTCGATTGCGGTCGCTTTTCCAAAACCGCTTGACACTCCGAGAATTAGAGCTGATACTTTTCTGTTTTCCATACCATATTGTAAAAATTGAACAATTTGATTTTACCACGATTGTTTATTGATAATATTTTATTTTTACGTATATTTGTTTTTTTTATTTGTTAGAAATTATGAAAAAGCAATTGTTTATAATGTTTTTAGTTTTAATGGCCTCGTGCAGTTATAACCAGAACCCTTTGGTCGAAAATGTTGGGTATTTAGAAGGTTCAGTTGATACTTATACAGGGGCTTCCAAAATTAATCCCGTTGCAGGAGTTAAGGTTACAACTTCGCCTATTTCTTATGAAGCTATTAGCGATGAAGATGGGCGGTTTTACCTCGATAACATTGAATCCGGGGAATATATAGTAAAATTGCAATTGAAAGATCATTATGACGCTTATTATCCCGTAGTGGTCTTGGAAGGGAAAAAGAATGAAGTTGTGGGAACTATATTGCCTTATGATCCAAAGAATATTGCACCATTAGCTCCGCACAATCCATATCCGCAAAACAACGGCAGTGTTTACGATACAGCGTTGGTTATTGCATGGTCTTGCTCCGACCCTGATTCGAATCCTATATATTACGATGTATATTTTTCGGAGCAAAATCCACCACGCAAGTGCATTAAGTATGCTCAAAGAGAAAAAACGAATGTCAAAGTAACCGGTTTGAAAACGGGTACAACTTATTACTGGCAGGTCAAAGTTCGCGATTATCCGGGGGCCGAAGTTTTTTCGGATGTTTGGAGCTTTAAAATAAAGACTTTTTAAAAAGAAATATTTGGAATAAAAATGAAAAACATATCAATAATGATTTCAATAATCTTACTCACTTTTTCGGCAATCAATCTTTCTGCCCAAACAGCAGACAGTTTTTTTGCAAAGGGAATGGAAAAAGCAGTAAAGGGAAACAACATTGGCGCTATAGCGAATTTTAATAAAGCCATTAAAGCCAATCCAAAATTTGAAGAAGCCTACAAGCAACGCGGAATAGCAAAAGCTGAAATAAAAGATTATCCGGGTGCGATAGCCGATTACAACAAAGCTATTGAGCTGAATCCTAAACAGCCGGAAACATATAACAACCGAGGAATATCTCGAGAAATCACAGGCGATATTGCCGGAGCGATTACTGATTATACTAAGGCAATCGAACTTAAACCTGATTATGCGATGGCATATTATAATCGTGGTCTAACGAAAGTAACGATGAAAGATCATAAAGCCGCGCTTCTCGATTTTATTAAAGCCGCTGAGCTAAACCCAAAAAATGGTGATGCTTTCAATAATATCGGGTATGCAAAGTATCAACTCATGGATTATAAGGGGGCAATTTTAGCTTGGGATAAAGCAATTGAACTGAAACCTAAGTTCGGCATGGCTTATGCTAATCGCGGTAATGCTAGATACTCCTTAGGCGATGAAGCCGGAGGATGTGAGGATTGGAAGAAGGCAGTTGAATTAGGTTGCAATGAAGCGAAATCCGCAATTGATGAATTTTGCAAACCGAAAGAGAAGAAGTAATATTATCAACCCCATGCTTCAGCATGGGGTGATCACAAGACTCTATTTCTTCTAGATATCTTCTAGCTTCAGCGCGTGTTTATAAAACCACACTTATTGTTACCCGGTAGGACCTTGAGAGTTGAAAATATATTATGAAATATTTTATGAGAAATATATGAAAACGAATCTAAAGCTAATCTTATTACTTGCAGTGCTAATTTGTCAAGCTAATGCAAAAACTATATCAGTTAGTTCAAGCGGTACATACAAGAGCATTAGCTCAGCCGCGGCGGTTGCCATCGCGGGTGATACGATTTTTGTGGAGGGCGGAATATATTCCGGTGACGATTTTATTTCAAATCTGCATGGTATTGACTCGAATTGGATTTGCATTATTTCAGATACCAATAATCCTGCGATTTTCAAAGGAGGAAATTTTGCTTTTATGATGTCCGACGTTTCGCATATTAAAATCAGTGGATTTGTAATGGACGGGCAAACCCAAAATGGTATCAATATCGACGACGGGGGGAGTTACGATACCCCAACTCAGCATATTGTTATTGAATATTGCAAATGGCTCAAAATGGATGCCACAGGTAATAATGATGAACTGAAAATGTCGGGGGTGGATTCGTTTACTGTACGAAAATGTACATTTCAAAACGGAGCCGCGGGTGGTAGTTTAGTTGATATGGTTGGTTGTCACAATGGTGTATTCGAAGATAATAGATTTGAGAATAGCGGTGCGAACTCGATTCAAGCAAAAGGAGGATCGCAAAACATTCGTATTCAAAGAAATATCTTTCTAAATGGCGGACAAAGAGCAATAAATATTGGTGGTTCGACCGATAAGCAGTATTTTCGCCCTTTAAATGCGGATTTCGAAGCTCAGTATATTGGTGTTCATTCCAACATATTCATTGGTTCCATGGCACCAATTGCATTCGTTGGAGCTGTTCGATGTGAAGTTGTCAATAATACATTTATTGAACCGGAGCGTTGGATGGTGCGCATTCTTCAAGAAAATACTGAAAGTGGAATGCAAATATCAGGGAAGAATAAATTTTCGAATAATATTTGCTATTTTAGTAATAATGCAGATAATGAAAAATGTATAAATATTGGCGCCGGAACTGCTCCAAAAACATTTCTTTTTTCGAATAATCTGTGGTATAACAAAGAAAATTTGAATTGGGCAGGGCCAAATACTGCAGTTCAACATTTTAGTCAAATTTTAAATTCAAATCCAAAATTCAAAGATTTGCAGAATAATAACTATTCTTTAGTTGAAGATTCTCCGGCAATTGGTTCCGGACTCGAATTAGCTTTGCCCGAATTGGATTATTTTGGGCAAAAATTCAAATCCCCGCACTCTATCGGTGCTATTGAATTTTACGGACAAAACGGAATAGAAAGTGAGAAAGCAGTACAATCGATTGAAATTTATCCCAATCCGGCGGATGGATATATTATAATAAATCTGGGAGCAATCAACTCCACGCTTAAGCATGGGGTTGATAATGAACAATCGCAAATACATATATATAATGCACTTGGCGAAGAAGTGATGTCTGAATATATTCATCCAAAGAGTGCCAGTCATCGGATGAGTATAGAGTGTTTACCAAAAGGTTTGTATTTTGTGGAAGTTGGAAATCATACAGCAAATTTTGTGAAGATATAAGAATAAAAAAAGCCTTCCGAAGGTTTCAAACCTTCTGAAGGTTCAATTAATCGAAATAATATTTCATTCCTCAAAACGTTAAAAAGCAATTAAAAAAAATATAAATAAGGATAATGATGCAGGAAAAAGTAATTTTTGAAGATTTAAATACAATAGATTATAAAGCTGGATGGGATTACCAGGAGGGTTTATTCCAAAAAGTAATAGAGATAAAGAAACAAAATGATTTGTTGCCGGACGATACTCCAAAAGACTGGCTGAACTATCTTCTATTTTGTGAGCACCCTCATGTATATACTCTTGGTATGAATGGCAATCAGCAGAATTTATTGCTAAACTATATTCAACTTCAAGCCAAAAACGCAACATTTTATAAAACTAATCGCGGTGGAGACATCACGTATCATGGACCTGGTCAAATAGTGGGATACCCAATTATTAATTTGAAGAATTTTGGATTGGGGATTAAATCATATATCGACAAGTTGGAAGAATCAATAATTTTGACAATCGCAGAATATGGAATAAAAGGAGAAAATTTAAATGGTGCAACCGGTGTTTGGTTAGACACAGATTTACCCGGCAAAACCAGAAAAATTTGTGCTATCGGTGTCCGCGCCAGTCACTATGTAACAATGCACGGTTTTGCGTTTAATGTGAACACAGATTTGAAGTATTTTGATTATATAAATCCGTGTGGGTTCACTGATAAAGGTGTTACCTCTCTATCGAAAGAATTGGGACGCGAAATGGAAATAGCAGAAGTTAAAGAAAAACTTAAGTCTAATATAAGCAATGTGTTCGGAATGGAGTTTGTGGATAGCTAAAATCAGAAGTTTATATAATGATGGAATAATTTGCATCTGAACCTACGATATAAATCGTAGGTTTTTTGTTATCAAAAAAAATAATGCAAAAAAGTGAAAAAAAAATGGAAAAAAACAAAAAAAAATTTTTTTATTAAAGGAAATAATATTATTTTCGAATTATATAACAGAGAGAAAACTATTGATATAGTTTATTAGTTTAAAAATTAGGCAAGGCTAAAAATATGTATTTGGAAACGAAAATTTGCATGGAAAAAAATAGGGAAAAAATGAACGAAATTGTTCTTTAGGATTGCTAATTGACAAAACGTCAGACTACCAATCCGTAACCCTGAAAAAGTGATATAAAATCACAAGTGATTGTAAAATAAATACGAAGAAATCACCTGCAAGTGAATTCGACAGATTTATCTAAATCTTTACTTCTATACTAAGTTAAAGTCGGATATCTTTGATTTATATTTTAATCACAGCAAAAAAAAGTTATTATTAATGTATTTTAGGTGCGTTTTAGCTCATAAATGTTGAGTAAAACCCTATTTGTTCTTTGTTTGTGTGTCAAACCGCTTTGGCAAAGTGCGCAAAAGCGGTATAAATTTTAAAAAAATTAAATATAAGGTAATTAACAATGAAAAATTTTAAAATGCTCATCTTGTTAGCGGCTGTTGTAGTTGCTATTTCTGCTTGTAATACAGAAAACCCAATCACTTCAAATAATGAAGGGAATGATCCAAACTCTCTTTTTCAAGTTACTTGGAATCCAAACGCAGTTGGCGATTGCGATTACTACAATAGAAGTGCAGAAAGAGGCGGTCCACATGGTTATTCATTAGTTCTTTCAGATAGATCAATATTTGGAACAATAATTATTTGTAGAGACGCTGGTCAAAAATATTGCCCTCGCGAAATTATTGGTGTATCACCTGCTAACGGAATACCTACAAGCGATATGCTTAACGCGTCGAATTATGCTTATGCACAAATAGTATCAGGCAATCTAACAGGCAATATAGTATTTGAATCAACCGGTCTTACAGTTAAATGGTCTTCAACTTCACCGGATACAACTTTTGCTACATCAAATGTAAAAGTTTGGGAAACTATGGGTACTGAACCTAATTAAAAACAATTTTGTTTTCGTTCTTGAAATTCTTAGGATTTTATTTTTTTTTGCAAAGTGCTAAAAAAAATTCTAAATTGAAATAATAAAAATAATATATAAGGTAATTAACAATGAAAAATTTTAAAATGCTCATCTTGTTAGCGGCTGT
>JBAXXL010000003.1:0-149595 GCA_037127915.1 bacterium
CCATCCCATTTACCGCGGGATTGGTACTTTGGCTCGTCAGCAGTTTAGCCGATAACTATGGCTCGAGTTTCGCCTATTTGCTGAAATAGGGATATACCAATAATTAATTGAAACTTTTTTCGTCCTACTATTATTGAAATATTTGTGACAAATAATTGAGAATATCCTATTATGAATACAATGCAAACAAATTTAGTAAATCTAACAAACAGTATTCCTTATTACTATCTCGAGGAACTATTGGATTATGCAAATTTTTTGAAACAAAAATCTGAAAAAGAGAACGATACTGATTATTTAGAGAGTATTCCCGGAATGGTTGATGCTATACTTGAAGCTTCGAAAGAAGATTTGAAAGATTGTTCTACAAGTTTGGTATGGTAATGTGGACAATATATTTTACTAAGCAAGCTGAACAAGACGCCAAAAAATTTATTGATTCAAAGCTCAAATATAAAATCACAGAATTACTTGAAATTATCAAAAATGATCCGTTTTCTTATCCTCCTGAGTTTGAGATCTTGAAAGGAAAGCTAAAAGGTTTGGTTTCCAGAAGAATCAATAGTAAACATAGATTGGTTTATCAAGTATTAGACAAAGAAAAAGCTATTAAAGTTTTGAAAATGTGGACTCATTACGAATAAATTTAAGTGAGGATTAAATTAGCTGTTATACCCGACCTAATCAAGTATCCATCCCCACAGCCTGAAAGCCTGCAACAAAATAGCTTGGGACACCGTCCCAAGTTGCGTAATCCTGTTTTCTCCAGCCTGTAGGGTTGACACAAAAATGACCTCGGTAGAGGTCCGAATGTTTTTATACAAAATGTGTTCCTTTGTTAATTTACGACCACGGCAGGGGTCGAATTTAGAAGGTTAACACAATAGGTATTGGGTTGGAAAAGAAAAAAAAAAGAAACTATCGTTGTTGATAAATATAATTTTATTATTTTTGCGATATATATTATTGTTCACCAAAAGAAGTTGTGATGGTTTCGAATTATGAAAAAGAATAAAGCAAAAATTGTACAAAATAATTCTTTTACTGAATTTCTCATTTATCATTCACCAAATGGGAATGTTCAAGTTGAGATTTTTCTGCATAATGAAAACATTTGGTTGACACGGGCAAAAATTGGGGAATTGTTTGGAGTTGATCGCAGTGTAGTAAGTAAACACTTAAAAAACATATTCTTAACAAATGAATTAATTGAGAATTCAGTAAGTGCAAAAATTGCACATACTGCTGATGATGGAAAATCTTACCAAACCCAGTTTTACAATCTTGATGCTATCATTTCTGTCGGTTATCGGGTCAATTCTACTCAAGCAACACATTTCAGGATGTGGGCTACTGAAAGATTGAAAGAATATATAATTAAGGGTTATGTTATGGACGATGAGCGATTGAAACACCCTTATAATATTTTCGGCAAAGATTATTTTGAAGAGCAATTAGCACGGATACGTGACATTCGCTCGAGTGAAAGACGTTTTTATCAAAAAATTACTGATATTTATGCGCAATGTAGTGCAGATTATGATTTGAACAGTGATATAACTAAAGAATTCTTCGCCACTGTACAAAACAAACTTCACTGGGCTATTACACATCAAACTGCCGCTGAAATCATAAAAAATCGTGCTGATTTCCAAAAAACAAATATGGGCTTAACTAATTGGAAGAATGCTCCTTCAGGTCATATTCGCAAAACAGACGTAAGTATAGCAAAAAATTATTTGAATAAAGAAGAACTCGACTCACTGAATCGAATTGTCTCAATGTATTTGGATTATGCTGAAACTCAAGCAAACAATAATAATATAATGTATATGGCTGATTGGGTCAAACGTTTAGATGCATTTTTACAATTTAATGAGAAAGACATTCTGACCAATGCCGGCAAAGTTACTGCAGAAATCGCAAAATGTTTTGCAGAAACTGAATACGAAAAATATCAATTAATTCAAGATAAGGCTTTAGAATCGGACTTTGATAGGCATTTAATTAAACAGCTAAAAAGCTGATATATAATAGCTATGGGGCAATGTAACACCGTTCACAGATACAAAATTTTCTTCGTTGAGACGTTGCACGCAACGTCTTTTCTTATTTTCTTCGCTCTGAAAGAGCTGAATCTCAATAACCGCGGGTGAAACCCGTGGTAGATGCAACCATCCCTCCAGGCTGAAAGCCTGCAACAAAATAGCTTGGGACAACGTCCCAAGTTGCGAAATCCTGTTTTTTTTAGTCTGTAAGGCTGACACAAAAAAGACCTCTTTAGAGGTTGGATGTTTATAGAAAAATGTCTACGGTTGGTGATGTACGACCCCAGAGGGGTCGAATAAACGCTTGTAGATAAAAAATATTCCTAGCAGTTGGTAATTATTTCATTTTTTTCATCTGCAACATAATTTATAGCACCTCTTGTGAAATAAGAGGAATTATTTAGGAAATATTCATATTTTTGTAATGCAAGAAAACATAAGTTGAATAAATTGATATAGGAACTACCAAATGCATAATATTCTATTTATCAACCCCTTATTCTGTAATGAAGGAGGTGTTGTTTCAATCACGATTATTATTACAATCATATTGTTTTTTATAAAAGAAATAATTGAAGGAGTAAGAAGATTCAATGCTCGTAAGAATAAATTAAAAGCTATTTCTTTTTTGTTATCCGAGGAGCTTGAATTAAATCATTGGGCTTTTATAAAATTGTTTGACGCATGTGATACAGCATCAACTCTTTTTAAAGATTATAATAAACCAAAAATTAGTACAACAAGAAATCGATTTGGCATGGAAAATATTGAATTTGCTATAAATGAAGCAACAGGAACATTCATAGGACATACATTACCGATATTTGTATCTAAACAATTTTTATTATTATCACCAAGTTTAGCCGAATTAGATTCAACAAAAGCATTCGCTCTACAAAGAACTTACGACGATATATATGATCTGGAATATTATAGACAATCCCTAATTTTACATATTAATAACGAGCAACCGGGAGACCCTGAATTAAATGAAGGAGTTAAGGGTTTTATTGAATTCATTGTTGATAAACGACAATATTATTTTAATACTCTTGAAAATGGTTATAAAGTATTAACTGGAAAACCTCTAGAAAATTTTAAACTAAGATAATAGTAAAGTTTATTCAAATATTAAAAATAAATATTTGAATGGCGTTCATAATCTTTTCCTTTTCTAATTGTTATTTTTTTTTTGATTTCTTTTATTTCGTATAAACATATTCATAGCCATAGGTTGGTTCACCGTATTTTCCGTAATATGTCAACTTAATAATATTATTCAATTCATCGTATTTAATTGTCTTATCTAGTCTTGAATTTTCATTTGGGTATTGAGTATATTCTGCAATTATATTACCGTTCATATCATATTCAAAATTATATATTGAACCGGTTGAGAAATGTACAGAAATATTATTTCCTTTGTCATCATATTTATAAATAAAATCACCTTCAATTTTTTCAATAATATTTCCAATTTGGTTATATTTATAAGTGATTGTCATTGTATCAACCGTGTCATCGAAATATACTTTTCTCTCAATTAAATTACATTTTAAATCGTATTTATATAAGTATTTCGCTTCGGCATTTCCATTATCATCAAAGTGAATCTCTTCAATTCTATTACCTTTATCATCATATTTATATTTTTCCTTTAAACAAATCAACTCGTTCTTGTCATAGACTATCCACTCAATGCGATTATCATAAACATCATATTTGTAAATATCTTTATATTCAAAATTATATATATAAGCACTATCAATATTACGTAATCTTTCAATTATATTTCCCTTATTGTCAAATTTATAAATACTGCCTAAATCTTTTGATTCATTATCTGTTTCTCCAAATTTATAATTAAAGTAATATATTGAACAGGATTTATAACCACCTTGGACTTTTTTAGGCAGATAATCAAACATAAAATCTTCATTGGTTTCTTTTGGCAATAATATGCTTGTATGAATAAATATTGCTATTATTGCGAATAAAATCTCTTTTCTCATTTTTGTGCCTTTCCATATATCTGATTTATAGCTTTTTCAGTTAGATTTATTTGAAATGGGATTAATTCAGTTGTTCCTGTTATTTTACCATTGTTTTCACCACTTATTATATGCTTTGGACTGAAATCGCATCTAATATAATTCTTATTATGTAATACAATTAATATATTAACTAGATTTTCCGAAGGAAGTTTATAGATATCTGCTATAGATAATATGTGCTCCTCTGATAATTGAATAAGACCTTTTAAATTATATAAATCCTTCATTTTTAATTGAATTTCTAAAAGCAATTTTCTTTCTTCTTTGGTTAATTCTTCCATAAAATTCTCACAATTATTCATAAAAATCCTCCATAAAATTATTTTGATTTGGATTTGGTGTTAACGAAAGTCTATTTAATAGCGAACTTAATTCATCAATAGGGTTTTGCTCAGTTTCGATTGATTGTCCTATCATCATTGTTTACTCTTTAATTATTATTTTGAATATTCATAAACAACCTTTCTCGTTGGTTCATCAAGTTTATCGTAATAAATTACCTCAATTATGTTCCAATAATCATCGTACTTAGTTATCAATTTCTCAAACTCAGGAGGATCAAATTTACCGTATCGCGATTCTGATATGTAATATGTGAATTCAATCTCATATCCATCACTATTATATTTATATGACCGTTTCCATCCTATTGAACCATCAGGTTTGAACCATATACTTTCTATTTCGTTACCTTTTGCATCATATTTTTCAAAGTACTTCTCCTGAATAGAACCATCATCATTATATTCTATTGATTCCTCTTCTTTTCCATTTTCATCATATTTTTGAGTGTGTTTCTTAACTATCGAACCATCGAAAGAATATTTGATATGTTCTATTTCGTTCCCTTTATTGTCATATTTAAAAGTATCTTTGTAATTTATCGCGCCATCAATTTTATATGCTATTATTTCAAAAATTTTATTATTATTATCACGTTTGTATATTTTTTTCCCTGTAAGATTTTCGTTGGGGTAGTCATATGTAGGTCCTTCAACAAAATTTCCATTGTTATCATATTTGTATATTGATTTATATTTAATAGAACCATCTGAATTATACCTTTTCTTTTCTATTACTTTCCCATTATTGTCATACTTGTTAATGATTTTATAATCAATTGAATTATCAGTTTTGTATTTTGTTTCTTCTATTTTATTACCTTCATTATCAAATTTATTGATAAGTTTGTAAACTATTGAACCATTATACAAATATTGCGCTTCTTCAGTTCGGTTTCCTTTGTCATCATATTTATAGACAAATTTATCAAATCCCTCCTGATATGTATTAGTTTGAAAATTTAAATATTTTTTATATTTTGTTTTTTCTAATATTTTTTGGTTAGTATCATATTTATAAGTTTCTTGCCACCATATTGAACCATCGGGGTTATGGATGATTTTTTCAATCATATTCCCATCGTTATTATAGATAAGTATTCTCTCTATAGAACCATCATTATTATAATTTTTATACTCAATTTCTTTCCCGGTAGTGCCAAATTTTGATATTGATGATAAAGTTTAAGTATTTAAATCGATTTCACCAAAATTGTACCACATATTGTACACAGTACAAGTTTTATACCCGCCCTTGACGGAATCCGGCTCATCTTGCGCTTGCAAATTCATTATACTTAAAGATATGAATATAAAAACCAAATTGACTATTCGAAACATATTAACCTCTACAAACATTGAAAACTAATATATGCAAAATTAAATATAATTACGCTACTTACAAATTATTTTTGTAGATAAAGCAAATTTACAAAAATAATATTTTTTTTTACCGCCCTTCCAGGGCTTGGGGTTCAGGGAGATTCCGTACCACGGGTTTCACCCGCGGTTATTGAGATTCAACCGCTGTGCGGTTAGAATTTCTTCCTCTATAAACTTCCTTTCTATTCATTTTCAACCGCTTCGCGGTTAGAATTTCTTCATCTCTTTACAAACTTTACGAACTTTATAAACTTTATAAACTTTACAAACTTTACAAACTTTACAAACATTACGAACTTTATAAACTTTATAAACTTTATAAACTTTACGAACTTTACGAACTTTATGAACTTTATAAACTTAGTACAGTTTCACCTGAGGTGTGTCGCTTGTAGCACTTCCAATCAGCTTAAGTTCTTCCAATACTTCGCTAAACAATTCAAAAAGGCTTTTCAACAAATCTTTGTCTTTTATTATACCTTGAACAAGGAAATACAGCTCGCTTTCGTTCTCATTAAACTTGGGACCAAACAAACCTTCGCTCTTCTTTATCTCTAGCATCACTTTAGGCTGTCTCTGGATAAGCTCACGAATCTTTGAGTTAGAGAATACTCTCACGACCGTTGCCTGGCTATTGCTTTTGATAATATAGTTGTCATCAAATTCTCGGTATCCAACTTCGATATCTTGCATACCCAAAGCTTTTCCTAATCCGGAAAACAATCCCTTTTTGTATATCTTGAAATAAAACTTATCGCGATCGACAAACGGCGCTCTCATTCGCGTATAAACTACTGATGTTTCACCGGTTGATTCAGTATAAGTATCTAAATATATTGTCCAATTATTATGCTTTGCCTCAACTCTGTTTCCCTTCCAAAATCCTCCGGCAACTATATTAGCATTAATCTCCTGACACAATTGCTTCCACACTTCATTTTTTGATGGTCCAAACAGCCCCATTTTCTTACCCTCTATTATTTATTTGTTGTAAGATTTCGTATGATTTTTTTGGCAAGTAAATCAGGGATTTCCGTATGGCGCGAATTGAATCTTCGTGTCTATCTTGTAGTATGAGGCGAATAGCATCAATCAAATTTTCTAAGCATTTGGTTTTTGTCTTGCCCATACCATTTGCTTCCGGAATTTCAGGACAAAATGCAACAAACCAATCGCCGTCGCGTTCGTAAATTGCGTGAAATTGATTAATCATTGATTACCTCATTTTTTTTTATATTCTAATTTTTGGACGATTTTATAGTTTATTTATTTGTAATGCTATAAATTTTTATTACACACTTTTAGTGCTTGGAAGATGGATCCCTGAGCGGGTCGGGAATGACAAGACACTTATATCAAAAAAAAGGGCAGAAAATTTTCTGCCCCTACAAATTTGACACGGCACGCCGTGTCCCTACATTAACAATTGACAATTATCAATTAACCATTATTCTGCTGGTTTAAACATATCCTTGACTGCTTTTTGAGCATCATCGTATTTAACCATATTTTGCCACAAGCCTTGTTTAGCTTTTTCCATAAATGGAGCTATAATGTCTATAGGCAATGGGAATAAAATAGTAGAATTCTTTTCTGCGGCGATATCAGCCAAAGTCTGCAAGAAGCGTAATTGAAGCGCAATAGGTTCGATTGCGATTTCTTGAGCGGCTTCGCGCAGTTTTTGTGCGGCTTGGTATTCACCCTCAGCATTAATAACCTTAGCTCTTCTTTCGCGTTCAGCTTGAGCTTGACGTGCCATAGCGCGTTGCATTTCTACCGGTAAATCAATTTGTTTTACTTCGACAGACGATACTTTAATACCCCAAGGTTCGGTATGATCGTCAATAATTTTTTGTAAGCGGATATTGATTCTTTCGCGTTCCGATAATATCTCGTCCAAATCGCTTTGACCAAGAATTGAACGCAATGTTGTTTGCGCCACTTGATTTGTAGCATAATAAAAGTTCTCTACGTCGGCAATTGCCTGAATTGGGAAGATAACCCTGAAATACAGTACAGCATTTACTTTAATCGATACGTTATCTTTAGTAATAATATCCTGCGGTTCAACATCAATTGCTATAGTCCGCAAACTTACTTTTTGCATTTTGTCAATTAAAGGAATCAATATTATTAAACCGGGTCCTTTTGCCCCAATAATACGGCCCAATCTAAATACTACTGCTCTTTCGTATTCTTTTATGATTTTTATGGAAGAAAGTATCATCATCACAACAATTATGATGAGAAATATTAAAAACATGTTCATAACGACACTCCAATATATTTATAATTAGTTAGCTCTGTTTTTATCTAAGTAATCTTTTTTCATTGTGTTGAATATATCATCGCCCACAAACCAATCAAAGTTATCATCTGAATAAGTCATATATCCGATTTCAAATATTTCTCGTGCTTTTGCTTGATTTTCTTTAAAAGCATCCACGATTGAAATATAAAAGCTTATCATGCTTGCGGCTTCTCTTTTATGCTTTGTACTTTCTAATAGTTCATTTAGAAATGATAATGTACCTTCTATATCATTCATTTCAAATAAATTTATTGCTATAAAATCATTGAATACTCGTTCATTGATAGCAATTTTTGCGGCTTTTTTCAAAAGTAAAATAGCTTCTTCATTTCGCTCAAGTTTTAAAAGTAAATGGCTATAAGATAAGTAAACCTCAAAGTATTTATTATTGAGAGCAATAGCTCTATCGAAACATTCTATCGCTGAATCGTATTTGGTTAAAATTTCGAAACACAAACCCGCACCGTAAACAGCCGAAGCTAAATGCGGATTAATTTCAATGATTTGCTCAAATAGCTCCAATGCTTTTTCATATAGACATAAATCGCCATAAACGCTGGCTAAATTATGAAGGCAGTCAATATCTTTCGGTTTGATTTCTAAGGCTTTTAAATAGGCATCCGCTGAATCCTCTAAACGGTTTTCAGTCGAATATGAGTGCGCAAGATTAAACCAAGCAATAAAGAATCCCGGTTCTACCGTAACCGCCATATCAAAAGCAGGAATGGCTTTTTTGGTATCCATCAAATTGCTGTAAATTACGCCTTTATTATACCAAAGATTTGAATCAAAAGGATTCAATTGAATAGCATATTCGTAATATTCAAGAGCTTTATCATAATCCTCTACGGCATTAAAGCAAAATGCCAAATCTTGGTATATTTGAAGAGCATAATCTTCAGAATTTTCTAATAGGTACAAGTAAATATCAATCGCGGAGTCAAAATCTCTCGCGGTTTGTAAAATATTCGCGTGAGCATAATGATAATCAGCATTTTCGGGTTCATCCTCAAGCAAGCGCATTATGATTTCCTTCGATTCCTCTACTTTACCCAAGCTCTCTAGAATAGTAGCCTTAAGTAACAATGCTTCAGAATCGTCGGGACCAATAAGTATAGCGTTTTCAATAGCCTTTAAAGCATCATGAGAACGGTCAAGATTTAGTAGCGAGAAAGCCAATTTACAATGCGCATCTATTGAATCGGGCATCATTTTCAACCATTCACGGCTCAAATCCAACGCCTCTTCATATTTTTCATTTTCAAGACAGTATTCAGTTAAATTTTCTATCGTATTAAGATCAAAAATTCGTTCACCTTTTTTCGACGCCTTTCTGAAATCTTTCCAATAAAGCTCAAGTTTCTCTTTAAGTTCTTTATTCGGAATTCCAAAATCGTCATTTATATTATCGTCAAAATAGTCCATATTCTTATTTGTAATTTACAAAATATATATAGGTATAGAAGTCTAAAAACCATAACTATTGTAACTAATACTGAATTATCTCAAAATTCGAAAACGCGCCATCAATTTCAAATTCGATTTTTTTTGTAGAACTATTATAATTCTTTGAATAATACGCATCATCTCTTTTGATGAATTTGTCGAAATCATGTGCGGAAAATGCAGTTTCTGTTATAATTCTACAACCTATGTTGCTTGGAATTCTAACCTTGATATTTGATAATCCGCAACTTATATCAATTTTAGAAGAGTTGCTTAAATCTCCGAAAACTAAATTTATATCCGAAACACCCACCTCTATCGTCATTCTGTCTAATTTGATTTTAGTTAGATCGAAATCTAATTTACTTGCTCCGGCTTCTACATTGATTATCCAGTTGGGAACTTCATTGAGCATAACGTCAATTTTGCTTTTTTTGCTGTTGTTTAATGAGTAATTAAATGTCGGATCGAAATCCAAATTTACAACAGTCTCCCCATCAGTAACATCTTTACCAATAACATAAGAATCATATTCAGCGAAGGCGCTGGCTAATTTGCCATCACCACTTCCAATTCTTACATAGCTTGCTCCACCTTGGAAATTGAATGTAACTTGTTTTTCGTTTTGATAATCAACAGTCTTTTGTGTTGGTTCAAATTCCATTTTATGGGAGTAATGATTGTTATGGTCAAAGAAGAATTCATTGCTCATATTTTGAAACGAATGAGTAATTCCCAAAATACCGGATACCAAAACCACACCTAATAACAGTCCGCTTAAAGCACTGATCACATTACGGGCAATATCACTAATTTTAAGAAATGTAACGCCCCAAAGAATCAGGACAATTGGCCATATTTTATAGATACCATAGTAATTAGAATTATATACGTTTAGATTTACTAAAAGCATAATTATACCAATTGCTAATACAAATGCTCCCCAAAAATAGTTGCGATTTTTCATAGACAAACCCTAAAAAAATTAATTAATAATATAAGAATTATACGTATTCAAATGATCTTTGTTACATTTTGAAAATCTTAGAGTAAAGAATATGAATTGCTTTTTCCACGGCTGAGTGTCTAATTTGTTCCCTATCACCAGAAAAATTGCACAGAACTGCTTCAACTCCGAATTTATCAGAGCAGGCTAACCAAACTGTCCCTACAGGTTTTTCTTCACTTCCGCCGTCGGGTCCCGCAATTCCTGTTATCGAAATGCTATAATCGACATCGAATATTTCTCTAACATTGTTTGCCATTGCTTCCGCGCATTCACGGCTTACAGCTCCGAATGAGGAAATGATTTGCTCATCTACCTTCAAGATATTGATTTTAATATCATTGCTATAAGATATAATTCCACCTTTGAATATCTTTGAACTTCCTGAAATTGAAGTAATAAAACTTCCCAACAAGCCACCCGTACAAGACTCTGCAACTGCAATAGTTATGTTCTTATCTGCAATAATCTTTTTAACCATTTCATCAAGTTTCATTTTGAAAGCCTATGTAAAATAAAATATAATACAAAATTAAACTATTCTGAAGTGATTTTAAACAAATGGCTAAACATTTAGTATTGTTATCTTAGATTGGTTTGATTTATTTTAAACCTATTATAATAATATTACTCAATACAAGATAGTAAAAAAAACAACTCATTAGCTTTAAGTAAAACTTATAAACAATTATAATAATATTATATTATAAATATTAGATTGCTAATTTTTATTCTAAGGTCATTATAAATAATAATAAATCAAAACTTATTACGTCCAATTTTTTTTAAATTTTTATTATTTATTGCTGTAGTAATAGTGTATAACCAAGAAGATATAAATAAAATAATCGATATTATTCTAAATATCATACCCGATACTGAAAAAATTATATTATTCGGTAGTTACGCTAATGGAAAGGCACATATAGATAGTGATTTAGACTTTGCTGTTCTAACGGATATTATCTTTCAACGACAAGAAAAATTAGACATATTGACAAAACTTAGATGGAAAATCGCTAAAATGGGCTATAATACAGATATTATTTTGAAAAACTTAGCCGATTATACCAATGATTCTAAATTTCCAACATTATCTAAAGTTATTTCAAATGAAGGAGTACAGGTATGGAGCAGGAACTAATATAAACCTATTTAATTATAAACTTCAACCCTATTCCACCACCAACACCTATAAACTTTTGACTCTCGGGGCTTCTGTCAAATAAAAGCGGGAATCCTTCGCCGTCACTTAGTTGATATTGAAGTCCGATATTCAAATTTAAAGCAATCTTATTGAGAAAAACTTTTTCATATCCTATACCCGCACCTATATTGAATATGTTGTTCTTAGCAATTGTTTTCTCTATAATTAATTTTTCGAATTTCATATAGCTGATAACGTCTCTTTTTTCGACATACCAATAGCTTCCACCACCAAATAGATATAATCGATTGTTCTTGATTTTCCATATATTATATTGATATTCCATTCCGGCGTCAGCTAAAAGTGTCATTTTATCGGGTGGTTTAGGTCCGTAATACATAAGAATACCGGAAAACTTTAGTACATTGCTTCTATCAAGTTCAAGGGAATATGATAGTCCGCTTCCGCTGATGGTTGAATAATCAACACCAACTAAATGTTTAGGATAAGCCGCAGTTAAGGCTACTGCGGCTAAAATAGTAAATAATAGTAAAATTGAAATGAACCGCACGCTAAACTCATTTAATTAGATTGTCTAATAATCATTGGTTCTGATTTATTTGTAATCACATCGGCGGTTATAATACACTTCTGAATATCAGGTTGACCCGGAAGGTCGTACATAATTGGAATCATAACACTTTCGATAATCGAACGTAACGCCCTTGCTCCGGATTTTCTTTCTTTCGCTTTCTCAACAATTAACTTTAATGCGTCAGCATCGAAAACAAGTTCTATATTATCCAATGACATTAGTTTTTTGTATTGTTTAACTATCGCATTTTTTGGTTTAGTTAAAATTGCCAACAAAGCCTCAGCATCAAGTTCACCTAAAGGAGCGTAAACAGGTAAGCGACCAATTAATTCCGGAATAAATCCAAATTTAAGCAAATCGTCGGGTTCGGCAAACTTTAACAAATCGAGTGATTCAACTGTTTTGGTTGTGTGTTCTGCATTAAATCCAATAGTTTGTTTATTCATTCTTCTTGCTATAATACGTTCCAATCCTTCGAAAGCGCCACCGCAAATAAATAAGATGTTCTTGGTATTAATGTAAACTAAAGATTGTTCAGGGTGTTTACGTCCACCCTTTGGCGGTACACCTTGGATTGTCCCTTCAAGCATTTTTAACATTGCTTGTTGCACCCCTTCACCTGATACGTCTCTTGTAATCGAAGTGGACTCGCTTTTTCTGCCGATTTTATCTAACTCATCTACGTAAACTATACCGCGTTCAGCCAAAGCAACGTCATAATTAGCGTTTTGGAGTAATTGTAATAATAATGTTTCAACGTCATCACCTACATAACCGGCTTCAGTAATTGTTGTAGCATCCGCAATTGCGAACGGTACTTTTAGAATACCTGCTAATGTGCGAGCTAATAATGTTTTGCCGGTACCGGTCGGTCCCAACAAGAGAATATTACTTTTCTCAAGCTCAACATCATTTTTCTTTTTATCAAAATCGTTAAATTTAATACGTTTATAGTGATTATAAACGGCTACCGAAAGAACTGTTTTGGCATAATCTTGACCGATTACATAATCATCGAGCTTTAATTTGAGTTCTTTTGGAGTTGGAATATAATCTGTTTTATATAGTTCAAGTTTAGAATTTTTGTTTTTTTGAATTATTTTATGAGCACCCTCAGTACATTCATCACAAATATACACACCATTAGGTCCTTCTATAATTCCTTTGCATTCAAAAGAACTTCGACCACAAAAGCTACATTTAACATTATCAGAATAGTTGTCTTTTTTAGCCATAATATTTCAATTTAAATTAATACATAAACCGCACCTTTTTTGAAGGTGCGGTCTTTAATTTATTTTTTTTCTTCTTCCCGCGTCATAACTTTATCAATAATGCCATACGCTTGAGCTTCTTCAGCAGACATATAATAGTCTCTATCGGCATCTTTTACAATCTTATCTAATGGTTGGTCGGTATGTTTAGATATTATATTAAACAGTGTTTCGCGTGTACGAACCATTTCTTTAGTGTAAATTTCAATATCAACAGATTGTCCTTGAATGCCACCCAATGGTTGATGCATTAGTATCCTTGAATTCGGCAAGGCAAATCGTTTACCTTTTGTTCCGGCGCATAACAAAACTTGCGCCATTGATGCGCCCAAACCCATACATATAGTTGATATATCGGGTTTTACAAACTGCATCGTATCGTAAATCGCTAAACCGGCAGAAACACTGCCTCCCGGAGAATTTATATAAATGTTGATATCTTTATCAGGGTCTTCACTTGACAAAAACAATAATTGAGCTATAACCAAGCTGGAAACATATTCATCTATTGCTGTACCAATAAAAATTATACGCTCTTTAAGCAAACGTGAATATATATCATACGAACGTTCACCGCGGCTTGTCTGCTCGACAACAATCGGAACTAACTGACTATTCATTTAAAACTTTACCATAATAATTCATAAATCAAAGAATATAAGACGCTATATCTTAAGAGATATTTTCTTTGGTCTCTTCGGTTTCATCAGCTGTAATTGTTTCAACTTCGTCAATATCCTCTAATGGGTTTCCGGCAAAGTCAACTTCTCTGGTTGCAGCATAATCTAAAAGCAGATCAACTACTTTTTTATTAAGAATTTGCGCTTTAACTTGAGGATTATCTTTTATTATCGATAGAAATTGTTCAGCAGGAATGTTGTATTGCGCGGATTGTTGAGCGGCAAATGCTTCTAAATCATAGTCTTCAACTTCGATGTTTTCCTTCTTCACTATTTCGTCTTTGATTATTTCCCATCTAACTGATCTGCTTGCCATAGGTTTAAAGTATGCCAACATTTCATCGCTAACCATTTCTTCTTTTGGTTCTTGTTTAGTCATATCCTGTAGATAAGACATAGCAGTGTTTTTTGCGGCTTCTAAAACTGCACTTTCAGGAATTGGGAATTCCCCATGAAGGTCCAAAACTTCTTTCATCAAATTGCTTTCCATAGCGGCACGTGAGCGTTCGTCCCAATATTCTTGCATACGGAATGCGATTTCTTGCCTATAATCTTCTGTGGTTTCGAATTTATTTTGAGTATATTTCTTTACTAATTCATCATCGAATTCAGCAGGTACCGATTTATTTATACCAACAACTTCTACTTGAATTAATTCAATTTCATCTGGATTTTCAGGGTTAGCTTTAACAAATTCAAATGTATCGTTTAATTTTTTACCAATTAAATTTGTTTTTAATTCTGGCTCTATATTAGGCATATATAAATCCAAAGAATCATCTAACGCTTCTTGTCCTAATAAAGGCAAACGTGTTGAAGTATCTAATTTTATTGATTTAATATCAACTACGTAATTTTCGTCTTCAATAACTTCTGCATCTTCAAACTCGCCATATTCACGGCAAAGTTTATCAATGTTATCATTTATTTCTTCTTCAGAAACGACGTGAACTGGTTCGTCAATTACTAACGATGTATAATCCTTCAATTCTACGCCAGGTAAAATATCAAGGTTCATAAAATAAGTTACACTGCCATCATCTTCGATTTTTACATCAACTAATTCAGGCTCGCCTGTAAATCTTATTTTTTCTTTTTTGACTAAGTCATAGAATTCTTTATTTATTAGGTCTTGATAAGTATCAGCTTCTATTGCTTTTCCATAAATGCGTTTTATCATTTCTAGCGGTGCTTTACCGCGACGGAAGCCTTGAATAGATGCTGTTTTTTGAATGTTTTTATATGCATCATCAAAATGCGGTTGCAAATCTTCACGAGTATAATGTAATGTTAACTCATATCTGCAGCCTTCGAGTTGTTTTAGTTGATGTTCCAAGATAATAATCCTTTAATATGGACAACAGTTTTGCAAATATCGAAAAAGCCCGCTTTTTTCGGGCTTTTTTGTACGGATGGAGGGACTCGAACCCACACGCCTCTCGGCACTAGATCCTAAATCTAGCGCGTCTACCAATTCCGCCACATCCGCAACAATTTAGGAATTCAAAATTAACATTATTTTTTTAAATAGCCAAAAAAAATATTTATAATTATCAATTTTCATAAATTTATTAGTATTTTTGTTTTTTATTAAAAATAATTATTGATATATGTTAAAATCTTTGAATAATGATAACAAACCTCTTACTTTAGGTATATTAGGCGGTGGACAATTAGCTAAAATGCTTGCTTCTGCCGCTTATAGATTGGGAATTAATATTGCCGTAATAGAAAATCATCATCACTCCCCTGCCGGAGATATGACCAAAAATGATTTTATACACGGGTGGAATAATGATGAAGATTTAGAGAAATTCGTTGAAGAATGTGATATTATAACATTAGAAAATGAATTTATATCACCGGATATATTAGAAAAAATTGAAAAAACAAAGAATGTGTACCCTAGTTCAAAAACCATGCGATTGGTTCAAGATAAATTCATCCAAAAAAACACATTCCAAAATGCCGGATTACCAGTTCCGGTGTTTACAAGTTTGGAAACAATAGAAGACGCTTTAAAGTTTGGAAACTCGCACGGTTACCCTTATGTAATTAAATCGAGGAAAATGGGATATGATGGTTATGGGAATGCAACAATAGAATCTCCGGAAGCTATTACACCTGCTTGGAATAAATTTAAAGCCGATCCCCTTCGCTCAGATATGATGGCGGAAAAGTTCGTTTACTTTACGAAAGAATTAGCGGTTATGGTCGCGCGCTCAACTAACGGCGATACCGCAGTTTATCCTTGCGTCGAAACTATACAACTCAATCATATTTGCAACAGCGTTGTGGCACCAGCTGAAATTGATATAAAACTACAAGAATTAGCAAAAGAAATATCGGTAAAAGCTGTGGAAGCGATTGACGGAATAGGAGTTTTTGGAATTGAGTTGTTTTTAACAAAAGATAATGAAATATTAATTAACGAAATCGCTCCCCGCCCACATAATTCTGGGCATTACACGATTGAATGTTGCTATTGTTCGCAATATGAAAATGCAATACGTGCAATTTGCGGTTTGCCTCTTGGCTCAACCGAAATGATTAAACCCGGTGGTGCTATGGTTAATTTGTTAGGGGTACGCGATGGAAGCGGTGTTCCTAAAGATATTACTAAAGTTTTAGCGCATTATGATGTTTGGTTACATCTGTATAATAAAAAAGGTTCGCGCAAAGGTAGGAAAATGGGACATATTACTGCTATGGCAGATACGCCCCTAGAAGCTTTAGATAAAGCAACCAAAGCCGCAAATGATATAATTTGGTAAAAAAAAAGCCGCTTCTGAGCGGCTTTTTTGTTTTATTTAACAATTAACAGAGTTTTATAATAAGTGTTTGAATCAGTTTGAATGCTTATGTAATAATACCCGCTTTCAAAATCAACAGCGATTTTTTCCTTGAAGAAATCGCTCATAAAACCATCATAAATTGGTTTGACAACCTTTCCTAATGAGTTGTATATCGTTATAGTTCTTACCGATTGATTAGGTAAATCAATAATTAATTCCATTTCGTTAATTGCAGGATTTGGAACGCATTCTATTTTAATCAAATTTTGTATATCGTTAACACCAACACTTGAATTTGTAAATGATTGATAATCACTCCATTCGGTTTTTGTGTCATTGACCATTGCGCAAACGCGCCATTTGAAATTTGCATATATAGCATCCGTAAATGCATATTGGGTGATATTAAGGTTTTTTTCTAATATATAATCCTTATTGGCACCATTTTGCTTTGTGATTTCAAGTAAATATCGTGAAGCGCCTTCGATTGGTGACCACGCTAAATTATAATCGTTATTGGTTAACACATCCCCATTCTTAGGACTGAAATTTGTAATGGTATTAGTTTTATTCATATTAAACAAATTACTTATTTCAATATCACTTAAAACTCTATTGTAAATATGAATTTCATCTAATTTACCTGAATATTTTTCAACATCTCCCCGACTACCATAATAAAGCTTTCCATCAGTAAGGGAATTGATTTCATAAGATGTTAGATCAACCGTTTGGGATAAAGTGCCATCCAAATAAAGTTTCATTGTTATTCCATCGGCAACAAAAGTCATAAAATACCATTGGTTCGGGTTTAAATAGTATGGATGCCAAATTTGCTTAGGAACTGAATTGTTTTTGACATAAAGGGAAATACCAATCATATTGTTCCATATATAAGCCTCGAAAAATGGCTGGTTTTCCCAATTTGTACCGAATAAATTGTGTTTATCTACTCCATTGCTATAGTTAAACCAAAGACTCACCGACATTTTTTGGAAATTTGCGTCAAAACCTTCAGTGGTTAATTTTGCATTATTTTCGAACACAAGCGAATTTTTATTTTGATTAAATTTATCATAATCTTTCAAATAATTGCCGCTCAAATCATAGAAATTACAATAAGTATAATCATCTAAACCTGTTATATTATCATCATCAAATGGCATATAAAGTATCAATCCATTGTCTGATTTGTTATTTATGGTCAGCGGGCTGTCGATTATTGCAAACTGCGTTTCATCGGAAGCATCAAATAGACCGATTTCTAAAGATTTTGTACATATATCAGGAATATTCCAAGTACATTGTCCAATGGTTGTTTCAACATCAGATGCTATTATAATCCAATCACTATTTTTTTCTAATCTATATTTAATATTTACCCTATCTATACCTGTCGAATACCATTTTATTTTTAGAGAATCAAACGCTTGAAATGATGTGTTACCTAATGGTGATGTAATAGAAATCAATTTCCCTTTGTATTCAGTAATACATTCGCATGCTTCGGCATATTTCCGCATAATGCTAATATTTTGCGGTTCAAATATCATTCGAGTGTAATATCCAAATCCAGAGCTATTATTGATACCTCCGCAATAACTCATAATGGAACCTGGATTTGGCTTGGGCTGTTGACCTGCAGGTAAACAATCTTGGTTTTCGGATGTGACGACACAAGTATCCAAGGGAGCATTATCCCAGAAACAACTGTGCGAATGCTGAGCATTAAAATTGTGTCCCAATTCGTGAGCGGTAATATAAATATCATAGTTGAAATTATTACTGCTCAAATCAGTCCACCCTTGCCAAGAAACAGAACTCATTCCATAATAGTTGTTATTACACATTGCGTTAAAATACCCAAATCCGCCACCGCCATAACCAATTGAAGTTATGACTTGATAACAATCTTTTGGAACAGTTTGGTAATTTGCATCCCAGTATGGCAATGCTTTGTCGCGAAGAATAAACGGATCACCTGCGGCTGAATATGGATCTGCCGGACTATCAGTCCAAGTTTTAACCAAACTAAGCGTTATTGTAATGTTGATAAACTGCTCGTAAAGTTTGCTTACTCTATCGTAAAGTGCAATTGTATAAGCCTGAGCTTTTTCCAATGTAACCCCCGTGGCTTTGAAGACTTCAGTATCAGTTTCGACAGCTAGATCCAATTCCAGCATTTTATTATCAGCGGCGAGTTTTCTATTGGTTTTCTCTTTGATTATAGCAATTTGTTCCGCATCTTCGATAACATCATTGGGATTCAAAAGTGGCAATGGGTTTCCAACTAGATTCTTCACAACATATAGGCCGGGTTGAGAGTTCGATGGATAAATAAAAATATCTCTTTCATTATTTTTAATCGAGAAAAATAGCATATCATTAACTATAGTAATTAAGACATCCGTTTCAGGATTGTTTTTAATATTACCCTGATAAGTTGAAACCTTAGGGCTTTTTAAAACCTTACCAGAGCCATCTACGAATAATGTTTTATTATTGATAACAGATTTTGCACGTGATAGTTCAATATCCAGATAACTACCATTAATAAAAAAATTATTAATGGTTAGCGATTTTTGGTTTTCTAAAACTGAAATAAGCTTAGAATCAATGTTTAAAATGCCATCGGATTTTAAAATAATAAATCTCTCAGCATCAATATGAAAATCCGATGAAAACAGTTTGGCTGAAAATGAAACAAAAAGAAGAATTATTAATAATTTATTCATAAGCTACTCAATCTTTGAAAAATATAATGATAAAAAAAAAGCAGACTCAATAGGTCTGCTTAATTTAGTCCAAATCTGTTTAGATTTAGACTCCTAATTCTTTTTTAATTTGTGCAACCCATTTTTCAATTCTTTCTTCTGTCATTTCGTCTTGGTTATCTGCATCTAAAGCTAATCCAACGAATTTACCATCTACTTCTGCTACAGAAGCATCGTAATCGTATCCTGCTGTTGGCCAAGAACCAAAGAAATCAGCACCTTTAGCCGCTTTGTATAATAGTCCAATTCCATCTACGAAGTTTTCAGAGTAACCGTCTTGATCGCCTAAACCTAAGAAACTTACTTTTTTGCCTGAAAAATCGTATTTTTCGAAATCTTTGAAGATTGAATCAAAGTCATCTTGTAATTCGCCATCATTCCAAGTCGAAGTTGCAAAAATCATTGTTTCATAATTATCAAAATCATCTGTAGAAATTGATGCTACATTATGTGATTCTGCTGTGAAGCCGTTTTCGTTCATCATATCAACTAATTTTTCAACTGCTGATTCTGTGTTTCCGGTACTTGAACCGAAGAAAATACCTACTTTCATATTTATTCCTTTTATAAAAAATATAATTTTAACATATTATACATTCAAAAATAATAAGATTAATTCTAATATAAAATCTTTTTCATAAAAATTATATATTCTTCTTTTCGTCTTTTTTTATTTTATGAGATATTAAACCCATGGAAATTCCTTTTATTTTTCAGAGTATTGACCTTGTTACGAAAATAATCGCTTTGTATGATGCACCTAGTGATACTAAATTTAAAGATGTTATAGAAGTCACACCTAATAAAAAAAATTGCATTTTCCAATTTTATAATGATTGGCAAGAAGTTAAAACTTTAAAATTAACAAAAACATCTTATGGATGCGGCGGATGCGGTACCTGGCTTTTTGGACAATCAAGCAGAACGAAAGAAGGATTAATTGATTTCCTATTTGAAACTGAAAAACTTCGGCATAGTAGAATTCTTATGGCAGAGTTTGCAAATAAGGCTAAAACTTATTCGCCAAAATTCGATGCAATTTTTATTGGTGAACTAGATGAAAGGTTTAACGAATATGTGAAAACTATAACAATCTTTGCAAATCCAGATCAGGTAAGTATATTGCAACACGCATTTAATTACTATTTTGGTGGTGACGAAAATCCTTTTATTATCGAATTTGGCTCGGGATGTATGCAAATGTTGAATATAATTGAAAAGTATGACACCCCAAAAGCAATTTTAGGTGGATTGGATTTTGCTTCGCGCGGATATATCCCAAGAAATTATTTCGCAATTACAATGAACAAAGAAATGTATGATTTAATTTCTAAAATTGATGAGAATAGCTTCCTGACTACTTCCTTTTTCAAAAGCTTTAAAAAAATGCGCCAAGGATCGTTAAGCTAATGGTTGATAATCAAAATAAATGCGTAGTTGTCTTATCGGGAGGTATGGATTCAGCTCTATGCATGGCAATCGCAAAAGCAGATGGATATAAACTTTCGGCTCTACATTTAAATTATGGACAATTAACTGAAAAACGCGAAGAAAAAGCCTTTTTGGATATTTGCGAATTTTATGGGGTTGAAGAAAAAATAATAGTTGATACTTCTTTTTTCAAGCAGATTGGCGGTTCGGGGCTTACGGATAATAAGATCGGTATTGAAGAAGCAAATCTAGAGAACGAAACAATACCAAGTACTTACGTTCCATTTAGAAACGGCAACATCTTAGCGATAGCCGCAAGTTGGGCTGAAGTGATTGGAGCCACAACAATTTTCATTGGAGCGGTTCAGCAAGATTCGAGCGGGTATCCTGATTGTCGAAAGGAATTTTTCGATGAGTTTGAGAAAGCAATCAATACAGGAACAAAACCCGAAACGAATATCAAAATTTTAACTCCCATTATTAATTTTTCGAAAGGGGACATAGTTCGCCGTAGCAACGAGCTTTGTTCACCCTTGCATCTAACTTGGAGTTGTTATAGAAATTCGGATACAGCCTGCGGAACGTGCGATTCCTGCGCTCTGAGATTACGCGGCTTTCAGCAGGAAGGGTTAGTTGACCCTATACCCTATTTGGTAAGACCGGAATACGCGAAATAGATATTAAAAACCTTCCAAAGTAGAAGCCTTCGGAAGGTTTTTCAGTTAGAATTTTTTCAATAACCCTGCTTGTTTGCAGAGTTCATTTGCTGTAATTCTATCTATTTGAGTATGCCGTTTTATTGGAATTACTTTATTACCATTAGTATAAATTGAATGGTTTCCACCTTCTCTTAAAAAAGATAAAAGTTGTTTTCTTCGAAATACTTGATTATATCTCTTCTTTTAATGGACATAATCTAATTCAACATTCATTTCTTCCAAAATCGTTGTTTCGTGTGGTACATCCAATCCTAGTTCGTGATATGCCAAGACCATTTGTTCAAAAGCATCTTTTAGCATTTTCCGGCAATCTTCTAGACTATTACCTTCGGTCACTACTTCAGGCCATTCTAAAAGTTGTCCCATATAACCACACTCGATCTTAGTATAATTTGCTGTATATATCATTTTCTTAATATTTTTAGTTTTACAATAATTTTTTATGAAGAATTATTATTGGATTTATTGTATTTCTCCCACAGCACATCCGGCGAGGTGAAGCGGCCCACAGCGTAGTCGTATTTGCGGACGCCGAAATCGCCGAGGTAGCTTTCTTCGTCGCGCTCTTTGCCGATATTAGACAAGTTTTTCAATTTCTTCTATAGAAACATACTCATTACATTCGCTTTTTATACGTTGTATAAGCATAAAATCAAGATAATCCTCTAACTTTTCAGGATCATCGAGTAACAATCTAACATCCATCAATTCGGAATAATCAATTACTGCGAATCGTGGTTGACCATCTTCACTAATTATTTGATAATTATCTAACATTTAAAACCTCCTATATGCATCTTTTCGCCGAACAATTTCTATGATATCAATAATTTTAATATAATCATCTCTTTCAAATAGAACTCTATAATTTCCAACTCGTAAACGATAAGAAATATTGTTAGACACCAACTTTTTTACATTACTCATTAAAAATGGATCGTTGGCAAGCTGTTTTATTTTTTCTAATATAAGAATTTTATCACTTTTATTGAGGGACATAAAACTTTTTTCAGCTATTTTATTAAATCTTATCGTATATGGTTCATTCATAGAAATTAAAACGTAATATAAAGCAACTTATTTTTTCTTGAAAAAATATGACATTAATTGAATTTCTAAATTAATCAATTTCTTGTTGATCACTAATCTTTCATACAATATTGATATGGACTCCACCCCATATACTTCTCCCACAGCACATCCGGCGAAGTAAAGCGACCCGCGGCGTAGTCGTATTTACGAACGCCGAAATCTTGGATAATCGTCAGTTAATAAATATTACCACGAAAATTAATATCTTCAATTAATATTAGTTCAGGTTCGAATTTGAAAATAATACGAAGATTTCCGGCTCTAATTCGGAAATAGCCTTTCCATTCACCGGTTAATGCCTTAATATCAAGAGTTTTTAGAGAAAAAATATCACTTGCTTGAGTTGAAGTGTATAGGATTTGTAACTTGTCCAAAACAAATTGTTTATCTGGATTATTTATAGTATTTAGAAATTTAGCGGCTTTTTTTGATAATTTAATTCTCATGAGCTAATAATTCCGTAATATCTATATAATCCTCAACCTTTTGAACAGAAGGAGAACCCAATTCAGTTCTAATCTCATCCATTTCCGAATCATCCACTGCTGGTAACATAGAAAAATACAAATTCACACGCTCTTGATGAATTGCTTCTGTTACTGCTCGTTTCACTAAGTTATATATTTCGGTTTGTTCAACAACCATTATAAGCCTCAAATAATTTATTAATTAAAAAACGCTCTAAATTGTATATTATTTTATTCATACAATACTGATACGGGCTCATCAACGAAAATAAAGCCAAACTTATTCCGTATTTTATTTTATTATCATCAATTTCTGATTTGTTACAACCGTCGGGGTTTGCAATTGAATAAAATACAATCCATTGTCAAAACCTCTTGCATCAATATTAATTGTTTGTAAGCCCGTAGCACCAGTTAAATTATACTCTTTCAATTTAATTCCATTTGAATTGAATACTGAAAGCGTTGTAAAACAATCTTCAATCAAATTTAAATTTATATAGACATCATCACTTGCCGGATTTGGGATAATTGCCAAAATCTCAACTTTTCCAGTCGGTAAAATCAATCTTGTTCCGCCTTCGCGGCATATACCTAGAAGCTTAAATTTACCCGAAGTGGTTTCAATATCATAATTCACAACATTACCCAAATTATCTGATAAAACGAAATCCACTATATCTATTGTTGTTTCTTCAACATTACCCAAACCAGCCATTACAGGAATTTGTGCTAATTCCTGACTTGTACCGAATGAACCCTTTATGTTTATATAAACAGAATCATTAACTATGTTTCTATTTTGTTTATCTATAGGCGTTAATAACGTTTTTTGAAACCGTATTCTCGCGTCAAAATTTGGGGCTGTCAGGGCAATATTTTCCAGATTCCCATTGTTAAGGAGAAGTATTAGCGCTTTTTCCTCTCCGGCATACGCCGAATCATTCTTGATGCTTACTAATAATGGTCCTATTCCGGCTCCAAATAATTGAACAATTGCCGGTGAACCTACTCCACTGTATTCAAAACCGACCTGACCTGAAGTTCGACCTACCAATACAGGTTTAAATCCGATTGATAATTTTCTTGATTCGTTTGGCTGTAATGTAAAAGCACCACCTCCGCTAATAATTTCGAATTGCTTTTTATCCGGACCTAATTGAACAACATTGCTAATTTCTATTGGATAGCCGGATATATTCGTAATAAGTGCTGTATCTTGTATGGTTTTTTCGTTACCGATATTAACTATACCAAAATCTAGTAACTTGGAAATTATTTCCAATTGCTGTTCTACTCCTTCGCCCTGAATTTTCTGAATTAAGGTATCGGCTTGAGTTATAATATTAATAGTTGCGTTATGAATACCTACTCTATTGGGTGCAAAATTAATTACCGTTGATTTGCTTGCGCCCTGAGCAATTTCATATTTTGGGAAGCCCGATGCTAAACTAAAGGCGTTTGCATCGGCACCACTGAAATAAATCGAATCAACACTGAATTTATAAGAACCTATATTTCTTATGAAATCTGTTATTAATGAATCTTTTGGAATTCCAACTAAGCATTTCTTCATATCAATATCTGTAGCTTTAGCTTGTGGAGCAACAATCGAAAACACTTCATCCGATTGATCTGATTGAACTTCCATGGGTAAATTACCGATAAACCATATCTTTACTGTACTATCCGCGCTGGTTGTGGCTACACGAGTGCCATCGGGACTCCAGTTAATTTTATAAAGATATTGATTATGTCCAGTTAATGTATAAAGTTTCCTCCCAGTTATAGCATCCCAAATTATTGCAGTATTATCCATACCAATTGTTGCTAATTTAGTGCCGTCGGAATTCCAACTAGGTCTCGAACAGTCATCTAAAATTTGTATTTCTTTTGCTGTTCTAATGTCATATATTATAGTTTTATTCATAGGACGAATTATCGCCGCACGAGTTTCATCCGGACTCCATGCTCCGTCACCATATAATAAATTTATATTTTTTTTGGTTAATGCATCCCAAACAGCAAAACCACAAATAATAGTCGAAGTAGATAAAAAATTTCCCTTTGGACTCCAAGTTACGCTTCCAATAGATCCTAAAATAGTAGTATCACTAAAAGTATAAACTTCGGTGCCGGTTTTCATATCCCAAATTTTTGCCGTACTACCATCACATGTTGCTGAATATTGCCCATCAGGACTCCACATTGCACTTTTAACACTCTTTGTATGCCCTATTAATATATCAATTTTACTACCGCTTAAAGCATCCCAAATTATAGTTGTTTCATCGCTACAAGGTGTCGCCAAAGAAGTGCCATCCGGGCTCCAGTTTACATCGTATAAAGTTAAAGAGGGAGTTCCTAATGTCAAAAATATTGTACCTTTTGATGACTCCCATATTTTCACTTTACTGTCTCTACTTGCAGTAGCAATAAAATTGCCATTCGGACTCCAGCAAATATTCTTAATCTTATCTTTATGACCGGTTAATTGATGCAATTCTTTCCCGTTAACAACTTCACATATACTCACTGAATTATTAGGATTTGAAATTGCGCATAATTTGCTATCGGGACTCCATTTAGCTTCAACAAAAGGGCTAGAATACAAATACTTTGTATCAATTCGACTTTCTAAAGTAGTAATCAATGTTCCGGGTTTGTATGTTTTTGCCGTGTCTGCCAATTGAATTACTTTGACTAAGCAATTATTACTTGCCGGTGGGGGTATATTTTTCCAAATATATTTGAAATTGCTTGCTGAATCCGTAATAAAAGTCCAGTTTGTACCATTATCTATAGAATATTCGAGCTTTACTCTATTAGTCGGTAAAATTCCTTCCCATGTTATAACCGTGTCTGAACCAATTACAAACAATTCTCCACCATTTGGATGTGTAAGTTTTATAGTTGGGATGTTGGGTTTTTTGGCTGTGAATCCCGCAATAGCATAATAGTTCTTTAGGCATTTATCGTTCACAAAATCAAATTTAGTGAATTTATAAGTACTGTCCGTAGAAAATAAACTTACAGTTAAATCCTGCTTTTGTCCATTTTTAAGGAAAAAGTTGGAAGGAGTAATTGTAAAAGCCGGATCTGAACTAGTTATATTCGTTACATTGAAATCCGAATTAATTGCGGTTACAGTTATAGTAGTATCTGATTTAACCCCGGGAACAAAATTGAAAAATTGAATTGATGGTGGTGTAATGTTTAACTTCGCTAGTGATTTATTCGATGGAATATAATTTGATTTTGATGATAAATTCATTGATGGTATAGTAACAGATAAATCTAAGGCTTTTATTGAACAATTTGCTTCACTTTCCCATTCAATTTCACACGGGAAACTTTCTTGGGCCATGGTTAATATTCTGCGATAACAATCTTCAGCTTCTTCTTTGGTTTTAATATTATCAAAATAAAATCCACCCGTTTGAATTGCAAAATCTTTCATACATTGTGGTGCCGGCATTCCGATTGTAACGCAATATATTGATATATTATTTTTGTTTGCTACTTGGATAATTCCTGCAGTATTTGGTTCGTTCGTTGGACCACCGTCAGAAAGGAAAACAATAATCCTTTTATGAATCCCGGTTTTTGCAATTATGACCCCACCTGCAGGAGGATAATACATTGCCTGATCATAATCTGTACCCCCAACAATAAACAAGCGATTTATTCCATCTTCTAGCTTTTGTTTATTTGTTGTGAAATCTTGAATAAGATAACTACCAGTACTAAAACCTGTAATTGCGCATTCGGACTTCCCTAATGGAAGCATTTCTATCCAAGCATTTGCGGCGGCTTTAGCAATAATGATTCCATCCGGACTCATCGATTTGGAAATATCAATCACCAATACGCTTGATAGAGCTTGTGGTTCTTTGGAGCTAGGACAAGTTACATTAGTCACTAATCGAGGTATTTCGTTTTCAGTGACCGTAAAATCGCCAGCTGAACTATTAGTAATTTGATTACCGTCAGTGCCAACCAAAACATAGTTTGCTTTAACTTTCGGAAAGGCAGAATCATCGATATTAAACACAGAGAGGCTCTGGCTGTTTGCGTTATTTAAGCCTGAGAGGATTAATAAAAATGTAAATAAACATAATGCTTTTTTCATAAGAACATACTCCAAAAAAGAACTTTTCCAATGTGCTATATCCTTTATACTAAAATATGAAATTTTTATTACAAAAAACAAATTATTAATATAAATTAATTTAAATAGAAATCAAAAATATGGCATTCAGATATATTATTCAAATTATGCGTGGAAAATATATCATTTTTTTCACGTTCAATCCCTTCAGGATTGGTGCATCGAATGATTCGCCCTTTTCTATTCGGCTTCAATCCTGGCAGGATTGGCAAGATGGATTCCTAACTTAGTTCGGAATGACAAGCATTTTATAATTAATATAGATACCTGCTTTCGCAGGTCTGACACACAATTCTTCACATTAACAATTTACAATTAACCATTGACAATTAATATTCTTATCCTGTAAATCCTCAAATCCTGGCTATCCTGATTCTGACAAAAAAAAAGACCTACGATTCAAATAATCGTAGGTCTTTTCAAATTATAATAACGGTTGGGTTATTCTTTTACTCTTTCAGCGTAACTACCGGTTTTAGTATCAACTCTAACCAAATCGCCTTCGTTAATAAATAACGGAACGGCAATTTCGGCACCTGTTTCTACTGTGGCAGGTTTCATAACGTTTGTTGCTGTATCGCCTCTAAAGCCAGGTTCAGTATGGATAATTCTCAACGTAACGTTCAGTGGTAATTCTATATCCAAAACTTCGTCGCCTTCGAACGATACAAATACTTCTTCGTTTTCTTTCAAAAATTTTACAGAATTTCCAACAATTACTTTATCTACATTGATTTGTTCATAAGTGCCCATATCCATAAGTACAAGTAAATTACCTTCTGTATATAGGTATTGGTATTTTAATTTATCAACTCGAACGAAATCTATAGATTCTCCTGAACGAAAGCGGTTTTCAGCTGTGCGTCCGGTTTTAATATTTCTCATTTTAACTTGAAAATAAGCACCGCCTTTGCCAGGCTTAACGTGCTGAGATTCTAGAACAGCGCAATTTTCGCCATTAAATTTTATGATGGCTCCGTTTCTTAAATCAGCGGTAGAACCCATATTTGTAAATCCTATATATAAACATATTTTTTTTGAGGTGACGATTGGATTCGAACCAACGTTACCGGTTTTGCAGACCGGGGCCTAACCACTTGGCTACGTCACCATTTTTAGCCTTTCCGTTAAAAAAGGAATTCAAAAATAAGGTTTTTTTTTTGAATAACAAAATTTTTTATTGTTTTTTGGAATATTTTTCTTAATTTAGCATATCGTACTTTGCGGAAGTGGCGGAATTGGTAGACGTGCTATCTTGAGGGGGTAGTGTCCATCGGACGTGGGGGTTCAAGTCCCCCCTTCCGTACGAATAAAACAATAACATTATGAGTCTAAACACACTTAGTTTTCGTGTCAACGAAATATTCTATTCTTTACAAGGCGAAGGTTCTTTAGCCGGAAAACCTTGTGTATTTGTTAGGTTAGCGAATTGCAATCTACGTTGCCGCTGGTGCGATACTGTTTATGCACAAACCAATGACGAATCTACGCAAATGTCAGGAACCGAAGTACTAAATAAAATCAAATCATTTAATTGCAATTTTATCGAGTTTACCGGCGGCGAACCTCTATTACAAAAAGATGTCTTTTCATTAATATCGCTTCTCTGCGATTGTTCTTATGTGGTTGCAGTTGAAACCAATGGCTCTTGCGACTTATCGCCATTGGATATCAGAGCAAAACGCATTATCGATATTAAAACTCCTAGCTCTAATGAGGAAAAGAGTTTTTATCTTCCAAATATTAAGTATATTTCAAATCATGACGAACTAAAATTCATCATAGCTGATTCAAACGATTTCGATTATTCAATAAATTTGATTAATCAATATCAATTACAAAAAAAAGCAGGAGAAATTCTATTTTCTCCTGCTTTTAATTTACTTGATCCGGCAGTCTTAGCAGATTGGATTTTGCAATCTTCCGTTCCAATTCGTTTATCCTTGCAACTACACAAATATATCTGGAATCCCGACGAAAGATGCAGATAAATTTATAGTTCTTTTTTAAGTAGTAACTTGTGTAGCGATAACAGCCGCATTAGAAGCCGCAGTAACAGCTAACATCATATTCCTTATAGAATCTCTAATAATCTGCCCTACACTTTCAGAATCAACCATATCTTTGATAATTTCTTCAGCTTGGCGAATTTCTTCTTTAGTGAAAATTTCTTCAACCAAATTGCATGAATAAATTAAACTTATTAGGGCAATATCATCCTGGGTAGGTTTATTAGCGTCTAATACTATACCTCTTATTTCTAATCTTAGATTGATTTCAGGGATTGGGTTATTTGTTGGATATTTTTCAACCGGAATAAACCAAAGTATTTTATCTTTTTCGTATTTTAATATTTTCGCATCTACTAATTTATTAATAATGCGCTTCTTAATATTATCGATTTTTTGATAAAGCTTTTCAACCCAAAACTGCATTTCGTTATGCTTCTCATCATCAGCGATTAGTTTTAATGCAGTATCTAATACTTCGTCTCCAATAGGAGTTTTATCAATCAATTTTACTTTGTCTTTGACGAAATCTATACGATTGGCAAAGTGTAGATCAAAAAGTATCGCGCCGGCTAGCCCATAAGGCAACGTTGTTGACAAAGAGAATATAACATGACCCTTGTTATCGTCGATAGAGAGTAACATTAATTTTTCGTAATTATATAAACCCATAATCAAATCCTATTTTTTTTATTTATTTATAAACAAAAATAATCAATTTTCGAGAATTACAAATTCAACTCGACGATTTTTTTGTCTTCCTTCATCTGTTTCATTAGTATCAATCGGTTTGGATTCTCCATATCCCATTGATTTCAATCGTTTAGAAGCAATTCCTTTTTTTATAAAATAATTTACAACTGACTGAGCTCGATTTTTAGAAAGTCTTAAATTATTTTGTTCAGTACCGATACTATCGGTATGTCCCTGAATTTCAATTTTCAATTTCGGCATATCTTTGAGCAGTTTTACAACTCTATCAAGTTCGGGGAACGATTCTTCCAATAAGTTGTATTTTCCAAATCCAAAAAATATATTATTCAATCGGATTTTAACATTTTTTGTGATTGGTACCAAATACAAATCGTTTGTCATTTCTTTATATGTCTTTAAATCCGTAAGATCTAAAAATTCGTTAATTGATAAATAACCTTCTGCTTCGGCTAAGTAACCAAATTTTTTACCTGTTGGTAATGCGATTTTATATGCACCCGTTTGCTGGTTCGATATGGAACTGCCTGCATTTACACCTTCCGGCAAAGTTTCATAATTGATTTTTGCACTAATAGGTAGATTGGTTGTTTTATCTAAAACCATTCCTGACAGTAACACCACAGGTTTTGGTTTTGCGTCTTCCGGTAAGACAACTCTGAAAAT
This sequence comes from bacterium, assembly GCA_037127915.1. Lineage (GTDB taxonomy): Bacteria > Bacteroidota > Ignavibacteria > Kapaibacteriales > UBA2268 > JBAXXL01. The sequence continues at coordinate 31,121 of JBAXXL010000003.1, forward strand.
ATCAGTTCCACCTATAGATCTAATTGATGATACAAAATAAGCGTAATTTCCTGACGCCGGAATTGTATAATACGCATCCCAACCTTTTGTGTTTAATCGCGGTCCCAAATTTTTTGGCTTGCTCCATTTTGTCCAAGTATCATCCAATCGTCGTGTTACAAACATATCTGAACTGCCGTATCCCGGATAACCGTCACTTGAGAAATAAAGTGACATATTGTCAGCGGCAAAGAATGGTGAAATTTCGTCTCCAAAGTTATTGATCGATGGACCTAAGCTTACAGGAGCAGACCAAACATCATTTTTATCTTTAAAACTGACATATAAATCGTGTTTCCCCAAACAGCCTTTATAGGAAATTGAAAGTATCATTGTCTTACCACTAGGAGCTAAACAATAACTCCCATCAAAAACATAGTTTTTATATTCTTCAATTTTTAATGGTTGTGGAACAGTCCAATTTTGACCGTCGAATCTACTTATTGAAAAACCCTGTTGTGAAACTAAACCGGGAATATATAAATTTCCAACAATAATTTGATTTTCATCAGGTAATATAGAAATCACAAAATTATTGAATTTATCATTAAGCGGAGGTCCTACATTTTTTGCCGGTGAAAATTTTCCATCTTTATTAATTGTTGAAAAATATATATCTTGTAATTTTGCTTCACCAATATTATTCGGATCATCTTGTCGTGTAAAGAATAGTTTTTTACCACTAGCAGTGATAATCGGTGCTACTTCATTATAAACTGTATTGATATTAGGACCTAGATTTTCAGATACTACGTCGAGTAAATCTTCAATTTGATCAATTTTTACCTCATAATCAATTGCTTTGGAACTAATTCCGATGGCATCAATTTGATATTCTCTACCGTAATAATTCATCATGCTAACTTCGATTTTTACGCTATTCGCCTTGATGTTATCCTGATCTACAAGAATCTTTAGAACTCTGCCCTCTACTCTTAAAGGAACAGGATTATTATTTGAATATACTTGGTGCTCGTTATTCGATTGGTCATAAACAGTAACTGCAATAATGGCACCCGGATTCAAATTCTCATATATAAAAATGGTTTTTACAGTAATAGTAGAATCGAATCCAAGCATAATCCATTCTGTTTTAGCTCGATTTAATTCTGGTGACCAAGCACAATTAGAACTTCCAAAATCTGGCATTACATTGGGTTCTCCTAATATCTGTCGTCCATGATTGATATTGGATTTAACGGATTTCGAAATAACCTTATCAGCCCAATGAATATCACCGGAATAAAGAATAACTGCATTAAATGTTATTATTGTTAATATTATTGATAAAAGAATTTTCATTTATTTGATTAAAAAATCTATATTATCGCCGGGATTAAATTCTAATGTTTCTTGGTTATATTTAAAAACCCTCATAGGTTTATCACCAATTAGTTTCAATGTCTTATCCGTACAACTTAAAGTACTTCCTTCCCGCAGTCCGACTACATATATGTCTTTACTAGCTTCTAAAAATTCCAAAATACGTTGCTCGCGTGTTTCTCCGTTATGATTTGGAATCATTCCCTCGGTATAATGAGGATTAATTTGGAAGGAAATGAGATTTAACGCTTTGAATGATTTTGGCTCGGTAATAGGCATATCGTTTGTGGTTTTTATAGATGGACAAACCATGTTAGAGCCTGCACTCCAACCGATATAAGGAATTCCGATAGTGACTTTATTTTTAATAGCATTAATTAAATCATAGTCATACAATGCTTTTAAAAGAGAAAATGTATTACCACCGCCTACAGCAATGGCTTCCGCTTCAAGTACAGCTTGTTTATAATCGTCAAATTCATGAATAGATTTAACTTTATATCCAAGCTGAGCAAATTTTTCCTTAGTTTTTTCTGCATAATCATTATAGGATATAGTGACTCCGGCAAATGGTATAAATAATATCTCCGAGATATTATTTCCTAAAAATTCAATAATATCTTTTTCGGCATGTTCCAGCCACCCATAACCAAAAGTGGTTGAATTGCTTAATAGCAACATTTTTTTTGACATAATATCTCCTTGATAATTATTTTAAAAATTTCCATAAATATACATAATAATAGCAATTGCCGCTACACAATCATTTAATTCTTTCGGATTGACCGATTCGGGCACATCTAGCGGCGAATGATGATACAAGAAATAACTATCATTTTTTGTGCCAAGCCCCATAACTGGATAACCTAAATCTTGCATTCCTCTAACGTCCACCCCGCCGCCGCCTTTATTAACATTAAAACTGGTGTCTATTATTGAAAAATAACTTTCAAAGCTCTTAAGTTTATCATATAATGAATCGGGTCCTGTGAAACCCACCGAATTCGGTGTGAAGCACCCTGAATCAAATTCAAGCAATCCCAAATGTGGTTCTTTTCCGTGCTTTTCAGCGTATTTTTTTCCACCGGTTTGTCGATATTCTTCGTCTGCCCAAAGTACTGTTCTGATCGTACGCTTGGTTTTTAAACCAAGTCTTTTTAATAGTTTTACTGCTTCCCATGAAGCAATACAAGCTGAAGCATCATCGTGTGCACCAGTGCCGATTCCGGCATCCCAGCTATCACTATGGCCTCCGCAAGCTACAATTTCACCAGCCATCGTGGTTCCTCTGTATTCGCCCATAACATTATACGACATTCTCGGAGTGCTTTCGTGAGCTTCCATATAAATTTCAACTTCTGGTGTAATACCCCGAGTATATAACCTGCGAAGCAAGTTTGCTCCTTCGTCAGTTATAGAAAGGCAAGGAATTTTTTGTATAGTATCAACATAACGCATTACGCCGGTGTGAGCATTTTGATTACTCTTTGGTGTAACAGGACGAATTATGGATGCTATTGCTCCATACTTTGCCGCCCATGATGAACCCCACACTCTATATTGAACATTATGACCGTAATCAAGATATTTTTCATCAAAAAGAACTATATTGTTTTTAACCAGATCCTTTTTTGCATCTAAATCTTCTTTAGAACTAATTGGGATTACTTTCCCCTTTAATATTTTTCCGTTAGTTCCAATTGACCCGCCTAATCCTAACATCGGAATTTCACCGCTCCAAGGACTAACCAATCGAAAATATTCTTTCCCTCTCACCCAGCTTGGTAATTCGACTTCATCAGCAACTACATTGCTTAAGCCGTCTTCCTTCATCTTTTTTTCAGCCCACACGAGAGCATTGTTCAAGTTTTCCGAACCAGTTAAGCGCGGACCAAATAAATCACACATTTCAGCCATACGATTCCAAGCTGTGGAATCTTTATGAGCTTCTATATAAATTTTATTGATTTCTTCTTTTAAATTTTCATTATTACTTTCAGCGTAAGTACTATAAGTAATATTAAAAAGTATTATAATAAATATTAAATACCTTATTTCCTTCATTCTTATCCTTTAACTAATTCTAAATCAATTTCTCTTTTATCAACATTAACTTTGACTATTTTTACTTTAATTTTTGTTCCATAAGTAAAGACTTTTTTATTTCTTTTACCATACATTTGCAATTTTACTTCGTCATAGAAATAGTAATCATCCCACATATCTTTTATATGTAGAAGCCCTTCACAAAAAATATCATTAAGCTGAACGTATAAACCATATCTCGTAATACCGGTAACTTTACCATCGAAAATCTCGCCAACCTGACGCGACGCCATAACAGTAAATGAATACTTGGTCGAAGCTCTTTCAGCCTGCATAGCAACTCTTTCAGTTTCTGTACAGTGCTTGGTAATACCTTTCAAAATCAATTTGTCTGTATTAATCTTGGAGATTTTGTAGCTCTGTGATTGATATTTTTTTATTAAACGGTGGACTATTAAATCAGGATATCTTCGAATCGGAGATGTAAAATGAGTGTAATCATCGAATGCTAAACCATAGTGTCCGATGTTATTTACTGAATACTCTGCTTTTGCCATCGAACGAATTAAGACCGAATTCGCAATCTCCCAATTTTCAGTATCTTTAAACTGCGATAAAATAATATTTAATGCGGTTGATGAAACTACTGTTTTATTTATTTTTTTATCAGCAAGATATTCCAAGAAATTCAATGCTTCTTTTAATTTTTTTGGTTCAGGTACATCGTGTACCCTATAAACAAAAGGCAAACCGATTTTAATATCCTGTTCCTTCGATTTCGCGATTATAAAATTGCAAACTGTTTTATTACATAATAGCATACATTCTTCAACCAAGGAGGTTGCAAGATTGCTTCTTTTGGCATAAGCAGAAACCGGTTGCTTGCGTTCATCCAAAACAAATTTGTATTCAACGCTATCGAAATCAATACTACCCAACGAGTTTCGTTTTTTTCTCAATAAACCGGCAAGCTCATTGAGGTTTAACAATAATTCGGAATTTACATCTTCTTTGCCGTTAATAACTTCTAAAACTTCATCGTAATTATATCTACGTTTGCTACATATTATACTGTCAGTAATTTGATAATTAATAACTTCGCCAATTGGTGTTATTTCCATAAATACAGACATGCAGAATCTGACTTCATCCGGTTTTAATGAGCATATCTCATTTGAAAGCACCTCCGGCAACATAGGGACTACCCTATCTACTAAATATGTACTATTGCCACGTTTTCTTGCTTCAACATCTAATGGTGTATCCTCTTCGACATAATGCGATACATCAGCTATATGCACACCTAAATGATAATTACCGTTCGGCATTATGTCAAGCGATAGTGCATCATCAAAATCTTTTGCATCATAAGGATCGATTGTAACAATAAGTTTATCCCTCAAATCCATTCTTGCTTTTATAGGACGATTACTTGGCTTTTTGTATGCTTGTACTTGTTCGATTACTTCTTCCGGAAAGTTTGGATTTAGGTCGAATTCGACTAAAATTGAGTCATACTCAACTTCACTGACACCCGCGCGTCCCATTATTTCTTTTACTGTAGCTTTTGGATTTTTGTTAGGGTCAGTCCAACTTAGCAAACTAGCAGAAACCTTATCCCCGCTTTTGGCACCATTTAAACTCTCAGCCGGAATTAAAAAATCAACATGGTAAATCGGATCATCGGGAACAAGAAAATAAAAAGTTCCATCGTGCTCTATCATACCAACAATGTTATTGTTCGCTCGCTCAAGAACTTCTATTATCTCCCCTTTTAATTTCCGGTTATCTTCGCTGATTTGAGGAAACACTTGTACCTTAACTTTATCACCTGGGAGCGCATTTTTAAGATGAGCTTTTTTTATAAAGATACGCGGGAATTTAGGATTATCCGTTTCAACTGAATGTGTACTGTCAATAACTTGATAATATCCAATCAGTAACGAAGGATTATTCCAATCTTTTAAAATGTATTTTCTACGAGGTAAGCGTTCTATTACCTGCCTGTCAATTAAATCATGTAAAACATCTCTCAGTAAGAAATATGATTCTTCTTCTGATTTAATATTCAGTTTCTTAGCAATATAGTTTAATTTTAAAGTATCTTTGTCATTATAAAATAACTCAATTACTTTTTCTTCAATTTCTATTCTTTTCATCAATTAATTATCCAAAATTTAATATGATGATACAATATTCCCCTTTGTTGAGGCTTCCTTTAACGCTGAATATGCGTTAGTAAGAAATTCCTTTGACGTCATGCTCTGTTTGAAATCTGTAATTCCGACGCTTATAGTAACTGAAAATTTATTGTTATTATGAGATAATATTGAATTTGCAATTTCTTTTCTTAAACTTTCAGCCCAGATTTTCGCATTTGGTTTTGTATAATCTATAAGGAGAATTCCGAATGTATCATCATCGGAGTTACCAAACACATCGTAAGGACGTAGCTTGCGTCTTACTATTTGAATAATATTATCATTCGTCATTTCACTGACTTCAGGATCTCCCCAATTGACAGTAGTATATTTGTCTATGGTAAATAAACATACTATCAAATTAGTTTTGTGGTCGTTTGATCGGGCAACTTCGTGATTTAAGCGATAATGGAAAGCTATTTTGTTATATACACCGATTGCAGGATCAATAATGGCTGAATTATGCAATATGCTGATTAATCTTAATTTATCAATTGCCATTCCTGCATGGTAAGACAAAGTATTTAGTACACCTTTTTCAAAATCGGTATATTCATTTTTATGAGAATTAATTATGAATATAGCTCCATAAACATTGCCATCGAAGGATATTGGAACAACAACAAATGAACCATTGTCAAATTTTGGTTCACCTTGTTTTACGAATACTTTTAATTTATCGTTTTCTGTTAATTCATAATAAATTTTTTGATGATTGAGAATAGCATTCCCGAGCATGCTCAATTTTAAATCAATAAAATCGATATTGTCGTAGAATGAGAACTCTTCTTTTGCATGGACATTGTTTATAGTCCATTTATCGCTGATATGGTTATATGAACAAATTCCGAATGCATCATATTCAAATATCTCTGCTACAGTATCGGTAATACCTTTCAATATATCCTTATTATTACTGATAGTTTTGTATTGGAAAAGCGAAATGGCTTCCAAAGTTTTTGCGGCTTGAACTAGTTCAAATTTATTTACATAATTACTAATTACAGCTGATAATAATCCTGTAAATTGTTCAATTAGTTTCGGAGTATTCGAAGTATAAGCACCGGCATGCGATGAATCCAAACACAATACACCTACTAATCCATCCCAACGGATAATAGGCAATGCAATTACGGATAATGTTCCTAAATGTTTTGTGTAATAAGGAACCAAATCCAATTCCACAGATGGATTAATTTCTGATAATACTATCGTTTCACCGCCTGTGATAACTTTACTGATAATATCGGACGATACTTCATATTCAGTTTTGGAATTTATTGCGTCCGGTTTATTAGTAACAAACGATTCAATTATAAATGAATTTCTCTTTTTGTCAACCAAAGCGAATACAACAGTACGAGTTTTTGTCAAAGTACGAATTAACAACAGTATTTTAGAAATAAAGTAATCAAATTCTTTACGAGGCTCAGCTCCGAATAATTTATCCTTTTCGTTGAATAAAATATCCGATTCTAAATCAATTTGAGTCATTTCATCACTTTTAACATCGCGAACAGTAGTCACAATTTCATTTTTAATCATATCTTTCGGATCTAATGAACTCATTGTACCACCGCCATAGGAATATCTAAGTTCCTTATCGGAAGCAATTATCCTAATTCCCGATTGTTCAGCCTCGTCGTAATCCTCACGCGCTTTGGGCATAGACGCTGTAAATTCGGCTTTTTTAGTTACCTCTCCAATTTCTATGTCCTTTATACTCTCAAGGTTTTCGTTTTCATCTTCCAAATCTTGTGGAGTCGGGTCTTCAAATTTTTCAAATTTTTCCTGATTGGAATCACCCATTTCGTTGGAATTTGAAGAATAATCTGAAAAAGTTTCTTTATTATCAGCTTTTTTGGAAGTAATATAAGCTGAAATTAAATAAGCGACGGAACCAATAGCCAATAATGATCCTATTACTTTCATAGTTACAGCATCACTATAAATAACTATAATTATACCGCATATCAAAAGCACAACAGCTAACAATAATGAAACTCCGGAAATTCGTCTATCTTTTGCCATTATCTACCTTCAATTTAATTTGAGATTTCTTTATCTATTAATTCAATAATTCTTTGAAAATCTTCAACAGAATAATATTCAATTTCTATTTTGCCAACTTCTTCAGTTTTAGGTACAATTTTGACCTGTGTCCCCATAATGTGCATCAGCTTACTAGCGGCATCATTTAATATGGTTTTTGTAGAAGTTGATATTGTATTAGTTGGTTTAAATGTGGTGTCATGTTTTTCAATTAGCCTCTTTACTAACTTTTCGGTATCTCTAACAGAGAATTGCTTTTCGATTACATTTTGAGCTGTAACAATCATATCTTCATAAGATTCAAGTGATAATAATGCACGAGCGTGCCCCATCGTTAAAACTTTATCTCTAACAAAGTCCTGAATTGTAACCGGTAATTTCAACAATCGAAGCATATTGGTGATTGTTGAGCGGTCTTTGCCAACAACTTCGGCGACTTGTTCTTGAGTTAGTTTACATTCCTCTATCAATCGGTTATACGCGTTTGCTTCTTCAATCGGATTCAAATCTTCGCGTTGAATATTCTCGATGATTGCTTTTTCGAGCATTTCGACATCAGAGTCAACATCCAATATGAAAGCAAATATTTTTTGCAATTTTAGCATTTGCACCGCGCGGTAACGACGTTCACCGGAAATTAATTCATAACCAGAAGCTACTCGTCTTACTGATATTGGTGTTATTAGTCCATGCTTTTCGATTGACTGTTTTAATTCATCAAGCTTTTTCTCATCAAAATCCTGACGGGGTTGAAAACGGTTAACTCTTATTTCAGAAACATTTATTTCAGCAATAATATTTGACAATTGCTCCTCGCCGCGATTACTCATATCGACAATTGGCATCAATGCACCTAAGCCGCGACCTAAGCCTTTTTTTTGCCTAAGCTTTTCACCAGTTTCTGTTTCTTTCATTAATATCTTTTCCATATCACTTATTTTTGTTCTTTTTGTATAATTTCTTCGGCTAAATGTAAATAGTTTTTTGCGCCTGTACTTGCGGCATCATAAAGTATAATTGGTTTTCCGAAACTTGGTGCTTCCGAAAGCCTTACATTTCTTGATATAAATGTATTAAAGACCTTATTTTCAAAGTGTAATTTGATTTCATCTACTACTTGTCGTGATAAATTTAAACGGCTGTCGTACATAGTAACAAGGACACCTTCTATGTCGAGTTGTGGATTTAATCCTTGCTTAACTCGCGTAATTGTTGCCATTAACTGACCAAGCCCTACTAACGAATAGTATTCGCATTGAACTGGAATAATAACACTATCTGCCGCGGTTAACGAATTCAAAGTTAACAAGCCCAACGAAGGTGGACAATCAATTATAATATAGTCATAACTATCCTTAAGGGATTTTATTGTTTTCTTTAATACTTTTTCTCTTTCGTAACGCTCGACCAATTCAATTTCAGCACCAACCAAATTAATATCAGACGGTAATAACTGAAGATTTTTTATATCAGTATCTAAAAAAGTTTCTTCCGGAGTTGATTCACCGATTAATACGTGGTAAATGGAATTGGTTATTTCTCTTGGTTCGTAACCCACACCACTCGTAGCATTAGCCTGAGGATCAATATCAATTAACAAAATTCTTCTATTAGCAAGTGCTAAAGAAGCCGATAAATTCACAGCCGTTGTAGTTTTACCTACTCCACCTTTTTGATTCACTACTGCAATCGTTTTACCCATATTTTAAAATTTATATCTTAATGAAAAAAAATAAAATGCAGTTAATATAACACAATGGTTAATTATACCGCTCTCGATTTTATGTTTTACCTCATCTTGAGAAAATTCGTGAATTTTTATTACTTCGTGTGTGTCTAAATTTTGTCCACATACTTTTACACAATTTTCCCACAAATAGGAATAACATTTATTATTTAGGAAAGCCGGATTGGGTCTGGAAACTCCTAACAATATTGGTTCTTTGTCACTTACAAAACCGGTTTCCTCTTTACACTCTCGCATTGCCGCTTTGTGGGGATTTTCGCCAATTTCAATCAATCCGCCAGGCAATTCTAAAGTAATTTCATCTGTTCCATGACGGTACTGCTCGACCATAACAATTTTGCCTTCCGGAGTAATAGGTATGATATTCGCCCAATCTTTTGAATTTAAAACAGTAAACACTCCGATTTTGTTAGTCACCGGATTTTTTCGTTGAACCTTTTGAGCTTGAAATATCGTTAAATCAAAATTATCACTAATATTTACAGTTTGCCATTTATCTATCACTAGATTTCCTAATTATTAATCTTTCAAAAATAATAAAAAAAACTCATCTATAGAGTTTTTTTTGTTAACAAGTTTTGATAAATTTTCACTATTTGTCATTGCTGAGCCATTTATTATTCCTAATTTTGTATTTTTTTAAAATTAAATTCTAATTATAGGTAATTATGGAAACTTTAATGCCGGTTTATGCAATAGTACCATTTATATTAATGCTATTGTCTATAGCCCTCCTACCGTTATTTGCTTCTGAGTGGTGGGACAACAACAGAAATAAACTAATGGTTTCGGGTATATTGGGAATACCCACCATTATTTGGTTGTTAACAAAAAGTATGGGGATAAATCTTCAAGAAACTCTAATAGGTGATTATATACCGTTTATCATATTATTAGGCTCTCTATTTATTGCAACTGGAGGAATTTACGTTGATGGTGACATTCAATCAAAACCATCAGTAAACGTTTTACTTTTATTAATAGGTGCTATTTTAGCTTCCGTCATTGGAACTACAGGTGCCGCAATGTTGATGATTCGTCCAATAATATCATCGAACAAAGAAAGAAAATTTAAAGCTCACACAATACTTTTCTTTATAGCGGCTGTCGCAAACTTTGGCGGTTTATTAACTCCACTCGGCGATCCTCCTCTATTTTTAATGTATTTGAAAGGCGTTCCTTTTGAATGGTTCTTTACATTAACTTCTCGTTGGCTTGTTGCTAATGGTATTTTGCTAATCGTTTATTACTTCGTTGATTCATACTTCTGGAAAAAAGAAACTCCCGAAGCTAAGTTTTTCGATAAAAGCAATGTTAGACCTATGAAAATTGAAGGTAAAATTAATTTCCTATACCTATTAGGTATAATACTTGCAGTTGCTTTTATCAATGGCAAAACCTTCCCTATTATCAAAGATGTTCCGGTATTGGCACATTTAAGAGATTTAGCAATGGTTATTATGGCCGCATTATCATTGAGAACTACAAAAAAAGTTGTTCGCGCGAAAAACAATTTCACTTGGGGACCAATCATTGAAGTAGCATTTTTGTTTATCGGAATATTCGTTACTATGATTCCCGCTTTGGCGTATCTTCGTCAAAATGCCGCAAGCTTTGGTCTAACTGCTCCTTGGCAATTATACTATTCAAGCGGTATGTTATCGGGATTCCTCGATAATGCTCCTACCGCTTTGACATTTTATAATGTTGCCTTAGGTCTTCAACATCCGGGTGCTATAACAACCGGTGCAGGATTTGTTGCCGGAATTCCGGAAATAATGATGCAGGCTATTTGTACAGGCGCGGTTCTTTGGGGTTCGTTGTCATATATTGGTAATGGTCCAAACTTTATGGTTAAAGCTATTGCTGAAAGCCAAGGTGTAAAAATGCCTGATTTCCTTGCATATATGTATAAATTCTCTATACCGGTTTTAGTACCGATATTCGTTATTATTCAATTGATTTTCTATTATATGTAAACATTTAAGGAACTTTAGTTGTGCCACACTTTGAAAGTGTGGCACAACTAAAAGCATAATCTAATAAACATCTTGATGTGTACCAATATCAGTGAAAGTTACTTCATTTTTGCTTTCAAAGTAGAAAATAATTCTGATCGAAAAGTCTATCGAAAAACTCCAGAGATCTTTAAGTTTGCCCGAAAGTTTATGAGTTTTCAATTGAATATCGAAAGGATTATTGTAGAAAATATAAATTTTATCCCAGAATTTTTCCTCAATTTCAGGAGAGGTTTTCAAAAGTTTTTTGAACGCTTTTTTAAATGAAGAAGAATAGCCTATTTCAATCATTTTCAAGTGCCTTTCTTAATTCATTCGAAGATTTATGATATTTAACTTTTCCGGATAAAACTTCTTTTTTGCTTTTTTTATAGTTTTGATATATTTCTTCCCTGCGTTCCTCTATCAAGTAATGATTTAATAGCTCTTTAAGTTCAATTTTATCTTCATATTTCAAAGATTGCACGGCTTCCGTTAATTCGGAATATTGTAAAACCAACATAGGTACCTCATTATAATATAATATTAGAAACAAAAATAGTTTAATTTTATTGTATAATCAAATAATTATTTTTGTAAGATAAATTGAAGATTACCGTTATAAATACTTAGATGTGCCACACTTTCAAAGTGGAGTCCATCTAAAATCAATTATTAGAAGACATTTCTAATTCTAAAATACTAAGTTGTGCCACTGTTCAAAGTGTGGCACATCTCTCGTTACCTTGCTCTCGCATTGTAACGATTTTTTTTTATTCCAAATCTTCTTTAAATTTGCTTTTTAATTTGTAAATAAATAACAAAAGAGATTATAATGGGAATCAAAATTCATGAAGTCGGTATGCGCGACGGCATCCAAAATGAAAAAATAATTGTTCCTTTAGAAACAAAAGTAAAATGGATTGAGAGTTTAATCGAATCTGGAATAGATATTCTTCAAATCGGTTCCTTTGTCCATCCTGTCAAAGTTCCTCAAATGGCTGATACCGATAGGTTATTCCAAAATTTTTCAGGAAAATCTTCCAAGACTTTACTATCCGGTTTGGTTCTAAATGAAAAAGGCTACGAAAGAGCACTCTTGTGCAACGTTGACATCGTTTGTATGGGAGTTTCAGCAAGTAACGCCCATAGTTTAAAAAACACCGGTATGAGCACAGAAGAAGCCACAAACAGGATTTGTGAAATGGCTAAGAAAGGTCTCAATGATGGTAAATTTGTTCAATGCTCAGTTCAATCTGCTTTTGGTTGCGGTTTTGAAGGCAAAATTGATGAATCTGTTGTTTATGATATTATCAGAAAATATGTTGAAATAGGCGTTAAAAATATCTCGTTGGCTGATACAGCCGGGCACGCATATCCTGAACAAATAAAAAGAATGATGTCCAAAATTAAATCCGATTACCCAGAAATAACCATAACCGTCCATTTCCACAATACATTCGGTTTAGGAATTGCGAATTGCTACACTGGAATCAACGAAGGTGCCGAAGTAATAGAAACAGCTTTTGGTGGCCTGGGCGGTTGTCCATTCACAAAAGTAGCCGCCGGCAATGTTGCCACGGAAGATTTGATTCACTCCCTAAATCGTGAAAATAAAGCGATAAATATAGATATTCAAAAAATAATTACAGTCTCAAAAGAAGCGGAAGCTTTTTTCAATAAACCACTTGAAGGATATATATACAAAACCGGAATTATAAATTATTGATAATGTGGAAAATATTATTTGGTAAATTCAGATTTTCTGGTTAATTTTGAATTCTTGTTTTTAACAGCAATGGAAAATTCAAGACGAAAAAAACCTACGGTCCCATCGACTAACGGTTAGGTCACCAGCCTTTCACGCTGGCAGTAGGGGTTCGAATCCCCTTGGGATCACAAACGCAGTGCGTAAGTGATGAAATTACAAGCCGATAAGCATCACAGTTTATCGGCTTGTTTTGTTATTGGTCTTTAAATTACTTTTTAAGTGATTATAAAAAAAAGATATATTTGTCTATATACTAATGACTTGGTGGAGTTAAAATATTATATTACATCGAATGTTTAAACACTTTTACTAAAATGTTTATTCATCAATTCCATTAACTTGATCTTATCAATAGGCTTCGTAAGATACTCATTACAACCTGCGGCAATTGCTTTATTTCTATCACCGGTTAGTCCAAAAGCTGTTTGGGCTATAATAATGACATCTTCATTAAATAGTCTTATCTGCCGTGTAGCTTCATACCCATCCATAACAGGCATTTTTATATCCATCATAATCAAACTAATGTCAGGATTATTGCGGCAGATTTCAATAGCTTCAATACCTGTTTTTGCGTGTAATATCTCAGCACTGACATTTTTCAGAACCATTGTGATGAGCAAATCCGATGTGTCATCATCTTCGGCTATTAATATTTTCAAGCTATTTATTTGATGAAATAAATCATAAATAGAAACTAAATTTTCAATCTCGAATTTTTCCACCTCACTAATAACGTAAGGAATTGTAAAATAGAATGTACTGCCTACTCCTACTTCGCTTTCAACCCAAATATTTCCACCAAGGATTTGAACATAGGCTTTAGATATAGATAATCCCAATCCGGCTCCTTCATAATTCCTATTTAATGATTCACTACCTTGCCTGAATCTTTCAAAAACAAACTCGAGCTGTTCCTGATTAATCCCTATACCGGTATCTTTTACGTAAAACTCAATAAATTCACCTATTTTGTTATACCCGAATTCGATCGTTCCGGTTTTAGTGAATTTAATCGCATTTTTGACTAAGTTAGTAAGAATTGCATAGATTTTTTCCCGGTCTGTATTAATGATTGCCTCATTCGCGGGTAAGGTCTTTCCATAGATAATTCGAAGTTGTTTTTGCTCAGCTTCCGGTTTGCATAAATTATATATAAATTCAATTTGATCGTTAATATTTGTATCCGAAAATAAAACTTCAATTTGTCCGGATTCTATCTTCGATATATTGACAATATCGGTAATGATATTAAGCATACGGGCACCGCTTTTCTCCATCATTTCAATATAGTCTTGTTGCTCCTCTCCTGTTAGATTAACTTCTTTCAGAAGCCCGGCAAAACCAAGAATACCATTCATCGGAGTCCGAATCTCGTGGCTCATATTTGAAAGAAACGCTGATTTCAAACGGTCGCTTTCCTCAGCTTTTAGTTTCGCTTTTGTAAGTTCTTCCTGTATCTCTTTCTGCTCGGTGATGTCATTAATAATTCCAACTATGAATTTATTCCCGTCTAGATCAGTATATAAAGTTTTTATTGTGATAATAGTTCTTACTTTACCCACCCCGTCAGTCAGAAACTCTTCGCTAATATTTTCGATACCTGTTTTAAGCACTTCTTTGTCATTAGTAAGAAACACTTCATTTTGGTCATCCGGAAAATGTTCCAAACCGGTTTTGCCAATAAGTTCCTCCTGCGGCAATCCGAGGAGTGAACATAAGGCTTCATTTACCAGACAAAATTGAAATTTATCATCTTTTACAAATATTGGAGAAGCTACGCTATTTATTATCTTGTTTAAATAAATCTTTGAAGCCAGCAGTTCAACTTCAGCCCGCCTGCGTTCGGTGACGTCTTGTCCAATTCCTATTGAAACACCATTAGGCAGGGAGATATTTGTCCATGATGTATTTATGACAGTACCCCATTTTGTCGTAGTCAAAAAATCTTTCCAACCTATTGGTTTATTGATCATAAAATCAAGTACTGCATTGAAAGTATCCGGATCGGGATAACATTTAGATAAAATGCTTTCATTATTCCAATCCTCATAAGACCATCCTAATTTTTCAATTACCTCGTGATTAATCATTTCTAATTTCTTGGTTTCATTATAATAGGTAATCATAACCGGAATATGGTCAAACACACTTTGTAATAACTCTTTCTGCTGATTTAATTCATCCATCAAATGCTTGCGGTCAGAGATGTCCCTAGTTGCGGTAAGAATGCCGATCGGTATGTTGTTTTTATCTCTTAACAAAGAATATGAAAGCTCAACCCAAATCGTAGAACCATTTTTGTGATATTGCTCCAGTTGAATTGGTGGGTAATAGCTAATCTTAGAAGTTCCGGATAATTCGTCAGGCAAAACCTTGGCAATCAATTCCTTAATTTTTTGAATGGAATCCGGTGTAAGAATTTGATCCAATTTTTGAAGCAGTGCTTCCTCAACTGTGTATCCCCAAATTTTCTCAACGGATGGACTGACATAAGTCCAGTTTAAATCCAAATCCATTACAGCAATGGTATCGCTGGAATTCTCTGCTATAAGCCTATATTTTTCTTCACTTATTTGCAGTGCATCTGCCATTCTCTTACTTTCGGTAATATCACGGATAACCACCAAAGTCCCATTCATGCCGCCATATTGGAAGTTTGATCCGGTTAACTCTCCAATAAAGGTAGAGCCATCTCTACGTTTCATCAGCCAATTGGATTTCGACTTTAAGTCTTTTTCCAACATACCTTTAAATACTCCAATTGCTTCTATGGCAATTGTCTCGTCGGCAAATTCCATAAAATTGTGACCGCGGATTTCTTCGGATGTATAAAGAAAGAACAATTCCGAATTGGGGGAAGCATAAGTAATGAAGCCGTTGGCATCTGTAATAGCAATAAAATCGGTAGTTTTATCTATTATGGAGCGTAATTTTCCTTCGCTCAAGCGCAGTGCATCTTCTGCTAGCCTGCGTTTGGTGATGTCGTTGAAGGAAACAACCACTTGTTCTATATTTCCATCAATACCAAGCACAGGAAAGGCATTGCATAAAGCCCAAACAAAACCGCCCTGGTTTTGAATAGGGCGCCCGATAACCAAATTCCAGAAACCTTTTCCCGTAGAGAGTACCCGATTGACAGGATATTCTTCGTGGGGCATTGGTGAACCATCTTCATTGAGAAAATACCAGCTTGGGTCCATAGCTGTTTTTCCTTGCATTTGGTCTGCGGTCAACCCAAGTATAGACTCTGCCATTGCGTTTGATATTAAGATGGATGTATCCGAACTATGAACTACTACACCTGAAGGAAGATTCGCTATCAAAGCGCGATATTTTCCTTCGCTTTCACGTAACTCATTTTCCAACAACCTGCTTTCGGTGATGTCAATATCAACGCCGAAGTAACCTTTGAGATTTCCCTCTTCGTCTAATATAGGTAAACCATTGGTAAGGAGACAGATTTTTTCGCCATTCTTGCTGATGTTCCAATTCTCCAAATTATGAATGGGTCCTTTGTTTGCCATAATTTCAGAGAAAATTACAGCTACTCTCTTTGCTTCATCCGGAGATATAAAATCGGATGCCGTCTTCCCGATTATGTCTCCACGGGATTGCCCCAAAAAGTCGTCGCTACACCGTGAACTGTAGGTATAGATTCCATTCACGTCCACTTCCCAAATCCAATCCGCTAAAATGGATGTTATATCATGTAGCCGCTTTTCACTCTTTCCCAGTGCTTCCACAGTTTCCTTGTGCTCAATGATTTCTTTCTTTAATAATTTATTCTTAGCTATTGTATAAAAGAAAACAAGAAACGTTATTAGCAACAAAAATAATAACATTCTTGATTCTATGACTTCATATAATATAAATTTGTTCCATAATTTCGTGTCAAAATCTATTCCAAAAATGGCTAAGACTTTGCTGGTAGAGGGATCTTTTATGGGAATCAGCACACTTATCCACTTTCCCCATCTTTCAGTAACGGGACTTGTAACTTTTTCTTTTTGACGAATAAAAACTTGGCTGTATGCTTTATCGGCTTCAGTATATTGTTGTCCGGGTGGTGAATAATCTTTGGAGTTTTCCTCTTCGGAATCTGCAAAAATGAATATTTTTCCGTTTCGTTCGGTGTATAAATATGCGAATCTAGCTGAAGAATTTACCCCTATTATGTCTTTTAGGGATTTCTTAATAAGCTTATACTCCACCTTTGCTGTATCAGAAATTGTTGCTGATAGAGCTGTTAAATCTTCTTTGGGTAAAGTTGCTCCAATTGTTCTGGCTATTTGTAAAACCTTATCAACCTTAACATTGACAAATCTATTTGCTGTATAATTTATATACACCACACCTAAACCACAAAGCAGAAGAAATATAATTATTTCGACTACGCCTTTTCTTTTGAATAGATTTTTCTTTTTCATAAAAATTCTGTTTTTTTAGTTTTCAAAATAAAATAAAAATTACTACCTTTTCCAACTTCGCTTTCAACACACAATTTTCCGCCGTGTTTTTCAATAAATTCTTTACAGAGCATTAAGCCTAAACCTGTACTGAGTTCTCCTTCGGTACCTTTACGGTTTGTATTAACATCGCTTAGAAATAAATTATTCAGAATTTTAGGACTCATACCTATACCGGTATCTTTTATAGATATTTCTACACTTTGGTCGTCGCTGTATTTTGCCGAAATGGTTATTTGCCCGCCTTTTGGAGTAAATTTAACAGCATTGGAAACGAGATTCCTAATAATTGTTTGAATCATATTCCTATCAGCAAAAACGACTACATCTAAAGGAATATCATAATTTATTCCGATTCCTTTGCTTTTGGCTGGTTCAATTATTGTTGCTGTACTATCATCAATAATTGGAAGCAATTTAACTACTTCAGGATTAAACGGAATTAGCCCTTGTTGCATTAGCGACCACTCAAGCAGATTCCCGAGAAGACGGTAAAGGTTAGTAGCTGATTTTCTCATCAAATCTGCCATTTTTTGGATTTCAGTCATTGTCATGTTTGGGAGTTCTTCTGCCATTATTTGTGTAAAGCCTAAAAATCCATTGAAAGGTCCGCGCATATCGTGGGCTATAATTGAGAAGAATTTATCTTTTTCGGCATTGATCTTAATGAGTTCTTCACTTTTAAGTTTAATGTCCTGCTCTGTCTTCTTGCGCTCACTAATATCCCGTTCGACAAATAGAATACTACTAGGATTACCTTCAGAATCATATAATATGGTAGAATTCACATCAACATAAAACCGGCTATTATCTTTTTTTACAGCCAGATATTCTGAAATCTCTTTGCCTTTATTACCATCAATTAGTTTATGAATATTATCAACTAATAGTTTGTGATTAGAAGGGTCAATAAAACCGAACAATGATTTTCCAATCATTTCATCTTTCTCTTCGATAGAATATCCATAAATTGATGCTAATTTATCAGACATAAGTTGAACTTTACCGTCTAAAGATACCATTCCAATTCCATCGGGAGAGGCAGAAACAATAGCTTCAAATTTTTTGCTGATTTTAATCAGTTCTTCTTCTGCCTTCTTGCGTTCGGATATATCCCGGGCTATTCCTTCCAAACCAAAGACCATACCGGATTCATCTCTTAAAGGAACAGCGCTTGAAGTGTGCCAATACCAAGATCCGTTGGAATGCTTTACGCGGTACTCTACCCCTTCTTGCCGTTGGCCGCTCTCTAACAGCTTTTGCATAAACTCAAAGCAACCCGGCAGATCATCAGGATGTACAAATAGATGGAATGGCCTACCTATTACCTCACTAACCGGGTGCCCAACAAGTACAGTCCAGGCAGGAGAAACAAAAACAAAAACCCCATCCGCATTAAGCGTATAAATAATATCGTGGCTATTTTCGATTAAGCGACGATGCTTCTCTTCACTTTCATACAGCATTTCCTCCGCCTTCTTGCGTTCGGTTATATCCTGAACAACTGTATATCGTAGTTTTTCCTCTTGAACATAAATATTTTCTGAAGATAATAGAACATGCTTTATATCGCCGTTCTTTGCTTTTAAATCGGCTTCCACGTTTGTTACATTTCCTTGGCTATCGGCATTTAGCAATATGGAAGTCATTGATTCTGGGGTTAAAATTCCGAATTCTATAGCGGTTTTACCAATAACTTCTTCTTTATCAAATCCAAACAAAGTGTAAAATTCTTTATTCACTTCGATATATTTTCCAGTTATCAAATCACTTAAGCCGCAAGCAGAAGGATTGATATGAAATAATTTCGAAAACTTTTCTTCTGATAATTTGAGTTTGGAAATATCCTTGGTAACTCCAAATATTACAGGTTTGCCATCCCAAATGCCATTTGAAACTCTTGTTTCAACGGGAATCTGAATCCCCGCTTTGGTAATTAGCGGAATTGGACAAAACTCAGATCTTCCTGCAAGCATTTCACCTACAATTTGTCCGGCTTCATCACGGCGTTCAGGCGGATGTAGCATTAGAACAGATAAGCCGGCTAATTCATCGGGTGTATAACCGAGGTGGTCAATAACTGTTGAATTTGTATGAATTATATTTCCTTGTTCATCTAAAACAAAAAGAAATTCATCGATGGTGTTAAAAAATGTTTCATAATTGTTGCGGGTTTGTTCTAATAAGTTTTCTGTCCGTTTGCGGTCGGTGATATCATTAGCTATTTCTACAATACCAATTATATTTCCTTCGGAATCGAATATGGGTTCACCTTTTTCCTCCCAGACCCTACCATCGGGTGTTCGAATTAGTATATCTGCTGATTCCTTTGTTAGAAGTGCTCTTACGGATGGGCAATCTTGGCAGGGTTTTGATGGATCAGCCCACAATTCATAACAAGTACGGCCTACCATCTCGTCTGGTGATTTGTTAACGGATTTGGCGGCTGATTTATTCGCCCAAATAATTTTCAAGCCATTGTCAACAAAGGCAATGTTTGCTTTAATACCATTTAAAATGGCATCTTTTTGCGCCTCACTTATCCGCAATGCATCCTCAGCACGTCTTCGCTCTGTGATATCTACCGTAGTAACAAGGCATTGCCCGTTTTCCTCGGCAACTATACCTGTGAGTTGAACATATATTGGTAAATTGTTACTAAGTGATAGAGTTAATTCACAAGATTCTTTCGATTTGCCGGTAAATACTTTCTCAAGAAAGTGATTGAATATTGTTTTGGTATCGTTTGAAACAAAAAAGCCAAACCTACTGTTTATTAGTAGCGAGCGTTCTTTACCAAGCATATTTGCTCCACTCAAATTCAGCTTAATAATTTCGCCTTCTTCAGAAAGTACAAAAAAACCCGATGGAGCAAAATCAAATAAATTTAGGGCGTCTTGTGCAGAAGATTTTGCTATTGTGAGCTCTTCGTTCTGCATTTCCAGCTCAACTTGATGAACTTCCAGCTCGTGAATTAGTTTCAGCGTATCAGATTCAGAGAGATGTGAAATTATTTTGGGCGCTTTCTTACTTCTAATTTCTTCTGCCAATCGTCGAAGGTTACCGGTGTCCATTATGTTATCTTTTTTCATAGGTCTTAATTGTCAATTACTTTAAATTGAATCGCCGTTGGGCAATTAATTAAATTTAAAATCCAAAGTTAATTATTTTTTTTTAAATAACCAAATAAATCATTGATTTTTAAATTTGTTTATTTATAAATTTTTAAATATTTTTGACATGTTCTTAAAATGTCTGAAAATCTGACTACAAAACCAGCACTAGCTTTTAATTGCAAGAAACATCTTTCAGTAAAATCCAACGCTTAAGAGGCAAAACATTTATTTTATTATATATATATATCAGAATTCTTGAGGAAAGTTTTACATTAAATCGCCTAAAGGACCAAGATTAATATTTAAGTCTTTATCGGTTAGATTAAAGTGCTTTTTCAGTTCCTCCATTTTATCTTCCAATTTCATTAATGTTTCACCAAGATTTTCGATTTCGTCATCGGTTAACAAACCGCCATCAACCCTTCTCATTGCTTGTTTTTCTACTAGTTTCCTTATTAGTTCTATTAATGTCAATACTAATTTTGCTAAACCCGAATCTGCATTATCAGGTCCGAGCTTAAGTTTTGATTCTTCATTTCCTATCGTTTTCCCAAGCTCCTCCGAAAGTTCTTCCAACGAACCTGAATTAAACAGTATTTTATTATCGCTCATTGCTCTTATTCCTTAATAGTGATATCAACAAAATTGTATGGGGACCAAGGACCGGTTAAAACAAAATTAAGTCCCGGATATTTTATTTTCATATCTCCTATGGTTTGAACCAAATCTTCTTTCTTTGGTTTATCCAGCAAAAAAAGGGCATCAATAATAGTTGTTTCTGTAACCATTTTTTTAAATTTACTAACAGAATCCAACTTTTCAAGATTATTAGTAATATCTTCTATAATTGTATTAACATAACTTAATAGTTGTTCTTCACGGCGATGTTCTTTAAGTTTTTTCTCAACCCAATCTCGATAAACTGAATTTTGTGTTTCTTTTAAAGATTTAGTCTCTGTTTTGTCATCGGATTCTAATTTTATTTTCAATTCAGCCAATACTTTTTCAGTATCACAAAAAACTTTTAATCCAAATTCGAACTTGTTATCCACCTTTTGGAGATTGTTTATAATACCATAGTAATTTTTTTCGAGCATACTAATGATTAATTCTCTCGATTCCAAAACAGAACCAAACCGCATTGGAAGCAAAGTAAATTGTTTTGCCAGCTTTTCAATAACATCTCCATAAGCCAATGCATTAACACTATCCGAAACCAAATTCGCTCTTTTCAAATCACTCACAACAACAGCAATTTCATTATAGAAAACGGCATATAAATCGGTATTCAAAATTCCTTTCATACCTTGCAAATATGCCTTCAACTTCTCAGGATTTTTATTTAGCGATATTATAGAATAGATCATCATATCTTAGTCTGCATAATTTTATCATTTAGTTCATACGAAAATTCGTACGGTTATCTATTGTTTTAGCAATATGAAAAATTGCAAAATAAATCACAATTTTTCCGGTACTGACTTCCCAAGTTTTAACTGCTCCATTGTTTCAACAGAGCATAACATTAATTTTACTCCCAAGTAAACCAAATCGATATCAGCAACCGAGATTACAATATCGCCTGTAAGAATAACCCCTTTGTTCAAAACCCTATCAAGTAATTCAAGGATTGTTATATCTTTTGATTGATCAACTACGTTATGGTTCATTATGATTTTTCTTGGAATTAATGAAACTGAACGGCGCCCATGGTCCGGTTGTTTCAATAACAAAACCGGAATTCCCATCCTTTTTTCTAAGATCCTCTACTGTAGATTTAAAATCACCTACATTAGTTTTTTTGACAAGAAAAGCGGCATTCAATATCATCGTATCATCCCTTTCTGTAACATCTTGTGGTAAAATATTATTCAGATATGTTGCATCGCTTAAAAGTCTAAAAGTATCATAGTATTTTTGTCCAAATACTTTACAAAGCCTATCCATCTCATTTTCAATTAGGTCTGTTTTCTTTCTTTTAAGCAGAAACGCTTTTCCTGGTGAGCTTGCCATGATTTGTTTTTCGAGAGCCGCCGCATCCTCGCTCAATTCATCAATCTGTTCACATAATGCCTTACGGTTGCAATAAATTTTAACCGCCCATTCCTCTTTACCTTCTATATGGCTAAAGTTTTCGATTAGTGAATCAGTATAATCCGTTATGAATTTTTTTAAATTAATTTCAGACTGAAAGATACTTCCGAAGTTAAATGGAATTACTGTGTTTTGTTCCATCAGTAAATTGATAACTTCGATATGCTCACGAACACGGCTTTCCAGCCAGTCCATATCGGATAAATTCTTTTTTAAGTTCTCATCGGAAAACTCATTTTCTGAAACATATTTAATAACTGCGAAAATATTATTATGCATTATATATTTCAGGTCATTATGCTCTTTACTTAAACTAAGATCAGGTAATCTATTCGATATACAATAAACGTAAATTAAATCATTCATAACGTACCAATACTTAATTAATAATACTAATCACCACTATCAATTCCTTCAAATGAATTTAACCTTTCGAAACCAGTGATTTCAAGGTTTTCATTCATTTTTACAGAATAAAACAGCCGTACTTGTTTGGGAGGCATATTCATAGCTTTGAGAAATGAATCATCTTCATAAACCTCAGCCACTGAATTCCAAATTTCCTGCACCTTTTCAATTTTTATGACTGTCACATCATAACAGTTAATGTTCTCTTTTATGAACTTAACCACTTCTATTTTGACATCAATAATACTACTCATTTTTTTCCTGCTAATTATTTATTCAACTTCAAGGTTAATACGTAAGATTTCTTTTTTATGTTTGTTTGTGTACTGGCTTATTGGCTTCAATTTTTCTCATGTTATGGCCGCATGCCGGGCAAAATTTATATTCAAACATAAATCGCCATTTTTCTCCACACTCAGGACAATAAATGTCAAGCGGCTGACCACATTCAATACAGAACTTTTCAGTTCCACCAGTTGTTTTTCCACATTTTGGACATTTAAATGGTTTCATCTTTTTTCCTCTTAATATTATTACATTATTGGTTTAATTTTTCTTTTCTTATATTTTCTAATAATTCTAATAATTCATCTTCTTGTTTGTCATATTCATCTTCATCAATTTCATCCATTTCAAATTTATATTGTAATCTCATCAGCCTTTCTTTTATAGCTCCTTCATCCGATGATTCTTTCTCTATCACTTCATTTATTTTTTTCCCGAGAAAAATAATCCCTTTTAAAGGTGCTAAAAATATGTCGTCAAGTATAAACATATTAAATACCTTTGGTATTAATTACCAGGTTTACAAAATTGTATGGTGGTAAAGTTCCTACATATTTGAATGTCATTAAGTGGCCGTATTTTTCATCCAATTCATTTACTGCTATGTCAAATAAAGGTTCCGAAGTGTTTTTAATTAGAAATGCTGAGTTGAGAATCATCATTTCTCCGTAATTATCATTTAGCTTAACATCTTCTGTCAGCGGTTTCAATGTATCGAGAATGTTATTTCTATAATTTTCCGTTTCTCTTTTTACTGCTTCAGCCACCATTTCTCCAATTTTCATCCGTTGGTAATGTGTTTTATCTGCTGGAAGGTTTAATAATTTGTCTCTAAGTGTTCTTATTTCATCATATTTTTCAATTATACTGCTATAAATCTCTTCTTCATGGGCCAATATTTTAAGGCCTAATTCTTTTTTCCCGGACATTTTGACAAGCAGATCAGCAAATTTTTTATAGTCTTTTTCGAGAATTCTCAGAATTCCAGCATCATCGTTATGTTCAGAAATTGTTGAAAACCTTACAGGCAGTACAGTAAATTGCTTCATAACTTCCTCTAGTACTTTTTCATGAGTAGTCATGTTTATTCTTCGAGCTTCATATTGGATTATAGGTGAATTACTCACAATAGCTGTAATATCCTTATAATTTATTCCATAAACATTATCTCCTCGTTGTCCCATTCCTATAGGACCATAGCTTATTGGCCCGGTATGGCTAATGATCCCATAAATGTACTTGCCTTCTTTCGGTGTTTCTTGTTGGTTGTTCATATCTGTCGCTAATAAATTGTTTTACAATTCCCATTTTTCGGGAAATATTTTTAAATCTACAAAATTAAAAATAGGTAATGGCGCTGTATATTTAAAATCACTACGGTTTTCGTATTTAGCACCCAGTTGGTTCATAATATTATCAAATTCTTGTTCACGTCCACTATTAACCAGAAATGCTGTATTCATAAACATATTATCTCCACTCGTTTTGTTGAGTTTATATTCAAATACTGATTTACGAAAAGCTTCAATTATCATTTCCGTTTCCTCAATTTTCTTTTCACAAAGTGCTTGCGTAACTAACTTTCCAGCTTCATCAATTTTAAAACTCTTCTTTTCCGAATCATCGATTTTATCTATTTCAGCTCTGATTTTTTGTAATTCAAGATGTTCTTTATCAATTTCCTTATAGATAGTTCCTATGTTTTTCCAAGTTCCTCTTACATTAACTTCCATTTTATTTTCAAACTGGCGAATTAATTCCATAAACTCGCTAAATCTGCGACTGAGTAGATTACGAATTTCATCTGGAGTTGCCGCGATAGTTCCAAACCTAATTGGTATAACGCTGCTGAATTCTTTCATCACTACTTCGATTACTTTTTGGTGCGCTAACATGTTTTCGGGATTTACGGTAAATTTACTTAGCGGATGGTCGCTAACCACCATACATAAACCATCCATGCCTATAGTGGATACTAAGTCACCCCGTCCACCGATTCCAATCGGACCAAGATTAATGTCATAATCCGATGCTATAATGCAATAAATATATTTCCCGTCTCGTTGCATATTATTCCTTTATTTTAACCAAAATTAGGTTTTTCAAGACCTTATCTTTTGCTAGTGATAATAAATTTCCTTTCGATGATTGTCTCGCCGCTATAGAATATTCAAGCAGGCTGTGATAGGATTCTTTAATATTAGTAAAGTGATCATTTGTACCATTGAGTATATTTTTGTCGGGGTGAAATAATTTGGCTTGTTCTAAATAAGCTTTCTTGATTTCTGGTTCCGTTATCTCTTCCTTCAATCCTAGTCTTTGTCTTGCTTTTTCGAGGGTTATAGGATTTAATTCCTTAGTTTCAATTGTATAAAAACTATAACACGGTAGTGGACCTACTAATTTAAAATTCAACTTACCATTAAACTCCTCATCCAACTGGTCAATAATATTTTCAAACTTTTCGCTTTTCAATCGATCAATTAAAAAAGCTGAATTAGTTAACATAATATCGTTCATCACTTCGTGTGTTTTGGAATTTAAAATAATCGGAGACAACATATCTAAAATAATTAGTTCAGCTTCTGTATTTTTTTGCTTTAATAGGTTTTGTACTAATTTGCCTATTTTTAATTGATCGGATTGAGAAATTATATCATTATTTTTTAATATATTATTTTTCATGGCTACAATATCCGGATGTTCCGACATTTCCTTAAGAATTTCAGGAAAATCAGCCCAAGTTGCTACTAAGTCGATCTCTGTACAGTATTCAATTTTATTAAAAGTGCTAATTATTAACTCATAACCGTTAGACAATATTCGAATAACTTCAGCATCTGAATTTACAATTGTACCGAGTTTCATTGGGATAAGTATGTTGAAACCGTTGTTCATTAGATCTTCAATCGTTGTCTGGTGATGAACTAATAAATGCCCTAAGGATTCCCTGTCAAGATAATTAATATGATTTGTTTTTTGATCAGAAACGATAGCAGAAGCATTTTGAAATGTGATTGCATAAAGTCCTAATGATTCAAATAATTTCAACATATCATTACTATATGGGTACGGTACTATTCCGTAAATATATATTCCTTTTTTTGCCATTTTATTTTACATTATATTGATTAGTTTGACATTATTATTTCTTATTTCTTTGTTGCGTTTTGTTTTAAAACTAGTTGAATCGCCTCTTCAAAATGAGTTTCCAAAATCGAAATGGAACCAACCACTTTATCCGATTTACCGCGATTCTTTTCAATCAATTGACGTATAGCAAGCATAGCCGCTTTTCGGCAAATAAATTCAATATCAGATCCGGTTAAACCTTCCGTTTCTGTTGCCAATTTACTCAGGTCAATTTTTTTACTTATTGGTTTATTTTTCGTATGAATTGAGAATATTTTCTCTCTAGTAAGTTTGTCCGGTAATGGTAATTCAAAAATCAGATCGAATCTGCCGCTACGCAATAAAGCAGGATCAATTAAATCAATTCTATTTGTAGCGGCTAGTACAATTACTCCTTTCAAATCTTCAATACCATCCATTTCTGTAAGAAATTGGCCTATCACCCGTTCAATCACACCGGATCCTGAACTATCATTATTGCGTCTTGGTGTTAGGCTGTCAATTTCATCCAAAAATAATATACATGGCGAAGCTTGCTTTGCCATTCTAAACAATTCCCGAACTCCTTTCTCCGATTCACCGATATATCGGCTCAAAATTTGAGGTCCCTTTACAGAAATAAAATTGACACCACTTTCGCTTGCAAGGGCCTTTGCGAGATAAGTTTTACCGGTACCGGGTCTCCCATGAAGTATAATACCTTTAGGAGGTTTAGTATCTGCTTTTTTAAATAAATCAGCATATTGCAAAGGCCACTCAACTGTCTCCTTCAATGCTTCTTTGATTTCTTCCAGCCCGCCAACATCATCCCACTTAACATCCGGGACTTCAACAAAAACTTCTCTTATGGCGGAAGGTTCAACCTCTTTCATTGCATCTTGAAAATTATCCATTGTCACTTCAAGTGACATTAAAATCTCATAAGGAATATCGGCCATTTCAAAATCAATTTGCGGAAGTACCTTGCGTAAAGCAGTCATTGCGGCTTCTCTTGCTAAAGCTTCTAAATCTGCACCTACAAAACCATGAGTAATCTCAGCCAATTTTTCCATATCAACATCCATAGCTAATGGAATACCTCTAGTATGAATATGAAGGATTTCCAATCTACCTTTTTTATCGGGAATTGAAATTGAAATCTCACGATCAAACCTTCCTGGTCTTCTCAACGCTGGGTCAATTGAATTTGGAATATTTGTAGCACCAATGACAATGACTTTACCTCTTGATTCCAAACCATCCATCAAAGACAAGAGCTGGGCAACAACACGTTTTTCAACCTGCTTCTCACCGCCCATATCTTCTCTCTTTGGAGCGATGGCGTCAATTTCATCAATAAATATTATTGATGGTGCATGAGCCTGAGCTTCTTCAAAAAGTTTCCTGATGCGTCCTTCACTTTCTCCATAAAATTTGCCCATAATTTCCGGACCGGAGATATTTATAAAATATGCATCCGTTTCGTGGGCAACAGCTCTAACAATAAGAGTTTTTCCTGTGCCGGGAGGTCCATAAAGAAATACTCCTTTTGGAGGTTGTACTCCAAGTCGTTCAAATATTTCAGGATATTTTAATGGAAGCTCAATCATCTCTCTTATGCGCTGAACTTGATTACCAAGGCCACCAATATCTTCATACGAAACCCTGCTTTTACGCTCGCCTTCTTGCTTTACTAATTCTAACTGAAAAATTGTATTTGGGTGAATAATAGCTACACCGTCCGGATTTATACCAGTAACTGTATAATCAACTGAACGTGAACCGAATAAAATGGCTCTAACTTTGTCACCTTTTGTTACTGGTAATCCATTAATAAGAGAACCGATGTATTTTGCGTCGTCAGCTTTGAACAACGAGCCTGATTTTGTATCAGGTTTAAGTTTTATTTTTGTTGCTTGACGACATATTGTCTTGATGATTTTAACTTTCTCATCAATCCCAACTTGAGCATTTTCTCTCGTTATTCCATCAATTTGAATGATATTTTTATCTCGGTCTTCAGGATAACATGGCATTATTTTGACTGGTGTGGTACGTTTACCTTCAATCATAATAACCTCACCACTTTCCAAACCTAATAACTTCATATCTTTGGGATCTATCCTGGCTATGGCTCTCCCTACATCTTTTACTAAGGCCTCTTTAACCCTTAGCACTGATTCATCTTTGATTTTGCTCATGATTTCTACAATTTATATTATTACCAAAAAGATACAATTTCAACTGATTCAATGCTTTCAGACCTTTGACCTCTTCAGCGAACATTGGAATTTCAACTCTATTTAAACTGCTATAAGTTTCTTTGATTTCTTGTAAATATTTTACCTGGCCTGCTTTTCTTTGCTTACAAAAATCACAATCGTCAGTAACCATTAAATTATTAACAATAATCTGCTTTGGTACAATTCCTGATTTACTCAAATCAATCAATAATCTGTCTGTTTCTTTTAAAGCCATTGCTTCGGGTATGCATACCGGAATAAATTCACATTTGGTTTTATCCCGTAATAATTTTTCAATCCTTTTTACAGTTTTTTTAAGATCGAGTAACAAAGCGTCTACCTCATCTTGTTTGTAAGTACCGGCAAAACTCGTTATAATATAGCGGTATTTCCAGCGTAAACTACCGGCAACTTTTATCCACTGATCCAACAATTTAGGGGACGTTATTAAGCGCAGTGCATGTCCTGTAGGTGCTGTATCTACAACGTACTTATCATAAGCACCTTCTTCGATGAAATCTATTATAGTTTTAAAACTCATCACCTCATCAATTCCAGGTATCGATAAAGTAAGCATTTCTTCAATATCATCTTTATCTAGACTAGTGGAAGTTTCAAGTAGCTTTTTTAGCTCTTTGTAATACTCTATTTTAAAAGCTGATAGTGCTTCATCTGCGACAACTTCAATGGCAGATAAATTTGGAACATTTTCGACTTTACGAACTTTAAAGCCAATTTGTTGTTCAAGACTATCCGACACTGAATGCGCCGGATCGGTTGATATTAGTAGAGTTTTGTAATTAGCTGATAATTCCAAAGCTGTAGCTATGGCACAACTAGTTTTTCCAACCCCGCCTTTTCCACCAAATATAATCAATTTTATATCATTATTTTCTAAGTTGTCAAGTTTCATAATTGTTATTTTGTTATCCTGATTTCTAGGATTCCGTTAGTGAATTTCTGATTTAAATTTTGTTGCACGACTTTTGAAGGAAGAAGAAGTTCCTTCCTATAAGTTCTGTCTTTATTGACTGCTGAAATCTCTAAAATATCATCTTTTAAATCGATTTTAATATCGCTTTCGTCTATTCCGGGCATTTCTGCTATAATGATAATTTCATTTTCTTCATCAAAAATATCAGTAATCGGTTCACGTTCTTCGTCCACTTTAGGACCTTCCGGAGTTTTTTTAATATTTCCGAAAGTCTCAATTTTCGGAGAACTGCCTCCTGCTGTATTTACAGTGAAACCATAAACCCCTTTCATCCCTTTTTTAAGATGTTCAAAATTAATTTCACCTTCTTTGCTGATTCCACCTTTATCTTCAAGTTTTCCAGCAAGAGTAACTAATTTTTCAATACCTTTGAATAATCCTCCAAGACCGAAAAAATCAAAATCGACCTCGTTGTTTTTCTCTTTATTATTTTCGTTTTCCATTATTTTATCAGTTAATAATTGTGAATATTTAGTTAATTATTTTATACTGGGTTTTATACAATCAACCTAAGCCGATATATTATTTGTTTGAAGTTTTACAATTGTTCTTTTTCACAACGTTTCCTTTGCCTTAATCTTTCATAGCCAAGAAGATTACCGGAAGAATCAATTCGAACATCGTAAATTCCGAGAAGATCAAGATTAACTGCTTCGGAAGATTTTTCAGTTATCTCTATAGTTATATGCCATATATCGAATTCATTGTTTACTCCTATAGCATTAGGAGAAGTAAACCCGCTAAGTTTCATCAATTCTGATTTAGCTATTTCTACAATATCATTAATTTCCATTTGACGTCCTGATTAGCAGTTAATTTTATAAAGGTTTGTTTAAAGATTCTAGTTTTTCTAAGCGAGCATCGAGCGATTCCTGTTGCTGCATAAGCTCTTTTTCTCGCGCTTTTGACGATAGAAAGGTGTCTTCCTGCCACCAATTAATGCCCATTTCCATCGCCTTGTCAACAGAACAAACCAAGAGTCTAATCTTTATGGTAAGTAATTCGACATCAGCAAGACTTATCTTAATATCACCTGCAATGACGATTCCTTTATCAAGCACTCTCTCGAGAATGTCAGCAAGCCCTGTCGCGTTTATCGAATGGTTAGGTTCAGACATTTTTTTTCCTCATTTTTGTTTTAATAATCTATTGACATTGTTTTAAATTCTTTTTCATTATCAGAGCTGTTCTGATTACTTTCAGTATTACTAAAATTCTGTAGGACAACAGATTGTTCATCATAAAAATTCTGAATAACCTTCAACCGGCCATTGATTGTTTCAAGCCTTAAAAGTATTCTTTTTTGTTCATTGCGCAATCTTGTTCTTTCTTTTTCGAGCATATAGAGTTTAAGAAAATCCGTATTTTTGTCGGGAATAGCGTTTTTTTTGGCTGTCCCCATTGTTTTAAGACTTTGCAAACCCTTTATAGTAGATGGTTCTGGCATAATACATTCATTTATTAAGTGATTAGAATAATTTATTTTCTTAGCAATTAATATCAATCAATTCATTGACAATTAATCTTACTTTTTCTTGATTGGTTTTTGAACCAACCCTGCTGGTTTCGGATGTAAGAATGTCTTGGCAAATTAATCGAAACATTTCATTATTTTTTGAAGGTGTTGTACTTAATGTGGCTAATGTTTTAGCAATCATTATCGAACCACGAACAGTAGGATCAAATTCAGTTTTGCCCGATTCACGTAAGCCTCTTACAACCTTTACAATTTTCTCTGCATCTTCGAGCGTAAGGTCCGATTTTGCTCTAGTAATTTGTAATTCAGTTTCATAGTCGAAATGATCTAGATCCATAGTTACCATTCTATCGCGTAAAGCATCTTGGGTACGGTTTACTCCTGCATACTCTTCCGGATTAGAAGTAAAAATAGCGCAAAAATCAGGATGTACTTTCATATAATAATCTTCTTCTTTACCAGCAGATGTACTGAGCATCCGTTCTTGAAGAATAGGTAAAAGAATATTATTTGCTTCGGCACGCGAACGTGTAAACTCATCGTAAATAAGCGTAAAACCATTTTTAACAGCAATAGTTAAACGATTATTTACCCATTTCTTTTCCATATCCTCTTCAAGTTTATGAACAGAATGGATAAATTTATCATCTAATTTTCTGAATCTATATCCCGATTCACTACCAACAAGATCAGATGTTTTGTATTCAGCGTCACCATGAATAATTACGACCGGCCGACCTATTTTACTTGCCAGATGCATAGCCACCGTGGTTTTTCCAGTACCCGAAGGTCCTCTAAAATGTACAGGAAATCCAGCCTTTATATATGTAAGACCTCTATTTGTAATATCTTTAATATATTCTGTCTCAACAAAATTTGCCATTCGGCGAGGTTCCAAAACGGTGTTTGTTTCATTATTCATTATTTTATTTTGCATATTCTTAACCTTCTTTTTTAAAATTAAAACTCTTTTTTAGGCAATTGATTCATAGTACTTATCCAAATATTCCTTGCCTCTTCAATATCTTGTTCGATTCTTTCTTTTTGTATGAAAAATTCTTTTTTGCGAGCGTTATGCTTTTCTAATGCTTCTAATCTTTTTACAAGACTGTTCCTGATTTTATTCTCGTCTCTACCCATTTTTTAGCACGCTTCTCAATTTATTTACTAAAACCAATACCTTTGCAACGTGTACAAGGTAACCCATCGCTCCATTTTCCTGTTCCATTACATTCACTACAAATTGTATCAGACACATATAAATTCGACCCTTTTCCATGGCAGACTATACAAGGAACTCTGGCTCCGAGTGGATTTTTACCACTCCCTGAACAATAAATACAAATAATTGAGGGTTCCTCAACTTCTATTTGTCCTAATCCTTTGCAAACCTGACAGCCTGAGATAGGAGAAAGTAATTCATAGGGATCTTTGCCCGTTCCATTACAATATACACAATCAATTAATTTTGTCATAACTGTTAACAGAATAGATTTTGAAAATTGTGGAGCCACAGTAATAAAATACTGTGACTCCATTAAATACCTAATTGTTATTTTATAGGGAAGTACATATTATCAATCTTTTGAGCTGTACCTACATCTAATAATGTTTTTGCTACAAATCCCAATTTCATACGTGTTTCTCCCAATGGTTCTTCCATTTCAGAGATTTTTACACCTTTAGGATGCTTGTTGATATAATCCAAAACCTTCGCCTCAAGTGTCATTGGAACAACTGCTTTTGTTTCTACTATTGGAGCAACTGGAACTGGAGCTGGTGCTGGTGTTTCTTCTTTCTTTTCAACTTTCTTGACTTCAACTTTTGCAACAGGTGCCAATCCGGTCAATCTAATTTGTGCAAGTATATTTTGCATTTTTTTCCAGGCGGCCGATCCTTCACCCCTGTCTTTTGAATAATCACCAATCAATTCAGCCATTGCTTTTTTGAGATTTTTCACATCAGTTTGGATTCCTTTCATCATGTGATTGAAATCTTTGAGCCTTTCCACTTCACCTTTCATAAGCATATTATGTGTATAAGTGAAGATTCTTAAAATCTCTTTGTTGATGTTTTTCATTAAAAGAGTAAACTCATTAAGTCTTTCAACTTCACTTTTTGCTAATAAATCATCGGTATATGTGAAAATATCCGTGATTTCTTCATTAATATTTTTCATAAGTTCAACAAACTGAGAAAGTCTATCAACTTCGCTTTGTGTAAGCATATTATCTGTATAAGCAAAAATTTCTGATATTTTATCATTAATGCTTTTCATAAGTGAATCGAATTGGTCTAGTCTGGTTTCTTCGTCGTGATCAAGAGTTTCTCTCAATGCAACTGACATTTCTTTATGTTCTTTGATCATTTGCTTCATAAATAAATCAGATTCTTTCAATCTTTCCTTTTCATTTATTGCAAGATCTTTTTTCAAAGCCTTAGCATTAGCATTTAAAACGGCGGCCATTTCCAAATGGTCTTTGCGGAAACCGTCGAGGGTTTTCTGCACATCGTTTACAAGTTCTTCGTTTTCTTTAAGCCGTTGTTTGAATTGAGCTACTATCTCTTCACTCAAGTTTTTCATTTCTGATGATAGTCCCATTTTCTTTCCTTTTTTGTTAAATTTATTGAATTATTAGATCTTTAATCTTTTTTAAATCTTGATTCTGAATGTGGTCGCCTTTTTTTATTAAATCTTCAAGGCATTCCATCATTCTATTATGCATTTGATGAAAATCCAAAAAAGTCTTCATCACTGTATCTTTCCTAATCTCTTGTTGTTTTGCAATTTGAGAAAGTTGTTCTTTAACATTAGTGATTATTTTTACTCCGTCTGGCGAAGTTAAATCTTTCATATCGAGGATGCTGTTTTTTAGCGATTGGGTAGTTTCTTTTTGGGATTCAATAAATGCCAAAAATTGGGATTCTGCTTCTCTTTCCTTATCATCTAGAGTAGAAAGTATGCCCGACATCATAGTATTGTAATCTTTTTTACGTAATGAACCATTTTTGGCAAGTGTTTCGCAAAGCTTTGAATTTAAAATATCCCGCTCCTTTTTGAGTTCTGTTATGGAATTATGGACATTGTCGAATAAGGAGTGGGATGACTCTGATATATGCTCTGAGGCTTGAAAAGCTGTTTGAATTTTTTGAATCCGTGTCTCATAGGAACTTACTAGGTTATCAAAAAAACCATCAACATTTATTTCTTGTTGGTTATTCATTTTCATATTCTTTTACGGATTGGTTATATAAACTGATTATAAGATTTAAAAGCTATATTCTTGGTAAAACATGCGTTCATTGATTAAAAATGAAAGGACACTTTAGCAAAAATACCTGCTTAATTGAAATGAGCCTTATGCGGCTTTTGCTGTTAAACCAATTGCTTCTGCATATTTTAGATATGTTTCAACAGATGCAACAACTATTCTTGCTTCGATTGCGAGTAATTCGATACCAACTAATGATACTCTTACCCATGCATCAACTACGACACCTTTGTCTAGGATGCGGTCAATTACCTCTACGAGGCTTGATGACCCGATGGTTTTTTCTACTGCCATTTTTGTAATCTCTTATATTTATTCTATAAAAACCGTTCTTTAAAATGAGGGACGGTTTACCTCGTTATATTTACTATAGGGCAAAGCCTGTGCCATGAAAATTTTAACGAAAATAATAAATATCAAGATTATCCTAATGACCTTTAAAATGGCTAAATAATAAATGAAAATAATTTCTTGAAAATAATTTCAATCATAAAAGCACAGTAAATTATTATATAACAATAGAAATTTTCGCACAAGTGTGCGAATACGGGCTACTCCTCGGACCTTTTTTTAAATGTAATATCATACTTCTTCCTTTTTTGTACTTTTTCGTCATTATGATTATAGTAAAATCAGCTTAGCTATTAAGAAAAATAAAAAACAATATAATATCTTAATAAATTGCAAACATAGCAACCCACAAATATTTTTTGGATGTCTTGCAGAATATGAGCTCTATATTATTAAATATTATATTTTTGAAGGAATTATATCTGAACGCACAACGCTAATATCACTTATTGAAAATATCAAAATCAAATTCTAATCGGATAAACCGATAGTCTTATCGGACTCGGGAATATCAGATATAATATTAAAACTCAAAAAATATTCTAGGATTTCCCTAAGATGATAATAGGAAAAAACCATTAAGATTTAATTCTTGATGGCCAGTTATTTTCGTAGTTTTTTTGGGGGGTGGTTATAAAGACTAATATAAGATTAAAAAGCTATATTTTTGGTAAAACATGCGTTCATTAATAAAATGAAAGGACACTTTAGCAAAAATACCTGCTTGATTGAAATGAGCCTTATGCGGCTTTTGCTGTTAAGCCAATTGCTTCTGCATATTTTAGATATGTTTCAACAGATGCAACAACTATTCTTGCTTCGATTGCGAGTAATTCGATACCAACTAATGATACTCTTACCCATGCATCAACTACGACACCTTTGTCTAGGATGCGGTCAATTACCTCTACGAGGCTTGATGACCCGATGGTTTTTTCTACTGCCATTTTTGTAATCTCTTATATTTATTCTATAAAAACCGTTCTTTAAAATGAGGGACGGTTTACCTCGTTATATTTACTATAGGGCAAAGCCTGTGCCATGAAAATTTTGAAGAAAATAATAAATACCGAGATTATCCTAAATATTTATATTGCATTCTATTATAAATCTAAAATATTTTGACAAGAAATAATTATCACTAGAAAACATTGTAAATTTTTATAAATAAAATGAAATTTTCGCACAAGTGTGCGAAAACGGGCTATTCATCTTCCCCTTTTTTTATTGTGATATCATACTTCTTCATCTTCCTAATAAGCGCATCACGAGTAATACCTAAAGCGTCAGCAGTTGCTTGTTGATTAAATTTATTAGCTTGAAGTGCTTGGCGTACAATTTTTATTTCATTATTTTTAAGATTAACAGATTCAGTATGAATATCTAAAAATGACTTTTTATGAGGCTTTATAGGAAAATCATTGATTCCTAAGGAGTTTCCTTTACATAAAATGATAGCTCTTTCTGTCATATTTCTTAATTCTCTTACATTTCCAGGAAAGTCATATTTATTAAGCGTTTCATAAACTTCTTTCGAAACTAGTATATTGGGTTTATTGAATTTAGTTGAATATACCTCTACAAAATGGTCTAGAATAGGCTTTATATCTGCGGGTCTTTCACGAAGTGCCGGAATATGAATATGGAGGGTATTTAACCTATGAAGTAGATCAAGCCTGAATTTTTTAAGTTCAACGGATTTATCAATATCGTGATTTGTAGCAGAAATAATGCGAAAGTCTGTGTAAACTTGTTTGGTATCCCCTACTCTTGTAATTACCTTTTCTTCTAATGCACGTAAAAGCTTAGCTTGTAAATTAAATGGCATATCCGCTATTTCATCGAGAAATAATGTTCCTTGGTTACAAGCTTCAAAGAAACCCATTTTGTCGGTGAAAGCTCCTGTAAATGATCCTTTTTTATGCCCAAAAAATTCACTTTCAAGGAGTGTATCGGTTATGGCACTACTATTAACAGCACAAAATATATGCTCTTTCCTTAAGCTGGAATAGTGAATAATTCTTGCAATATTCTCTTTGCCTGTACCACTCTCACCAGTAATTAATACGTTCGCATCAGGATAATTGGCTGAAGTTATAGCTTGTTCAAATACTTCTAATATCTGAGTACTGACTCCAA
Source organism: bacterium (assembly GCA_037127915.1). GTDB lineage: Bacteria > Bacteroidota > Ignavibacteria > Kapaibacteriales > UBA2268 > JBAXXL01. Next base: position 68,256 of record JBAXXL010000003.1, read on the forward strand.
TAAATTGCCTGTCAATTTTTTCTTCAAGTGTTTTTGATATCAACGAGTTCTTTTCTTCCATCAACTTCAACTTTCTTTGCATTTGCAGGTATTTTTGGGTCCTTTCTATCGCGATTTGTATATCTATATATCGAAATGGTTTACGTAAGTAATCGAATGCTCCTAAACGCATAGCTTTTATTACTGTATCCATATCCCCGTGTGCAGAAATTACTATAACTTCCATATTGGGATATTTGATTTTTACTTCTTTTAAAATATCCAAACCATTCACACCCGGCAAACGTACATCAAGAATAAGAAGATCGATTTCGTATTGTCTCAGTAATTTTCTACCTTCATCGGCAGTATTTGCTTCAAATGCCTCAAATTCTGAATCTTGGAAAAACCCACTCAATTCTTCTGTAAATTGTTTCTCATCATCGAGGATAAGAATTTTTATTTTTTCTTTATTTAACATTTTACTTTTTCTTTTTAATATCTAAAACTAATTTGATTTTTGTACCAAGCAAGTTCTTGCTTGTTATGTCTATTATTCCACCCATTTCTTTTACTATTTGATAGCATATCGACAATCCAAGACCAGTACCTTTTCCTTCGGTTTTCGTAGTATAAAAAGGCAGAATAATATTATTGATATCTATTTCATTAATCCCTATTCCATTATCTGTTACTTCTACAATAATTGATTCGTTCTCTTTATAAGTTTTAATTTCTACACTCATTTGATAATCTTCTTTTGAAATAGCTTTCTTTTCTAGAACAGCATCCTTCGCATTACTAAGCACATTAATTATAACCTGCTCAAATTTATATGTATTACCTAATATTTTTGGGACATGTGTTCCTAATTGTAAAATTAAATTAATACCAAGATGTTTCAATTGCTCACCTATCATAGATGTAGCATTTTTTATGCTTGAATTAATATCGAACGTTGTTAATAAATAATCGTCTTGAACTCTAGAAAATGCCCTAATATGGTCAATAATATTTCTAATTCTCGTAATATTATCGAAAATCTTTTCGGATTTTATTTTTAAGAATTCTATGTTAATAGTTTCAGTTTTATCAGTCTCGAATAGGATCTTATCCACAACCATAGAAATAATATTTAAAGGTTGGTTGATTTCATGTGCTATGCCTGATGCCATTTCACCGAGATTTGCCATTCTGTCGGCGTGGCTCTGCTTTGTTTCCATTTTTTTACGTTGAGATATATCACGAAGAATAATCATAAATGAAAGTGGTGCACCATCGGGGTCCTGAATCAAAGTTGAACTGATTTCACTTAAAAATATGGATTGGTTTTTCTTTTTTATCTTCAACTCTATGTTCTGGGCTAATCCTTCAAGTATTGTTTTGTTTATTATTTCCTTTATTATATTTTTTTCGCTTTGCGGAACAAATAATATAAAATGCTTACCCACCATTTCATTTCTTGCATTGGCACCAAATAATTCAAGACCAATTTCTGAAACTTCAGTAATAATGCCTTTTAAGTTAATTAATAAAATTCCATCAGGCGAGGCATTCAACATTGTTCTATATTTTTCTTCGCTTATTTTCATTGCCTGCGCGGCAATCTTTTGTTCTGTTATATCCTCTGAAATTCCAAGTAAATATTCGGGTTCACCTGAATTATTCAGAATTGGAACTTTTTTAGTGTGGAGTGTGCGAAGTCCTTTATATTTTGTATCAATAAATTCTTCGGAAATATCAATCATGTCTTTATATAGCAATACATTTTTATCGTTTTCAATAAAGCTATCGGCCTGTTTTTTGGGGAAAAAATCATAATCATTCTTCCCTATTAATCTTTCTTTTAGAATACCTAAAAGTTCTTCTCCTGCACGATTGATTCGCACAAATTGTAAATCTTTAGCATCTTTTAAAAAGACCATATTTGGAATATTCTCTATAATTAAATCCAATAAATTTTTTGCTTGGTAAACATCCGCCTCATCCTTTTTTCGGTCGGTAATATCAATTGCATTAATTAGACAATGTTTGCCATCTCCAATGTTAACACCTTCAATATGAACATATTTTGGTGGCTTTCTATCGCTTTCAAACTTCATTTCACATATTTCTTTTGTTTTGCCATCAAATACATTTTTTAGAAAAAGATTGAATAATGCTCTAGTATCGCTTGATAAATAAGAACCAAAAATGGCCCTCCTCAACTGTGAGCGATCTTTGCCAAGCATATAAGCACCACTCAGGTTCAGCTCATGTATTTCGCCTTCCTTGGTAAGTGTAAAGAATCCAGATGGTGCAAAATCGTAAAGCGTAGTATATTTTGCAGAAGCTTCTTGAGCCTTATCTCTTGCTGATAAAAGCTCTTGATTCTGCATCTCTAATTCGATTTGATAGTTTCTTAAAGACTCCTCCATTTCTTTACGCTTTGTAATATCTTTAGCAAAAGCAAGAAGTCGAAAATTTGGTAGCTTAACAACTTCCATATCAATCCACCTCTTCTTACCGTTTTTCTGTTCAAATAACAAATCTGATTTAGAAAATCCCGTTTCCATTACTTTTTTGAATTGTTCAACAGCTACATTAATTGACTCTTTAAGTAACATTTTTTCGAATGACATCTTTAATAAATCATTTTTGGAATATCCCGAAAGCCTTAAAGCGGCTTCATTTACTTCAATGATTTTTCCTATTTCATCGGTGACAAATACACAGTCGGGAGCATTATCAATGTAGCTTCGATACTTTTCTTCACTTTTTGCTAAAGCCGCATTAATACTAACTAATTCATCAGACGTTTTTTTTATAAGAATAGCATCGTTTATGATTTTTTGTTTTTGTTCGAAAAGTTCCAGAAATATTTTTGTTTTACTTACTAAAATATTATTATTAATGGGTTTAAATATATAATCCACCGCGCCTGACCCATAGCCTTTGAAGACTTCTTGATCATTTATTTGACTAGCTGTTAAAAATATTAATGGTACTTTATCACCTGATCTTTCTTTATTTAATAGCAAAGCCAATTCATAACCGTTCATCTCAGGCATTTGAACATCAAGAATGGCTAATGCAAGATTAACATCTTTGGCTTTCTCTAAAGCTTCGGAACCAGATGCTGCTTCAATTAAATTTACGTCTAACGCTTTTAGAACCATTTCTAAATATTTAATGTTGGAACTAGTATCATCTACTATAAGAATATTGGGTAATTCTTGCATAAAACTCTTCCTTCGTTATATTTTTTTAGGCCATAAATCAAATATTACAAGTTAAATGTTAATCAAATAGTAAATAATTACACTAATAAAATACATTGTTTTTTTATTCTATTATTTACGACTTATAGTCCAAAGTCTTATCAAAATTAATTATTAATTTTCATATAACCAAATATATCATTCATCTTTGTTTTTTTTAAGTTTTTTTTGTTAAAATCAGTTTGATTCTATATGAAGACTATATAGTCCGGAACCGAATATATGATTTTTAATCCTAAATTAATTTTCCTAGCTGTTTTTTTTATTCATACATTTTTGATATTTTAGCTTTTTTTTATGACTGGTTCTTAAAATGCCTGAAAATCTGACAAAAGAGCAAGACCTAGCGGTTAATTTAAAAAGACATATTTCTGTAAAGGCCAACGCCGGAAGTGGTAAAACAAAAGTATTGGTAGATAGATATATTAGAATACTCGAGGATAGCTATACCAAAACTGATATTGCGAAAATAACACCCTACGAAATCGTAGCAATGACTTTCACACGTAAAGCCGCGGGTGAAATGCTTAAGAAAGTTGTCGATAAAATTGAAAAATTAAAAACAGATTCGCCTACAACAGACCAAAAAAATCTCTCCGCTTATGCCAAAATCCGAAATGATTTGAATGCGGCGCGAATTTCGACCATCCATAGTTTTGCATCTTCCCTATTGCGCGATTTCGCTGTGGAAGCAAACGTGAATCCTAACTTTATTGAGTTAACAGATTCCAACAAACATAGAATAAAAAACGAAGCGTTCGAATATGTTATAACTAAGATTTATCAAGAACCTAATAATGAATTACATAAACCATTGATTAGTTTTATTGATAGATACAGCATAAAAATACTTGAGGATTTTGCTAATTCATTATCTTATAGTAAAGAATTTCTGAACAGTTTGAATAAACGCGGTTTTTATGATCAATCAAACGATGAAATATTGGAATATTATAAACCTCTCTTTATTGAAATGCTAGATTCCAAACTTCAAGAATTATTCCATTTCACGGAATTAGCTTTCGATTACACAGCTGATAATGTTGGAGAGGGCTATTTATCAAAAAGAGATTCTTTCCTAAGCATCGTTAAGAATCATAATCTAAATGCTAATAGAAACTTTGAAAATCTACAAAATTATTTCAACGAATTATCTTTGATTTATACCGGCAAACCGGTTGTAGAGGGTAAAAAAAAGGGGCTCCCAACATATTTTACAGAGAATTGTTCAGAAGTATTCAATTTTGAATATAATAAAGTAAATGAGAAAATAAAAAAAAATTATTTGATTAATTTTGATGAGATTTCAAATTCCACTTTAATCCAGGTAGAAGATGCAAAATTTGTATTAGCGTTTGCCAATCAAGTACTTCAAAAAACTGATGAAGAGAAGCAGAAGTACGCTTATTTGGATTTCGATGATATATTGATTAAAACTGATGAATTGCTTTCAAATCCGGAAGTAGCGCAGAAAATAAGCAGTAAAATTAAATACATAATGGTTGATGAATTCCAAGATACCAATCCCACACAATATAGCATTTTGAAAAAATTAGTACCCGGTTTGTTTGATAATCAATTTTCATATCCTACATCTCCCGAGGTATTTATAGTTGGCGATGAAAAACAAAGTATATATGGCTTCCGTGGAGCGGATGTAAGTATAATCAAATCAGCAACCGAATTAATTGAAAAGCATCAGCAACAGCGCGAAGAAGATTACAGACTTCGCCAAACCTATAAAGAAGCTTCTTCAGCAGAGTTATCCGGTAATATTGAATTGAATGCCTCGTTCAGAATGAAACCCGCTCTCGCACTATTTACTAACGCGGTTTTCTCGAAATTAATGGCACCAGCTAATGACGATAAAACCAAAAAAACAAGTCCAAACGAAAAATATAGAGCCAATTACAGTAACATAATTTGCGGAAAATCTACCGCCAAAAACTCGGAGCCATATCATAGCGTTTTACAAAAAAATGATTCTAAAATGATATCAAATGATTCAACTGATTTTGGTACTGTTGAATTTTTATTCTCAGAAAAGAGCTATGAATTCCAAACACAAGCTATCGCTGATTCCATTACAAATTTACTGAAAACCGGTCAATATCAAGCCGGCGATATTTGCATTTTGAGTCGTGATAAGGTGCATTTAAAAGATTTGACCAATAAATTATCCAATTTGGAAATACCTTTCTTTTTGCACACCGGGAGTGGTTTCTATCAATCTGTAGAAGTTCGGGATGTTCTATCTATATTAAGTTTCCTTAGCGATACAAAAAATGATTTTGAATTAGTTATGGCACTTAAATCGCCTTTTTTCGGTTTGCGTGATAGCGATTTGCTGATTTTAACCAATTATGAATCTGAAAAAATTGGTTCTACTCTTTGGGAAAAACTACAAGGATTTTCGGAAATACCAGATATAAATGTGGAAACGCTAAACAGATTCGAAAGCGTTGTAAATCTTATCAAATACTTGCTTCGCATTGCTTATCGTATGTCTCTACCAAAGTTAATACGTACACTGCTCAAAGAATCAGGCTGGATGAGTAAAATAACGCCATTCAAAGACAAAGATCAACGTATAGCGAATATTTATAAGTTAATTGACTCTGCTCGAGAATTTGAAAAACAAGGATTTTTAAGTATTTATGATTTTGTTAAAGAATTAGAGACATTAGAAGAAATATCAAAAGAAGCCGAAGCTGGTATAAATAACGAAAATGCTGTGAACATAATGACAATTCATTCGGCGAAAGGGTTGGAATTCCCTATTGTATATTTATATGATACTAATAGAGATTTATTAGCAAAGACCAATACAAACACTTTTTTCCCTGATAGCGATTTGGGTATAACATTCAAAAATGCAAAGCTGATTGATGAAAGATTTTTTGGCAAGGTTGAGAATATTCCTGTAAAATTAGCTAAGAAAAAAAATCTGGAAATCAGCATTTACGAGGAAATAAGGTTATTATATGTAGCTATTACACGTGCGATAGACAAATTATTTATATCAGCGTCGATAATTGGATTCGATAATAAGACTAACGAACAAAAATATACAAAGGAAAAAATATCTTATATCTCAATGATAATGAATTCCATTCCGAATTTTCCTGATGTGTCTGAATTAACTGAATCTTCCTTTACCCTACTAATCAATGAATTAAATTTTCTTAACGAAAATAAAGTTGAACAAGTGAACAAACTTAAGTTGCCAATATCATATAAAGTTTACACAAGTGAGAATACATCGTCTATTGAGAAACTTAATACCCAAAATGCGGCTACGAAAAAGCATTATTATGCAAGCACGAATTTAGAAAATGTAATGGGACACGAGCGGGATATATTTTTCTCAGCAAGTAAGTTATCGACATTTAAAAAGGATAAGAAGCGTTTTTGGTTGGAATATATTTTAGAAATGGACGATTTTCTACTTAAAAAATCTCTAAATAAATTTAATTTTCAGGAATCTACCGGTCTTCTGGGCCAAGAAACCGGTACCGCTATTCACGGAGTTTTTGAGAAAATGAACCGTTGGTATGATTTCGAAAACGGTTCAATTTTAAGTGATGAATTCCAAACTGTTCTTACTGATGCGCTCTCATTGGTTGATGCGGTAGGAAACGAGAAAATAATCCAACGAATTTCGAATGAAGTCAACAATGTTATGTCAACCCTGCTAATCCTAAACAAAGAATTTGATTTCAGAACAATGAAAAATGAATATGCTTTGAGATACGCTTTTGGACGTGATTTTCTTTCCGGTGTTATTGATCTTCTAATCAAAGATACTAACGGAAACTTTGAAATTTGGGATTTCAAATCTGATTATCTAACCAAAGATGGAATTATTGAAAAAGCTGAAGCTTATGAAGAGCAAATAAAACTCTATGCGTATCTTATATACTTATTAAACGATAAAACTACGTTAGTTAAAGCAAGATTGTTGTTCACTCGCTTAGCTTTTCCCGGTGCCAAGCACGAAGAATGGACACATCTATTCTCGTGGTCCGCTCAAGAAATGGAAGATTATAAAGACGAGATAGAAATACGAATCAAGGAAATCTATAAAGAGTATGAGTTATAGAAAAGACAGTTTTTTAAGTTCTATTCAATAATTTTTGTTAATTTATATTCCCCTGGAGTTATAATTTCGAATACAAATTGTTTTTTCAGATTTTTATACTGCCAGAGTTCCATAGGTGTTTTTTCTTTTAATTCAGTGACGATACTATCAGGGTTACCATAAAGGATATATATCTGGCCTCTAGAGGTTTTTGCGCCGTCATTATGAAGAATGGTTAAGAATTTGTCCTTAGCTTCGTCAGCTCGCTTAAAATAAGTATTCATTGCTTCATTATAATATGTTTTTGGTGTTGGATCGAACTTCTTCCAATATTGATATATAAAGTTTTCCTTATCCTTCGGTTTTGCTGATTTTAATTCTGCAAATTCAGCATCGGTCATTATATAATACATGATTTCTTGAGCATACGATATATTCATTAATGACTTTGGCTTATCAATCCATTGAACTTGATAATTATACTTCAGGGTATCCTTTATACTTCTATCTATAATACTAATGTTAAATTTACCCGGATAAATCATATTCGGTGGTATTTCAATTTGATAAATACTAGAATTTAGGTTTGTTTTAAGCAATCCTTGGATCCTATGTTTACTTTCTTGAAAATCAATTCCCTTGTTATCTAAATAAACTACTTTAGGATTTGAGGTTAAAGGATAATCTTTCGGTGGTAATGTTGATTCCTGAATATAAGAAATCGATGTTGTCAAATTACATTTATCCTTTGTGTTGACAAATGCTAACAAGGCTGGATTTAGCGATTGAATATCAATGCTATTATTTAAAATAGCAGGGATGTATATTACATTCTCCCTAGGAAGCATATTTACCAATACAGGGTTTCCAATTGTTTTCAGATGATTCTTTGTGCTATTATCTAAACTTATCCGTTTATCATAAATAGCTCTATTATTGACTGTCACTAGATAGCGAATTACATAGTCCGTGGAACTTAGTATAGTACTGAAAATACCTTCATAATACTGGTCCGACTCTTTCAGCAATGAATAATCCTCCATTGTCACAGTATCTTTTTTGAAAAGTCTTTTTCTGATAATTCCAGAATTATCTTTGATTTCAATGTCAAACGTTGGATAAGCCGAAAAACTGTTTAGTTTTATATCATCGGATTTATCAAAAACCAGTTCAGTTAATCTGATTTTATAGAAAAAATAAACTGTATTCGAATCAGGTGAATCATTACTTGGAAATACAAGCGATTCAAAAAATATATTTTCTGAATTTGATTTTTGAGTGCTTTGAGAATTTTGAGTATAAACAGCACAATTAATTATCAGAGCTAATATTATAACTAAAAATATCTTTATTTTCATTCTAATTTTCTTCTATAAAACTTTGTAAAATCAAAGCGGCCGCAATTTTATCTTTTGCTCCCTTTTTTGAACGTTTCTTTTTTCCGTAACCGGATGAAATCATCAAATCAACAGAATAAACTGAAGTTTTGTACTCATCTTGAATATATACGGGTAATTTGTATTTTTCTTTTATTATTTCTATAAATGATTCGATTTCAGTGTGAAATTCTGTTTTGCTTCCATCTAATGTAGCAGGAAAACCAACCACTACAGCCTGGATTCTCTCTTCAGAAAAGAATTTTAGAAGTTTATCCCATACTTGTGAATCGTTATCGATTGTATATTTCGAATTAACAGATATCTGCAATTCATTGCAAAAAGCCAATCCTATTCTTTTTTTTCCGTAATCTATTCCGGCAAGTCTTTTATTTATTAAATCTGTATTCTGCATTAGCTATTCGCTTTTGTTTCATAATTTGGAATAGTTATAATAAGTTCTGTTCCTTTGCCTATTTCGGATTTAATCATCAATTTTCCACCATGCTGTTCTATAACACGTTTAATTATCATAGTTCCAATACCGAAACCGCCTTTACCTTCTCCAGTAGAAAAATATGGATTCATCATTTTATTCAGAATTTCTTCGTCCATTCCCCTACCCGTATCGCGAATTGAAAAGTTAACCTCCTTCCCATCCCGTTTAGAATTTAAAATGATAATTCCTCTTTTATCAGAACTTATAGATTTAATACTGTTTTCGACCGCATTTCTCAAAGCTCGTACCATCCTTTTTTTATCGCATAGTACAATAAATGATTCACTATCAATCAGAAACTCGATATTTGGATATAATGTCTCGTCAAACTCGCTTAGAGCTTCTGAACAAATATCAAAAGCATTAACTTTAGTTTTATTTGTTTTCTCCTGTCTGCCGACAGTTACAATATCGCGAACTCTATTTATTAAAACTTTTGTTTGATGTAATATCTTGTTTCTTCTAGAATCATTTGAAGCATCATCTAAAACCAAATTCTCAGCGTTAAGTTTTATTGTCATTAAGTTCGTTTGCATATCGTGGGCTAATTGAGCCCAGTTACTTAATCGTTTGCGCTCTAATTGCTCAGTGATATCTATGCCGGTAAAAACAACTCCTTGGTAGATCCCTGCGACATTGCGAATCGGTGTTATCGTACACAACCATTCTTTATCACCTTCCGGGGTCTCTATATTTAATTTTTCGGTAATATCTTCTCTGCTCGCTAATGCAACCTCAACTATTTGTAACACAGGTTTTGTATAGTAATCATTGCAATAATAAGCAAAATGCTTTTTTATTTGCCAAACTCCCGAAATGCCTAAAAATGATTTTCCTGCATCGTTCGCCATGCGGAGACGGCCGGAACGATCTATCCAGAATAATATACCTGTGGATTTTAGATTAAGGAGTCTTTCGTTTAATGATAATTGACGTAAATATAAACGTATAAATATAATAGTGAATAATAAAAATATCGATGGAAGTAAGTAAAACCAAAATTGCGCAAAAATTCTTTCAAAAAGCCAATAATTATTTGCTTTTAAACTTATGACACTAGAATGAGTTTTGGAGGATATCAATACTTTGTTATCGATTCTAAGTATCTGAACCGGTTGAGCATATTCAATCTGGTCATGATAATAATTTATCGCTTTTATTGTCATTGAATTGCTCAAAATTATTAATCCCTGCTGAAAGAAAACATAAACCAAATCATCATTAGATATTAATGCCAAGGGTTTGGAAAAATTATCGGGGAGTTTAATTGATTGGTCCGTTTCGAATTTATTTTTTTTATATTCTCCTTTTTCGACCACGCTTTCTATTTCTGATTTATTCAAATAGTAAAATGAATCATCGTCTTCGGAGAAACTAATAAGATTGATACCCGTTTTTATCCACTTGATATTTCGTACAATTCCATTACGCTTATCTATAAACTGCAAAAATGTATGGCTTAAATCACCTCTGCTTGTCGCAACGATAATATAATTTTTTGATTGATAGAGCGTGTATTCTTCGAGCAATTCTACTCTTGAAGTAAAAACAAATTTGCCGGTTGAACTGTATAAATTGACTATACCAAATTGTTTGTTGCGCTTTACATCCAGAATATAGTTTTTGCCATTGTTTTTAATTACTTTAGCAGTATTAACATTATCATCTAAGATTTCAATTTTTATAATAAAATCTTGAACATTTATAAGAATCAGTTTGTTATCAATTAAAGCCAAATGTTTCCCACTGGTAAGATGTCCAATAAATTCGGCTTTTAAATCAATACCATTCACGGTTATGAGGATATAGGTACTTGATATTTCCTTCAAATACTTATCAAAAAGAGCCACTTTGTATTGAAATCCATCACGAAGAAGTATCAATAAATTATTATCTACAGGCTCGGCATCACAAATTATATTTGATCCGATTGAAATACCTTTTTTCCCTATCTCATTGAATCCTGTCCAATTAAAGATGACTTGTTCTTCGTCAATCCAATTGGTTTTTACTAAATAAAACAACGGGTTTTGAAGACTCCCGGTTTGTAGTAGCTTTCCACCTGCGTAGGTCTGGACTTCTTTGATTTCGTAAGGGTAAATATCCCAAGTATATAATAGATTGGAAACCGAAAGGAATGTTATAAATATAATAACTACGATTTTCAAATTTTCTTATGCTCTACTATTAATAAATCCGGGACACTGGAATTCGTTCTAAATATTATAGAATAGGCTGAATTTTGTTTAAATTCATAATTATCAATCGTGGCTATTACTTTGTCGCTGGTCGTTTCTATTACACTTATTTTGTAATTGCCGCTATTTTGTTCTAAAAATGCCGTATTGCTTAGCATATTTAAATCATTAGTAATTGTACTATCACCGGTCTCAATTTTAAACAATAAATGAGGGTAAATTACTGAACTATTTATCAATCTTAATTGCGAGTGCGAACTATTTGTATTATAAGTATCCGAAATTAATATGAAATTGATAATACTCGATATATCATAGAAAATCAATGTATAATAATCATCTTTTTTCATATCAATTGGAATATTAAGCATATTTTTTCCTGATTCGCTGATTTTAACCATCAACAAATCTACACCGGCTTGTGTTTTCTTATAAGTATAACTTGATCCCAAATATTTGAGATTATCGTAAACAAGAACATCACTCGAAAAAACATCTAAATCGCCTTTATTAGTAGCATTGATAAATAAAACATTTGCCGAATTATCCGGCTCGATAATTCGCGGTGTATCAATATCCGTTGGACATTGGCAAGCTGAAATAAACGCCAAAAAGATTATAATCAATATATTTATACTTTTTCTCATTCTCTAATCAATCTTTTTTCTAAATTTGTGACAGCAACAGCAACAGCCGCATCGCCCGATATATTTGTGATAGTTCTGAGCATATCCAAAATTCTATCCACGCCAATAATCAATGCTATACCTTCGATTGGAATACCAACGGATTCTAATACCAGAACCAGCATGATGATACCAACCCCCGGTACAGGAGCCGTACCTATCGAAGCCAATACCGCCGTGAATACTATAGTGATTTGCTGAACGATCGACAATTCCATTCCGTAAACTTGTGCTATAAATACTGCGGCAACTCCTTGAAGTAACGCTGTACCATCCATATTTATTGTAGCTCCTAACGGTAAAACAAAACTTGCGATATCTTTAGGTACACCCATTTTTGCACAACCATCCATTGTAAGCGGCAATGTAGCCGCGCTGGAGCTTGTACTAAATGCAATAAGTTGCGCATCTCTCATGTGTTTATAAAAATCTCTTACGCTGTATTTCCCCCAAACTTTCAAAATGAATGAATAAACAACAGATTGGTGGATAAATAATCCTAGCACTACGGTAAACATATATAAGAATAGCGTAAACATTATATTGAAACCGAAATCGGCTATCACTACAGCTATGAGTGCAAACACGCCAAAAGGCGCGAATTTCATAAATATACCCACCATTTTTATCATCACATCGCCGGCACCTTCGAAAAAGTCTATCATCATTTTCGATTTTTTTGGATCAATAAATGTTAAAGTCATACCAAACATGACTGCAAAGAAAATTAGCTGAAGCATTTGTCCTGTTGCTATAGCTTGGAATGGATTCTTCGGTACGATTTGCACAATGAAATCGATGACGTTGATATTGAGGTCTTCGGTAACATCAGCACTTTTGGGAGCCGCTTCATATATACTGCATAAGCGGGATTTGTCCGCTCTTGAGATTCTTTCTCCGGGGCGAATAACATTAGTCAGAATTATTCCAATTATAATAGCAATTGCTGTTGTAATTAAATAAAAAGCTAATGTTCTGCCCCCTACGCGACCCAATTTCTTAATGTCGCCCAAACTTGCCGCTCCGGCAATAAGTGTTGCTAAAACTAAGGGTATTGCCAAAAAACTCAGCAAGCGAATAAATAAATCGCCGATAGGTTTAATCATCGTGGCGGGAGTTTCTACTTTGGTCATAGATTTAACATTTTCAAAACTGCGAACGGAGCCATTTTTATAATATACCTTGACCATATATCCGGATTTGGCTTTCAGAGACTTGATGATTTTTAGCTGGTCGTCTTTGCCAAAATATTCCTTTTTTACATTATCGGTGATTTCCACCGTCTTCCAATTTTCTATAGTTGTTTCATAAACGGTACCTTTAGAGCCTCGATACTCCACACCTAACTTATGTTGATTAACGGAAAAAATAACTCCAAATATAGCTCCGAATACTAGAGCAACCACTATTTGATAATGCAAAGGAAACTTGAATTTTGTCATATCGGTATATTTTATAATTACTAATAAATTTTCAAAAGCAAATATAAGATATTTATTTTAATCTGTAAAATTTATTAAAGAAAAAAGAATTGAAAAAGATGAAGTCCACCTTGCGGAGGTTGACTCCATCTTGAATTTATCTTAAAAAACTTTCAACTTTATTAACTGTGTTAATCTTTTACACAACGTACCGAGAAACCATCCTCCTTATTACTGTTGTATCTGCCAAGACGAGAATTATAATAATTCAGGGTCTTGTTCCATGCATTCGTAGTATCGAGCTCAGTAGAGCTCCACCAGTAACCGTAGTAACCAATAACACTGAACGTGCCACCGTTATTGCGGTAGCGACCCGGAAGAGCTGAAAAACCGGTTTCATTCGTTGCACCAGTATTTGGGCTTTGCCAATGAGTTGTGCCTGCTTCTTTCAGCTTACCGCCAGCAATACTATCTCCACCAAGATAGGTTGATAGTGTTGTCCATTCTTCGTCACTTGGTAGGTGCCATCCATCGGGCGCTAAACCACGAGAATCGTTCACTGCATACCAATTGTAAAGTTTACCGTAAACAGCTCCCAATGCTGGATCATTGTTGTTATAACACCAAGCACCGGTGGTTAATTTTGCCCATTGTGCTGAATCTTTAACTTCTGGAATAGGGTCTCCATTACTATAATGGTCAACATCAAGGTTTTTTGCCATCCAGACTTGAGTGCCAATAGTAACACTTTCATAATTAATAGGCTCGGGATTTGTAGTTTTATCATTGCAACTTGCTAAAATAAATGATAAAACGATGATTGGTAACACAAAAATTCTATAATTCATAAAAAACTCCAAATAAATAATTATTCTAATTATCTAACTATATAAAAATTAAATTTAATACTATACACTGAAATAAAAAAATGGATTTCTTCAAAAGTTATAAATTATAAATTATGAGTTATAATTGGAAAGACATTATATTAATCTACTCTTTATGATCTTTATGAACTTTCAACTTTATAAACTGTGTTAATCTTTCACACAACGAACGGACATTCCGTCAACCTTAGAAAACCAGAACCTCACAATATAAGGATAATGATTAACAATATGCCTATACCACGCAGTGTTCGAATAGAGCTCAGAAGAATTCCACCAGGCACCGCTGCCTCCAACATCCCTGAATTCACCGGTGTTATGACGAACACCTCCTGGGAGAGCTGAAAATCCGCTTTCATTTGTTGCTCCTTCGTTTGGGCTTTTCCAATGCGTTGTTCCGGTTTCTTTCAGCTTTCCACCTTCATCTGTTCCACGCCATTGTGTTGAATTAGCCTGCGATTGGGTCATACCCAGATACATCTCTAATGTTTGCCATTCTTCATCATTTGGGACGTGCCAGCCATCGGGAGCTAACCCGCGAGGGTCATTAACTGCATACCAATTGTAGAGTTTGCCATAAGTTTGTCCGTTGTTAGTATCGTTATTGTAATAGCACCACCCTCCGGTTTTCAATTTTGCCCATTCGGTGTTATCCATTACTTGAGGGATTGAATCTCCATTACGATAATGGTCAACATCCAGATTTTTACACATCCAAGTTTGAGTTCCAATTGCAATTTCAGTACAGGTATTTGGAACGAAAATGATACTGTCTATGTCGGTTGTACTAATACTTTCTGATGAACTTGATAGATTAATTTTTAATTGAGAAGAATCAATACATTCTATTGAATTGATATCTTTGATATTATAAGTATTTATTGAACCATCTATAAATATTTCCATTGAATAAGACAAATTTGTTTTGAGGAAATTCATTTCCGTGATATCCTCAATCCTATATTCTTTAGCCTGACTTCCGTCATTAAGATAGAATTTTACTACAGGGTCTTGTGCATATATTGGTAATGCAAAAACCAAAACAAATACTATTATTAATAATTTCATTTTAAACTCCAAACAAATTTATTTAAACATTTTTTTTAATCTTTCACACACCGAACAGAGAAACCAGAACCCTTAGGACCGACGAAAAGGTTAGGACCAGAATCATCAGCAAACAGAGCTAGGCTCAACGCATTCGAGGCGTTGTGCGGCTTTGAACTCCACCAGTGACCGATGCTTCCAATAAAACTGAACGAACCAGTGTCCACCCGGAAGCCGCCTGGAAGAGCTGTAAAACCTGATTCATTTGTTGCACTTGCGTTTGGGCTTGGCCAATGCCTTGTTCCAGCTTCTTTTAGCCTTCCGCTCGCTTCTGGGTCACCGCCAAGATAAGTAGATAAAATTTTCCATTCTTCATTACTTGCCACGTGCCACCCATCGGGTGCCAAACCACGTGAATCGTTCACTGCATACCAATTGTATAGTTTACCGTAAACAGCTCCCAATGCTGGGTCATTGTTGTAATAACACCAGGCACCTGAAGTTAAATTTGCCCATTCACTTGCATTAGTTACTTGAGGTATTGAATCTCCATTGCGGTAATGGTCAACATCCAAATTCCTACACATCCAAGTTTGAGTGCCAATTGCAATTTCAGAACATGTGTTTGAAATAAAAATTATACTGTCTATTTGAGTAATATTTATATTTTCTAAGGAACTTGATAGATTAATGTTTAATTGAGTGGAATCAACAAACTCAATTGAAATTAAGTTAGTAATCATATAAGAATAGGTCGTACCCTTTTGATAAATTAACATCGAAGTATTTGGATTCGATTTTATAAAATTTATTTGATTGATATCATCAATCTTATATTCTTTTGGCTGGTTTACACCGTTCAGGTAAAACTTAATGGTTGGTTTTTGAGCATAAAGCGGCAATGCTAATGCTAAAATAAAAACTGTTATTATTAATTTCATTTTCATCTCCAAAAAAATAATTATTCTACTTTTCTAACCAAATCAAAATTAAAATTAATACTATATAATGAAATAAAAAAATGAACTTTGGAGAAATGAGAAAAAGAATTGAAAAAGATGGAGCCCATCTTGCGGAGGTGAACTCCATCTCGATTTTTCATAAAAAAAAGGACAGATCACTAAGACCTGTCCTTACATTTTCAACTTTCAATTTTCAATTTTCAATTATTTGACCGGAGTTTCTATTGTAATAATTACTGTACGGCAATAGCTTCTGCCTTCAGGTGAATTATTTTCGTATAGCAATTCGTCGGAACCGATATTATTAATTACTACTTGCTCAGGAGCGGCACCTAAAAACTTATTTACAACATTTGTACGTTTTGTAGCTAATTCCTTATTATACTCTGTGGAGCCGGTTCTATCGGCATAACCCGATATAATAACTTTAGAATTAGGTTCAATTCTCGATTTAATATGTTTTAATATTGTTTCGTGTTCCGGTTTCAATTGAGCTTTGTCGTAATCGAATAGAATTAACGAGAATCTCTCAATACGTTTGTCGTCTTTCAATTCGAATCGTTTTTCTTTTATCGTAATTTGGTCGATTATAGATTGTTTTTCTTTCTTTTCTATAGTACCGAATTCATTTTCAACAGTTAAAACAACATCAATTTTATCTTCGGTTAGCGGAATTGGTCTATTAGCAATTAACCATTCTTGTTTTTCAACTTCGCCGGTACCTTTATATGTTCGTAATTGCTCACCGCCCTGTGAAATTGTGTAATTCCAGTTCTTTATCTTGGCGTCGGATTGAACCTGAGGAACGATTTCTAAAATAGGAGGATTGATACTCTTAATAATATCTTTCAATTCGATAGGTTTGATAATTTCGTAATTCTTAGAATATAATTCTGCTCTTTGGTTTTCCTGTTGACCTTCGGCATATTCATTATTTGCCAAATTCGATGGTAAATTCCGCGCTTGCACCTTGATTCTTATTGGATCAATTTCGAAAATCTCAGTTAAGTACTTTTTCACTGCATATGCTCTTTCTGTTGACAAAGCAGTGTTATTTTTTTCTGCTAATAAGTCTTTATTCGTACCTGTTATTGTAATCTCGGCTTTAGGATTGTGCCTTAAGCGGTCTGCTATAATATTCAACATTTGCGAATAAATACTCATTATATCCCATTCCAAGCCGGTTTCAGTAAATTTCTCAGCCTCATCTTTTGTCAGCAATTTTAGACCGGATTGCTGAATATCCGATGAATTTTCTTTGAAGAATACATAAGGCAACAGTGGGAATAGTTCGGCTGATTCAATTTCTTCAATTCTGATAGTAGGATTATCCGATTTTGAACCGTCCTTATATAAACCATAAGTTTTGAAATCCACTACTAAATTTACAACTTGAGGTTTATTTAATTGATATTTGATATTAGTAGTTTTCGTTTTGATTATATAATCATCAGTTTCTTCAGTCTTTTCAGTAACTTTTGTATCGGTAACACTTAATTCCGGTTTCTTTAGACCAGCCACAAGTTTCACAGTAGTATCGCGATTTATGATTTCTTTATTAACAGTTTCTTTTACTTTCGGAGGATATATATCCCAAAGTAAAGCCGCTCCCAATTGAAGACCATTTGCATTCCAAGTTTCCTTAGAAAGTTTGGTTAAACCGAAATACATCCTTGCTTCCGGTATTAACCTTAATCGTGTTCCTATAGGAATTTCATAACCGACACCAACGCCTAATTGCATTTGGAAATTGTTTGAAAATGGTACTATAGTATCATTAATAACATTGCGTGTCTTAGATTCGGTATCCTTGAATATTATATTATCCGGTCTAATCAATGTCTCATGTTGAGAAAAAGTAGCTGTGGTCAAAAAACCAAATCTTAGCATACCGGATAAACGCAAACGGTTTATCGGTGACCAGACAATCTCCGGCTCAAGTCCAATCATAGCGAATTTGGAATCAATTACATATTCAGAAACAGCGTTCTGAATTGTTTTTGGCAGACCTGTAATTTCATCAATAACTTCTACATTGCCGATTTCATTATTAGTTGTTAATGTCCCCGGCAAAGTTGTATAACCAAGTCTGATGTCGAAATTCAATACATTATTTATAGGAAGTTCAAATATACCGCCCAACGAAAATCCGCTACCTGTTCCACTCGTGAATCCCGGACTGCAATTCGGGCAATCCGCGATTTTTTTGAAATCAGCAGAATGGAATGATAAATTATAATCAGTATAGGCACCAACAGAAAAAATTGGTTTTTCGGCACGAACTTCAGAGTTCCAATTTGACAAAAGCGAAATCGAAACTATGACCAAAGCTATTAATATTTTTCTCATAAAATCTTAAATTTTAGTTGCAGAATCTACAAATATAGCTACTTCATTCTTATTTACTTCAATAAAACCGATTCCGTTTTGATATTTATGCTCAATATTTTTGTCATCGGTGAATCGGATGACTCCTTCAACCAACGAGGAAACTATTGGAGCATGGTTAATTAACACTTCAAACGGAGAAAGTTTCCCGGGAACTTTAATACTCTTAACGCTCCCGGTATAAACATTTATTTCCGGTGTAATAATCTCTAATTTTAGGAATGTATCCATTTTTAAATTTCAGTTTAATTATTAATTATTCTTTTTATATGCGTCCCAAACTTCGTCGATGGTTCCTTTGTACATAAAGTAGGACTCATCAACTGCGTCTAATTCGCCTGCTAATATTGCTTTAAATCCGGCTATCGTATCTTTGATTGTTACATAACGTCCAGGAGTACCTGTAAATTGCTCTGCAACATTGAAAGGTTGTGAGAAAAAGCGTTGGATTTTTCTTGCTCTATAAACAGTTACTTTATCTTCGTCCGATAACTCATCGATACCCAAGATGTTGATAATATCCTGCAAATCTTTATATGTTTGTAGCACATTAACGCATTGAATAGCTGTATCGTAATGCTCTTGACCTAAAATCAATGGATCCATAATACGTGAGCTTGAGTCCAATGGGTCAACTGCCGGATAAATACCTAATTCTGTGATTTTTCTTGATAGTACGGTCTTAGCATCCAAATGTGAGAACACACTGGCAGGTGCAGGGTCAGTTAAATCGTCAGCAGGTACATAGACCGCTTGTACTGATGTAATAGAACCTTTCTTTGTTGATGCGATACGCTCTTCCAATTCACCGATTTCAGAAGCCAAAGTAGGTTGATAACCAACAGCTGAAGGCATACGGCCCAGCAAAGCTGATACTTCGGAACCTGCTTGAATAAAGCGGAAAATATTATCAATAAATAATAATACGTCACGGCCCTCATCATCTCTAAAATATTCAGTTAATGTTAAAGCAGTTAATGCAACACGGCTACGAGCTCCAGGCGGTTCGTTCATTTGACCGAAAATCAAGGCAGTTTTATCCAACACACCCGAATCTCTCATTTCTATATACAAGTCATTACCTTCACGAGTTCTTTCGCCAACACCCGCAAAACAAGAATATCCGCCGTGATGTTTAGCAATATTATGAATCAATTCCTGGATAATTACTGTTTTACCAACACCGGCACCACCGAAAAGACCGGTTTTGCCGCCTTTTGTAAATGGTTGGATAAGATCGATAACCTTTATACCTGTTTCGAACATTTCTTTAGTTGTTGTCAATTCATCAAAAGCTGGTGATGGTCTGTGGATTGAACGATATATATCAGATACTATTGGTGGTTTTCCATCAATTGGATTACCTAAAACGTTAATCATTCTACCTAATGAATTTGGTCCAACCGGAATTTGGATTGGCACACCTTTATCAATTACTTTCATACCGCGGATTAAACCGTCAGTTGAATCCATAGCTATTGTGCGGACTCTATCTTCACCTAAATGCTGTTGAACTTCGCAAACCAAGATCCTATCTTCGTTTGTTTCTATTGACTTCATTGGAATTTCTAATGCGTTCAATACAGCCGGTAGTTTGCCTTCTTCAAATTCTACGTCAACAACCGGACCTATTACTTGAACAATTTTACCTTCATTCATACATATCCTTTATGAACATTTATTAATTTTAATTATTATCAATTTTCAAATATATCATTATTATTTAATATGTCAAAGTTTTATTTCAAAATATTTTAATTTATTTTTAAGATTTTTTTGGCAGTTTCGGTAAGAGTCTCTGAAGTTATTAAATTCATACAGTTAAAATGTCCCTTTGGACAAGATTTTCTCCCGATATGAGTACAAGGTCTGCATTTTAAATCCACACTGATTATCGTAAAATTTTCGCGATAATGTGCAAAACCGAATTCTTTAATCGTGGAACCGAAAATTGCAATGACCGGTACATTCCTCGCGGCGGCTATGTGCATCAATCCGCTGTCGTTAGTTACGAGAAGATCACAGTTACTCAATTCTTGAACACTTTCCAATATATTGGTCTTCCCTGCTAAGTTGGTTGACAATTTACCGAGACCCGCTGATATTGCCGCGCATGGCTCTATTTCGTCGTTAGAACCGAGTAAAACAAAGTGACAATCAGCAATTTTGGATAGTTCGTTAGCAAATTCGATAAGTTTTTCCGCTGGGTACCTTTTTGTAAAATGTTTTGCTCCGGGTGCTATGGCAATCCGAAATGATGCCGATGCCGTTGGCATTTTTTTATTTATCAGATTAATTTTAGAAGTTGTATCTCCTTCTAAATAGATTTTAGTTTCTAACGATAAATTTTTATTCTCAATAAAAGTTAATGAGTTTAAATAATTATTCACGATTGAATAATCTTTAGGAAAAAGATTCTTTTTAAGATATACTAAAGCAAGTTTTTCTACGCGATTTTTCTTTATTCGCGTAATATTTTCCGCAATACCTTTGGAAAAAAATCGAGAGCGGTGTGTATTGTGAAGATCAATGAAATAATCATATTTGCCAACGCTTTCTAAAAGCTCTTTTTTATTTTTATTAATTTGTGATTTATCCCATTTCTTATCATATATAATCAGGTTGTCAATATAAGGATTGTATTTATATATATCACTGAAATTTTTAGTGGTTATGAAATCTATTCGGCATTCGGGATACGTTTCTTTCAACAATTTCGGTAAAAAAGTTGTCAACACAATATCGCCTAAAGAGCTTAATCTGAAAAGTAAAAAACGTTTTTGTTTTTTCATATATGAATTATTTATTAAATTAGTATTTTTAAAAATGTTGAATAATACAAAATTACAAAATAAATAGGCGAGATAAAAATGCAATCAATTGTTGACCAAAGAGATAATATAATAATATTTACATTAATCAATCAAAATGTATCCGGCGAAGTTTCTGCTGAATTAAAAGCCAAAATGTTGATATTAGCGCAACCCGATATAGACGCTTTAATTATTGATATCACAACTGTAAAAACCGTTGACAGCTCGGGTATAGGAGCGTTTTTATTGGCTAACCGCCAATTGCGCGATTACGGTATTCCGGTAGTACTTTGCGGTGTTAATGATTTTATTTTATCTATAATGAAAATGACCAGAATAGACAATCAATTTATTTTCTTCGACACAGTCGAAGATGCTTTGGACGATATGACCGAAGAAGAATTTGAAGATCTTATTTAAATTTAAATCCCCGAAGCGATTCGGGGATTTTTTTTATTATAACAAAATCAATAATTTGTAGGGACAGGTCGCGACCTGTCCGCTTTATTAAAAGACGGGCTCCACTTTCGAAAGTGGAGTCCGTCTTATTCGTTTGCCTTTTCCAAAGCCCCGCCACGGGTGGTGTGGCGGGGTGGGAAAATTCGTGGTTATTTAATTTTCTTGTTTTAATGATTCATAATCTAAACAAAATAATCCGTTCTTTTTTGCTAAATCAACTAAATCTAAGATATTTTCTTTTTCTGGATAAAAAAATAAAACACTTAAATCATAGTGGATAACAAATAGGATGTTTCTTTCAAGTAAAAATACACCATCATTCACATTGAATTCTCGTAAAGCATTTCTACATTTTTTCAGGTAGTCACTCGTAGATTTTATTGCTATTCTTTTCCTTAAGAATTTTTTCTTTGAAGATACATAAACAACCTTGTTTACGGCTAAAACATCCTTAAAGAAATTCAAAAATTTAGCTTCATTTTCCAGATAGTAATATTTTTTTGAATTATCATCAGCTATTTCAGTATATGTAACCATTCTATCTATTTCTTCTCTTGCTAAGAAATGATCGTGCATTGATATTTGCCAAAGCTTTATACCATCTGGAATAAATTCTTCATCCCAATAATCAAATGCTACTTTTATTATATTCATATAATTTAATTATTTCCTTTTTTTCAGAACCCTACGAGTTCGAGATTGGGGAATGCTGTTAATATGTTTGTTTGTTTTTTGATGGTTGAATTATTAAAATAGGGTTAAATTAAAATTCTTGCTCATCAACTGAAAATGTTTATCAAACGTATAGAGAGGCACTTGATGATAAATAGCATTTTGAGCAATAATTAAATCAGGAATTCCAACATTATTAATTCCTGCGGAAAGATTTTTCTTTTGCAAATCAATAATGTCGGGCCAATTAATCCGCATTTCTATGCACTCGATTTCTGAAAATAATTCAATC
Organism: bacterium; assembly: GCA_037127915.1. Taxonomy (GTDB): domain Bacteria; phylum Bacteroidota; class Ignavibacteria; order Kapaibacteriales; family UBA2268; genus JBAXXL01. The sequence goes on from JBAXXL010000003.1 coordinate 91,276, forward strand.
AAATGCCATTCTTTTCTATGATACATAGCAGGTATCAATTCAGCTAAAATTAAGTCATTTACACAAACTAAATTAGAGTCAATCAATTCAATCAGAGGTAATGATTTATTTTCGCCTTTAAAAAAAGCTATCCAAACTGATGAATCAACCAAAACTTTTTTCATCTTTCTCTCATTTGGTTAATGTCTATTTCTAAATCAACCTTTCCGAAATAATTCTTCAATTCTTTTATTTTCTCGCATTGAATCATGTTTTTCAAAGCAGTTTGAAATAAAATCGATTTGGTTTTAATGTTTGTCAAAAACATAGCTTCCGATATTAAATCATCTGAAATATTTATTGTTGTTCTCATAGGTCTTCTTTATAAAGTATTTTGTATTGTTATAATACGATTTGTTATTGATAATATTTTGTTATGCCATTCCGTCATTTCTTTTATCTTACAGCATTCCAATAACAGTTCTCATTCTAGCATATTTCGTTTGCATTCACAATAATTACATCATACAACAGAAATTCTGTTCTAAATTAAACAAAATCTGAATAATAGCCAAAATAATATTTGATCCCATCCCGTCAGGGATGCAATGTCGGTAGAAAATATGATGTATCACGTGTGAGAAGTGCCTTTAGGTACGAAATGTAATTCTATTCCGTCCCTACGGGACTTTCGAAATACATACTTTTGCCCTCTCTACCGACATTTAGTGCCTATGGCACTTTTCGTTTATTTCAATCTGCTAAATCTGTGTTCTCTGTGTGCTAAACTTTGCATAACCATAAATAATAAGACTTAACCACAAAGGACACAAAGAAGGCACTAAGAGCACAAAAAAAAGGACAAAATTTCTTCTGCCCTTCTTCACTACTTTAACAATGACTAACTTTATACTTATCAAGGAGATTCCTGCTTTCGCAGGAATAACGGCTAAATGTCTTCTCATTTTCAACTATCAACTATCAACTATCAACTATCAACTATCAACTATCAACTATCGAAGATGGATTCTTCACTTCGTTCAGAATGACTAACTTTATACTTATCAAGGAGATTCCTGCTTTCGCAGGAATGACGCCTAAAAGTCTTCTCATTTTCAATTTTCAATTGATTAGTATCCGTATGACCGTAAAAATGTTGGATTATCTTTCCAGTTTTTTCTAACTTTCACAAAAAGTTCCAGATAGATGCCCATTTCCAAATGCTTTTCAATTTCGTTACGGGCTAACTCACCAACTTCCTTTATTTTATCGCCATACTTCCCTATTATCATAGCTTTTTGAGTGTCGCGTTCAACTATAATCTCAGCTGAAATAAACCACTTCCCCATCTCTCGCTCTTTGAACTCTGTGATATTGACCTCGGCGGAATACGGTACTTCGTCATAAAATTGTTTGAATACAACTTCGCGGATTAATTCGGAAACGAAAAAGCGTTCCGGTAATGTGCTAAGCTGATCGGGATCGTAAAGAAAGGGACCTTCGGGAATATACTTTTCGATTTCCTTGATAAACAAATCAAGATGCTCATTTTTTATTGCGGAAATTGGAATAATTGCTTCGCATTTCAAATATTTATTTATTTCGGCAATCAATGGCAAAATATTCCTTTTGTCTATCATCAAATCCATTTTATTCAGCAGAACAATTATCGGTTTATTAATATTCATAAACTTTTGTAGATGTTCGCCTTTGAAATATGATTTAAAGTCGCGAAATTTTTCAGCATCAATTATAAAAGTTACTACATCGGCTTCTTCAATTGAATTATCGACATAGCCCATCATTTTGTCTTGCATCTTGTATTTCGGTTTCAGCAAACCGGGAGTATCAAGAAAAATAACTTGGGTAGTCTCCGATGAAAAAATACCCAACACGCGCTTACGGGTTGTTTGAGCCTTTGGCGTAACGATCGAAAGTTTTGCTCCGGTAATTGAATTTAGCAAAGTTGATTTGCCTGCGTTAGGTTTACCGATTATAGCGCAATATCCAGCTTTAGTTTCCATATTTTCCTAAAAAAAAGACAGATTTTACTCTGCCTTCTTTGATTTAAAAACAACACTTTTTAAAATACCGAAGGGGATTATCACACAATATCCTAATAATAGCATTAAAGGAGCCACGGTGATAGCCCAAAAATTATTCCATTTTCCATCAGGAATTGCAGGTTGTTCAGTTATTCCGGTCATCATCAATAAATAACCCAATATAATGACTCCAACTCCGACGCCAATAATTATCAAATTTCCCTTCTCTAAAGGGAAATTCCAACCATTATTCGTTGATTTGCCCTTTTTTGATGCTTTTTGTCTCTGTTTTGCAACATTATAGTTTGCCATAACAATCCTTTTTTTTATTTTTGATTAAATATATTTACAAATTAAAGAATAAAATAATAATTAAGCAAGGTTTCAATGCAAAATATAGATGAATTTAGCATTAATACAGAAAAAACTGACGTTGTAAACGGAAAATTATTGATTGTATCCACCCCGATTGGTAATAAAAACGATTACACTATCCGTGCCGTTAATGCGCTAAAAATCGTAGATTATGTTGTCTGCGAAGAGATGAAAGAAGGAGCCCGCATACTGCGGGAACTAAATATCTCAAAAGAATTGATTACTCTGAACGAACAAAATGAAAATGAGCAGGCAGATGAAGTAATAAAATTGATTAAAGAAGGAAACAAAGTTGCATTGGTTAGCGACTGCGGAACACCTGTTTTCGCCGACCCGGGTTCGTATTTGGTGCAAAAGGTAATTCAATTAGATTTGCCAATCGAAATTGTTCCTGGTGTATCGAGCATAATGACCGCTATTGTTCGTAGCGGTTTGGACATCAATAAATTTTATTATGCAGGTTTTGTCAGCCGCAAACCGGAAGAACGTTATGCCGAGCTTACAGCCCTTTCTAAAATGCCATCGACTATAGTTCTTTTGGAAACACCGTACCGTCTGTTGCCTTTATTACAAGCCGCATCGGATATTATGCCGCACAGACAGGCATATTTGGCTTTTAATTTGACAACTATTTTCGAAAGCCATCATTACGGAACGTTAAAGCAATTATATGAGAAATTCAACGAAACGAAAGTAAAAGCCGAATTTGTGCTTTGCTTCGAAGGTTCAAAATCAAATTCCTATCCATTGGAACACAGCACGGAAGTAAAACCGAAACCGTTCAAAAGACCAATTAAACGCGATGAAAAGCCTTTCCGTAAGCGCGAAGAACGTGGTACAGGGCGCGATTTTGATAGACCACGCAATGATGATAGAAGTTCTGACCGCGGTGCTCCACGTGGCCGCAGTGATGACAGAAGTTCAGACAGAGGCGGCGAAAGAAGACATGACGACAGCAGAACCCCCGAAAGAGGTAGCTGGAGAAACCGCGACGATGAAAGAAGGCCGCAAAGAAGTAGCGACAGAAGCCGTAACGATGATAGAACTTCGGAAAGAGGATATGACAGAAGCCGCGACGACAGTAGAACGCCCAATAGAGATAGCTGGCGCAGTCACGACGATGAAAGAAGACCGCAAAGAAGCAACGACAGAGGTCGGGACGAAAACAAGGCTCCTGAACGTGGTACAGAGCGCAAAAGAGATTTCAATCCGAATGAAGAGCGCAGAAGAAGAAACAATAAAGAAGAATAATGTTTAATTATAAATTATAAATGGGAAGAAGAGGAATGTCATTACCGCGAAAGCGGTAATATCCCTGATAATTATACACTTAGTCATTCTGAACGAAGTGAAGAATCCATCTTCGATTAATTGAAAGCCAGCAACCACAAAGTGGTTGAAAATGAATAGAGAATAAGGAATAGACCAAAAATCTATCCCTTATTATTCTTATCTATTATTTATTCGCTGAAAATTCTTGTGTTTGCCCGAAAGCGAAGTTTCAGTTTAGTTCTCATAGTTTTTCCTTTTTCCCCAGCCCCGCTACTGTTTTGTTAGCGGGGTGGATGAACATTTTAATAGTATTCTTTACCGCCTATTGTTTTAATTTGTATTCTTTGGTTCTTATCTTTGTATTTCTCGTAGAATTTAGCTACGTCTTTATCTGTTCCAATCATCGTAATTACTCTTAGGCTATCCATTTTGAAAATGCAATCGGGTACTTTTAGAAATCGGTCGGACTCAATAGTCAGTTCCTTCAAACCTTTCATTTTGCAGATTTCGCTTGGTATTTTTTTAAACTTTGTTCTATTGATTGTCAACTTTTCAAGATTATTGAGCGCAATCACGTTTTTTGGAATTGAAAAGTATTTCGTGGGAATATCTAAAGTCAAATCCATGAGATTTGGAAAATCCTTAAGAATATTACTGTAATAATTGTCATTGTCAAATGCCTCGGTAAAAACAATTCTTTCAATGTTCTTTAAGCTTGTTATGTTCTTTATTGGTGGCTCAGTCGAGGAAATAATAATGGATTTCAAGTTCTTAGGAGTTTCGCTTATATTTATACTTGCATAAGGCCAATTAAAATATATTTCACTAAGATTAGGAAAATCATTAATATAATCAGTTATTTCGGAAGAATCGCCAAAACTATAATATATGAAATTTATTTTACTTCTCTCAGCAATACTCCTTGAGGTATATTTCCTAATATCTTTATCATTTCTTAGCATTATCTGTGTTGTATCATTTAATGGAAACCTAATAACTCTTTCCCTTATTTTGAAATTGCTCAAATTTAAAATTTCACCATCAATAATTGTGAATTTACATGAGTTCAGTAAGATACATAATAGTATTATACTAATTAAATTTATTATTTTCATTTTATCTCCTTAAGAATTTTTCTCATGCCGTCAAATCTTTCATCAAATGGCATTCCGGTATTGGTTCTCATTCTTTCATTTTTCATTCAGCACCCGCAAAATTGCAACATACAATAGAAATCCAATTCTAAATTAAACAAAATGTAACTAATAACCAAAAGGGTGACGGTTTTTTCATCCCGTAGGGATGCAATATTGGTAGAAAATCGTTTAACCAGCATACGCGAAGTGCCTTTAGGTACGATAAATAATTCTATTTCGTCCCGATGGGACTTTACAAAACAACCATCTGCATTTTCTACCGATATTTCATAACTACGGCACTTTTTCTTTTTTCCCAAACGCAAGATGGACTCCACTTTCAAAGTGGAGCCCATCTAAAACATTTCGCGAGAATGACATCTATCTTCTTCTCATTTTCAATTTTCAACTTTCAATTTTCAATTGTTTAATATCTATATGTCAAACCTACTGTCACATTGAGTGGAGTGTTTTTGATAGAGTAATCCGAATAATATTGTGTGTCGAAAGTACCATAATTAACTCTTTTTGTCGAATAATCACTCCAGCGAATTACGGCATCTAATCTTATATTTTCACCCAAATAAACACCCGCACCGAAAGCAATATTAGTATAATTTGAATTTGGTGAATTATCAACATAAGGATTAGTAGTGTTTTCATAGCTACCGCGTACCGTAAGCGGAATCCCAGGTATTTGATATTCTAAACCCAAGCCATATTTAGTTTCGGGAGTTAAATCGGTCTTTATATCTCTGTTTACGGAAGTTAACTCCGATACGCCATTTTTATAAACCAATTGAGTTACATCGCAATATTCAACACCGGCGGTTATTGTTAATCCTACAACATTAGCTGAGAAACCTGCAGAATAGATAAATGGCGTAGTAATGCTATAAGTTGTAGCCATTGTCTCTAATGAATCCGGTGACCACCAAGCATTAGTATTATCAGTATAATCAGCGTAATATGTTGTGCTGTATTCTTCATTAAAGCCGTAATATGTCGGTAGTTGTACACCAACTGCGGCTCGCATATATTTGCCGATTCTACCTTGTAAGCCTATCATACCGGAAATACCTGCAATATAAGAATCTTGAAATTGTTCTAATTGCAAGGATTTTAATTCTTTGCCTAATATAGGAATTTGGTGCATGTTGTTTTTATCGGTTTCGCGATAATCTCTGTAGTAGTGATAACTCCCCCATTTACCTATAACCGACATACCCATCGATAAATAATCCGATAATTCTAATCCGAATCCACCGGTAATATTATGAATACCGCCGGTTTCCTCGACAAAATTATTTTGCTGTACTTCGCCTTTATAATCCGTTGCCAATTTATCACCTTGGAAGTCGGCTAAATATAATTCATAAGCCCAATTCTGTTTAATTTTTTGAGGTCCATTGTATGATTCATCAGCTATAATTGATGAACTTGGATTATAAACATCGAATGATTGAGTACCATTGAAAGAACTTTCGTAAAAATATCCTATACCCAATGCGGCATTTTTTGAGGCACCGTAAACAGGTGTAATCAAACCAATATTTGAAAGATAACCTTTGTTAACAGGATAATCAGTCAATACATTTAGGTAATTTGTTTGCGTTTTACTGCTTTCGTAACCGAATCCAACACTTAATTCCGTTTTTGGGATAAGCGCTAAACCCGCCGGATTATAAAATAGTGCACCCATATCGTCTAAGATTCCGTGGTATGATACACCCAGCCCTGCAGTACGCGCAGTAACCATTCCGTTTGGTCGGGCATATCTTAATGCATCATCGACGGTCTGTGCTGATAAAAAAGAAACCGATAGACTAATAAACATCAATATGAATATTACTTTTTTCACCATTATCTCCTGCCGCCTCTTGGTTGTGAACTCGATGATCCACTTGAAGAACCGCCGCTCGAACGGCTGGAACCGCTTGAAGAACCTGATGAACGCGACGAAGAGCCACTGCTTCCGCTCGAAGCAGGGCTACTGCTTCTATATGATGATCCGCTTGAAGATGGACTAGGAGCCGGACTTGATGAACGTGACGAAACCCCTGCATCAGATTTTCCACCTGAACGGGTTGGTGTAGGTGCAGGCGTTGGAGCCGGACTCGATGAACGAGGTGATACACTTCCACCGGTTTGCCCATTTGAACGGGTTGGCGATGAAGTTGAACCCGATGAACGTGGTGACACAGTTTCATTTGATTGCCCACTTGAACGATAAGTTGGGTTACTTCTTATATCAACATTGCCTGAATTTGGATTATCTCTATATGTAGTGCCTGTTCCGCGTGTATTGCCTTGCCCGTTAGTATTCGTCTCAGAACGGACATTGCTTGAATTTGATGAGCGGTAAACTGAACTACCAGGATTATAGGTTGCTCCCGATGAGCGTGAAAATGACTTCACTGAATTAACACCCGAACCGGAGCGAGAATACGAGCCTCCTGTTCCTGACCTGCTAGAACCATCAGTACCATAAGACCTCGAACGAGTATTATAGTCACGGCTATTATAACTGCCATCCGACATGTGTGCATAACTTCTGCGGCTTACGCCAAAGTCACGGTATGTTCTTTCTTTAGGAACATAGTCTCTATGATAAGAGTAGTATGGCTGATTGTACCATGCATAGCATCCGGAATAAGGATTGTTATACCAATTATATCCATAATACGGATTATAGTTGTACCATGGTGAATACCAATCCCAATAAGGATCCCAACCCATACTATAATATGAATATGGAGAATAATACGAGAAACCCCAACCTTGATAGCGGTACCACCAAGGAACTATTACTGGCACATACATTGATCCGCCATAAACACCTGCGTATACATCAGGTGAGTTCGAAACATAAACATTGGTTACACTGCCGTCTGAATTAGTATAGACCTGATCTTGGTTCGTTTCTTGTAAAGGATTACGCCAATTTTCAGATTTTTCGATATAAACTTCTTGTTGATCTAAATCACCTGCTCTATAAGTTTGCTCCTTATTTTGCGGTGGTTGCGGATTGTTATTATAACCATAATAGTTATTCACTGTGCCGGGTGTTGTACACCCTGCCATAACTATGATTGATAAAACTAATCCTGCGCTGTATTTAATATAAGTCTTCATTTACGTACCCTCCGTAAAAAATTTTAATCTTTCTATACTTGTTAAACGTATGATAAATTAAAAAAGTTTCATTTGCTATAAAAATAAATTTTTATTGATTTCAGATTGGTCCATTATTTCTAAATTCTCCGTAATAACCTTAACAATTATATAATTTGCATCGTCCGGTCCGGAAAAGAAAGTAGTATAAAAAGGAAGCCAAAATTCTTTTTTCCTTGTGTCATCGTTTATATATTCAACAGAACCTGCGATTTTTAAATTTACTTCAATTGTATCCTCAAACGTAGAGCTAATAGTCAAATTCACTTTTGGATTAGCATTCATTTGCTGGATTTTTATAGAATCATTTTTTGTAGCGAATAGTATGTTCATATCACAATCCATCCGCATTAGAACATAACGGACTGACGGTTCGCCGGTTGTAGAAATTGTAGCTATTGCACCTACGTGCGGTTTTATAAATATATTTTTGATTTCATCATTACTGATCATATTCTTCTCTTATTCTAAATGCTTTGATAATTCATTCAAAAACTTTATTTCTTTGGAATTTAATCCTTCCTTGCCATATAAATTTATTTTGTCTAATATTACGTTCAAAATTTCCTCATTTTCGGAAGAATTGTCGCTTAATAATGAAAGATGGGAATCAGACTCAGAATTGGCATAATTTGAAGCCTTTCTTTCATTGATATAAGCCATTTCCATAAACTTGTCAATATGCTCGCTTGAAGCCGCTTTTAAAGCCATCATTTCTTTGTTTTGCTTACTTTTCTTTATTTTAATCTGAATAAATGTAAAAAGACCTAACGTACTACCAACAATAAGCGATGATATAGGTAAAATCAATCCTTCTAACCCATAGCGTTTAACTATGAACAAATTAAGTGCTGTCCAGAAAGAAAATACAACAATGGAATACATCCATATTTTTATATTTGGGATAGAACGATGAATTATTTCTTGAGGTTTATATATTGTATAAAACACAAGCATCATACACGATACCATTTCTAACCCCGAAAATGGCATTGTTGATTTATTAAACAAACCGATTAATGATAGACCAAATATCCAAGTAACCAACAAAATGAAAACGCCATAAAGTTTAGAATTAATAATGCTTTCTATTCGATAAGAAATTAATGGAAAAACGGCTAACAACAGGAATAATTCACTTAAATAATTAAATGTAAACGGAAATGTTATTAATCGCCACACCTCGCCATTTGGTATTAACGATCCTGCCGAAAGATACATTTGAGAAAATAAATACCCTTTGGTAATGAGATTCAAAAAAGCTAATACTAGTACTATCAGTGGCATAGCTAATGAGAAATATATAATTTGCGGTTTTCTTTGCATAAAATAATTGTTTTTGACAAATATTAATTCATAAACTTAATAAAGAAATTTCTAATAAAAGAATTTTCCTCATATATATATAATGAAATTTTTCGGAAAAAGTTACAGTTGAGTACGAAAATAGTTAAAAAAAACCTTCCGATAGTCGTTTATCCTTCGGAAGGTTTCAAATAATCACTCAGAATTACAAATGTTTCGTTATTTCACAATAACCGAAACGTTTTCAGTTGTACGACCGTATTTCACAACAAGAAGATATTTTCCACTTGCTAAATTGGCTTTGTTAAGGTTGAATTTGTATTCACCTTTCGAATATAAACCATTTCCAATATTCATTACTTCTTTACCAAGCATATCAACTAAAGTTATTTCAAGGCTATTTTGAGAATTGTCGAAAATACTTAATTTTATTTCCGAATTATCTGTAATAGGGTTTGGAGTAACATATACATCAAATGTATTTGATGGATTGTCACCATCAACTGATGTTCCAACACCTTCGCCATTTAGCCAAATTGAGAAATTAGCTTTCGATGGATTAGTAGAATTATTGATAAATTTCAGATCGCATGAATACTCTTTATCTCGCGGCGGATTGAATGTAATTGTTAATTTGAATTGACCGCCGGATGGGATTAACGGAATTTCGGCTGGTGAAAATGAGTAAGGCGCTTCTATTTCGGTATTACAATCCAAACTGAATTCCGGTATTTGAACAAGCAAATCTACATCACCTGCGTTTCTAATTGTAATAACAGTATCTTTTTTGCCACTGCATTTCCCGAACATAATTTCATCGCTTGCCACTACAAAATCCGCTCCGGCTTTATCGGAATATGTTTCACCAATCAAATCAACATAACCTATACCTTTGCCCCATCCCAAATCGTTATAACCATTTGTGTAAATTCTCACTTTTGTGGTATACTTCTTATCCGGGATTAATGGAATGAATTTCATCCTTTCGGTATAAGAACTACCCGAAATTACAACCTTTGGCATTTTATATTCACCTGCGTAAATAAAATCTTTTTGGTTTTTATCAGGGAAATAAATACTGTCAATAACCATGTTAGATTGTCCGGTATTTGTAATTTCAACATCAGCGAATGCAACTTTTCCCACCATGATTTTACCGAAATCGATAGGATAACTTGTAATACTAAGATTAGCGCCATAATTTAACTTTTCACCACCCGTTGCTTCTACAGGAATGTCAAATATTGATTCGCTATTAGCGTTGACTGCATTACAAACAATAAATACATCATCTACATAGTCACCGTCTTCGGTAGGTTTAAACCTGAGCATTAACTTTTTCTGCATTTCCGGTTCCAAAGTAAATGTCTTAGGAACGTTCATCAAAGTAAAACAAGTTTGCTCGGTTCTATCCAATCTAACATCAGTAACGACAAGAGGTTCTCTGCCGAAGTTTTTAATTACGCAAGTAGAAAACAAACTGTCACCTGTTAAACAAGAACCCATCTGAATTCTTTCAAATTGACTTTTCAAAAAAGCTTCGGGGTTTGGTGTGTCATCTAAAAATAATTCTACAAGTGATTTAAGAGTATATTCGGTAGCGTCAGTTGTAGAACCCGCTACATTAGACCAATCAATAGAATAAACTGCAACAGTCGATTTGCCAATATCGATCATTCCGGCAATGTATTTTGTACCGCCAAATGCATTTGTTCTATTAAACTCTTTAAACTTTGATTCCGGTTTAATTTGGAACATATCCGCATCACGGTAAAGTCTTATAGGCCATTGTATTCCGCTCCCATTCCTATCATAGCCACCGTTAAAATGCAATGATTGGCCGGATGTTGGTACGCCTTCAGCACCATAAACATCGAAACCAATATATGTATTATCTTTAATAAGTGAAACTTGCTCCGGTATTAAACCAAGAGTTTCAGTAACAAATTTGTTGGCATCGGTATTACCGGCGGCTTTTCTGAGCCAGTTATTACCAAGAATAATAACATCTTTGCCTGCGGCAATCATTTCATTGATTTTATCTATTACCCTAATTCCACCTACGGAATGATCAAGCCCTTTATCTTTAAGAAGAAAAATTGCAAAATCATAAGATGTAATCGGATATTGCGCAAATGCACCGGGACCAAATGGTACTCGCTGACAGAAAGGTTTCCATAAATCGCGCGATGTAAGAGGGTTCCAATAAAGAAGGTCTATTAAATTCGTAACTTGCGTATTAGTACCCGGAAATCCGTTACCTTCGCCATTGCCCATTTGGTCTTCTATACCATCTAATAATAGATAATAAGGCCTACTTGCTGATTTAGCAGTATTATTTGTGATTAATCCTATTGTAAAAACTATTACAATAAAGAGTATGAGTTTTTTCATAATTCACTCCAAAAAAGTTTTTTAAAATTTTTCTATTTTTATATTACCAAATTACTATTTTTTCATAAAATAAAAAAGGGTTTACACCCTTTTTTTTAATTTTCTGTAGCTTTCATAATAAAATCATTCATTCTCGTAACGAAGTCTGCCGGGTTCTTTAAATAACCCTCTAAAAGCAAAGCACTGTCAAAGAGTTGTTCGATTGCATTTTTCAATCTCGGGTCATCTTTATCTTTAAGATAAATTTCAGCAAGGTTCTTTATTATCTGATGATTGATGTTTACTTCCAATATTCGTTTCGATAAAGTATAATTCTTTTCCATATACTGCATCATTTTTTCCATTTGCGGATCCATACCTTCGGCACCAACAACCAATGTGACCGGGGATTCAACCAAACGTTTCGACTCTAACACATCTTCTACTTTATCGCCAAGTACTGTTTTAAAATATGTCAACAAATCGCTTTTTGCAGTTTCAGTAATTTCCGATTCTTCGTTATGGTCGATTTTTATATCAGCTTTTTCTATTGATTTAAATGATTTGCCTTCATAATCGCCAAAATAAGGAACTGTAAATACATCAACAGGGTCGGTCAAATATAGAACTTCAATTTCATTCTTCTTGAAATATTCCAAATTTGGATTGCGCTCGACTTGCTCACGGCTTGGACCTGTTAGGTAATATATATGTTCCTGTTTTTCATCAAGTTTTGAAGTATAGGAATTTAAATTAGTAAATTCGCCTGCTTTTGTTTTGGAACTTTCATACCGAAGTAATTCAATGATACGCTTTTTATTCATAAAGTCGCTATTGGCACCGGTTTTGAAAAGTGAGCCAAATTCACGATAGAATTTCTCATATTTTTCTTTATCCTCATCGGCCATTTTTTCGAGCCAACCAAGTATGCGGCTTTTAATAATATCGGCTATTTTATGGATTATCGGGCTGTTTTGTGTTACTTCGCGGCTTACGTTCAGCGGTAGATCCTCTGTATCGATAACACCTTTTATAAAACTAAAATAATCAGGTAAAAGTTCCTGGCAATCATCTTGGATAAAGATTTTACTTGAATATAGATGTAGAGTTTTTCTATCGCGTTCGGCGAATAAATTCTGTGGTGCATTTTCGGGAAGAAACAGTAATGCTTTGAAATTGATTGTACCTTCTATATCGAGCTTCAAATAATCAAGCGGAGGAAAATAATCATTGCTTATAAATTTATAAAACTCAGCAACTTCTTCTTTATTCAAATCGGATTCTTTCTTATGCCAAAGCGCCTCGACAACGTTTACTTTTTCATTATCGATATATATTGGAAAATCAACAAAGTTTGAGTATTTGTTCAATATCTGTTTTACTTGGAATTTATCAGCTATATATTTGTATTCATCTTTTAATTTGAACGATATTTTTGTTCCTCGATTTTCTTTATCGCTAGGTTCTACCGAATAAGAGTCTTCGCCTTGAGATGTCCATTTGTAAGCGGTCGAATTTAAATCGGCGTGTCTTGTTTCAATAGTTACTTCGTCAGTAACCATAAAAATCGAATAGAATCCCACACCAAATTTGCCAATTAACTGGTTCTCTAATTTATCTGAATCTTTGAGGTTTTTAATGTATTCCAAAGTGCCTGAGCTGGCTACTGTACCGATGCGTTCAACTAAATCTTCATGAGTCATTCCGATACCGGTATCTTCAATAGAGAACATTCCTGTTTCAGGTTCAACACTTATGGTGATTTTTAATTCTTCTTCCGATGATAAAACTTCCTCATTAGTCAATTTCAAAAACCGAATTTTATTTAATGCGTCCGAAGAATTCGATACGATTTCTCTTAAAAACACTTCAGGATGTGTATATAATGAATGAATTATCAGATTTAATAATTGTTTCATCTCAGCTTTGTACTGAAATTGTTCTATCTTTTTTTCTTGTTCCATAACTTCCATTTTCTTATTAAACATAACTAAAATTTATAGCATAAAAAACGTTTTTTGGGTCTAATTATTGTTTAATAACATTGCTCATCGTCGGAATTATGGGTTATTGTGGCACCATATTTGATAGATTACGGTATATGTATTTTATTAATATTTGGGGGGCCAAATGAATAAATTTAAGTTAAAAAAAGCACATTTCGTAAACGGTATCATTGCAACATTGGGAATATTTACAGTAGTATTATTCATTTCATTTTTGCACAGAATCTTTATATCACCTTCTATTGACCCTTATGTCAATCAAGAAAGTTCATCTAAGAAAAAAGAAGTCATTCAAATAAATGTACTCAACGCCTGTGGTATCGATGGTTTAGCGTCGAAAGCTAAAGAATACTTACGCCAACGTGGTTTCGATGTAGTCGAAGTGGGCAATTATTCTGAGGTATTAAACCACTCTGTAATTTGCGATAGAATTGGTGATGCAAAATCGGCCGATAAAGTTGCTTATGCGATGGGAATTTCCAACAAATCCATTATTAGCCAAGTTGACTCAAGTTTATACATAAGAGCGAGCGTGATTATCGGCAACGACTTTTTCGAATTAAAGCCATTTAATTAATAGAGCAAATGCGAAAACTCACACACAAAGAACTGTTGGATCAGCGTCAAACCTCGGAAGATGCACTTAAAAGTACGCGTCATCCAATAAGCATAGTATTAGATAATATTAGAAGCAGTTATAATGTCGGATCAGTCTTTCGCTCATCCGATTCTGCTTTAGTTGAAGAAGTACTGTTATGCGGATTCACTCCTGCCCCACCTCGAAAAGAAGTCCATAAAACGGCTTTAGGTGCAGACGAATCGGTACCTTGGAGGTACTTTGCGACTACATTAGAAGCAATTGAATATAAAAAGAAACAAGGTTCTAAAATCGTAGCTCTGGAATTAACCGAGAACGCTAAAGGTTATAGTGATTTATCAAAGGAAGATTTTCCGCTATGCATTGTTGTAGGTAATGAGATTAGTGGAATATCGGACGAAGTGTTGGCATTATGTGATTTCGCTATTGAAATTCCAATGTACGGAGTGAAACACTCACTAAATGTAAGTGTTTCAGCCGGTATTGCAATTTATGAAGCTGTAAGGATTTGGAAATCCTTTTAGCCGATTATTTTACTATTTGATTAACTCTGAAATCAACATATCCTTCAGCGACAGGAAGCTGAACAACCCATTCCCCATTCGGATTTATAAACCCGAATTTTTTTTCTGCCCGAATGGAAGCCCATGCTAAGCCTTTATGGAAAGGTGTTGCAAAATCATATTCCTTTTCCAATATATTCTGTCCATAAGGATCAATAAATATCCACTTTCCATCCATTTTCTGTACAGCGGCTAAACCTTGAGAAAAATCTGTTACGGTGGCAAAGGTTTCTTGAGTCATTAACACGCCTTGTCTATTAATTACTTGCCATAGTGGTTTAAACTTCGAATTTGGCAAAGCGGTAAAAGCATAGCCATTTTTGAAACCGCGTGCAAATTGGCGATTTGTTTTAATAACAGTTTTTCCATTATAATCAATAAATAAAAATCTACCTGCTATATATACCGGTGCTAACGAATCTGAAAATGACAAAGCATCGTCGTATTGGAATGGAATCTGCATTTCGCCTTTCTTGTTCATAAATCCGAATTTCGCATCCTTATTATGAACAACCGCTAAACCTTCGACAAACGGCAAGCCGAATACACCTTTATCAGCTTTGATAACAAATTCCCCTTTTTTGTTAATGAAACCGCGTTCATCGAAATTCATTACCCAAGCTAAACCATCTACAAAAACAGTTGCATCGTACCAATTGGGTGCTACAATTTGTTTGCCACTGTGATCGATATAAGCGTATTTAACTGTATCACACGTTTCGGATACACAATAACGAATCATAGCGGTACTATCAGAAAAAACTTTTGCATTATCAGCCACAAATGAGAATTTCAAATTCCCTTTTGTATCATAATAAGCCCATTTCTTTTGTCCGTCTATTTCTTTTATTGTTAATATGAGACCTTGACCATATCCCCCGATTTGAATCAAGTCCAATGGTTCGAACATCATATTGCCTTTATAATCAAAAACATGCCACTTTCCATCCAATTTATAAGCTCCAAGCGGCTCATTATCATTATTTTGCGCGTTTAGTGTTGTTAATGCTATAATCAACGTTACTATTAATAATATGTACTTTCTCATTTTTTTTTTCCTCAAATTGCGGTTTTAACTGTTTTAATATCAAGAATCCTTTTTAATTCATTTGGAGCAATCTCAACAATAAACCCTCGTTTACCACCATTGATAAATATTTTTTCTAGTTCAAATATAGTTTCCTCAGCATAAACTATCATTTCTTTTTTTGTACCGAATGGACTTGTTCCCCCAAATTGGTATCCTGTCCATTTCATTGCCTGATTTGCGTCTGCAGGCTCAAGTTTTTTAAATCCTGCTAAACGTGATAATTCTTTGGTTGAAACATTTTTATCGCCATGCTCCAGCATTAAAAGACATTGTTTATTCTCATTTTCAAAAACCAACGATTTTATCACAATGTGTTCGTCGATTTTTAAAACATCAGCAGTTTGGCTTGTTCCGCCTTTATCTTCATACTCGTATAAATACGAATTAAAATCCACTTTGTTCTCTTGCAGAAAACGCGTACCCGGGGTAACCGGAAATTTATCTTTTGACATCTTTGTTACTTCGCAAAAATTACTATATCACCAAAATCTTTAAATTGACGAATAAATATCATATTATCTTTTAACAAAGTTAAAATTGCTAAGAATGTTGCAACTATACTTATCTTATCTGTATTTTTAACAAAGTTATAAAACGTAACTTTCTTTTTCGATCTTATAACGTTCATCAGAGCCGACATTCTTTCTTCAACCGATACTGTATTCATATCAACAATATGCGGAGGATCACCTTTGGCTTTTTCGATAGCTTTTTTAAATGCGTTCATCAAATCAAAAATCGTAGTGTTTTTATATGTTTCTTCTTCATATTCTTCTCGGTCAGCGTCAAACAAACTTCTATAATAAGTATATTTCTGATTTTCGTATTGTTCGCCGATATTTTTTGCACCATCTTTGATTTGCTGATATTCAAGTAAACGCTGAATAAGCTGTTTTCGGGGATCCTCACCATCTTCGTTACCAGCTTCAACTGTTCTTGGTAAAAGCATTTGTGATTTAATATACATCAGATTTGCGGCCATATATATGAACTCTGAAGCCAATTCCAAATCGAAATACTGCATCAACCTGATATAGCTCAAAAATTCCTCTGCAATTCTTGCTATCGGAATATCATATATGTTCACTTCTTCTTTTTTAATAAAATAAAGAAGCAAATCAAATGGACCTTCGAAATTCGGTAGTTTAATCTTGTACATTAATCAACTTTTGTAACTAACCTTTATAATTAGTGAAGCTGTTTCAATAATTCGATATATATTATTCGTCATTTTGAAACAGCTCACTGTGAATTTAGCGTTTATACGCTTATATCAATCCTTTAGAGTGCTTTTCCGATAAATTGTCCAACATTGCTTTGGTCATTGTATCCAAATCAAAATCCGGTTTCCAATTCCATTCTTCACGCGCACAACTATCATCAATCGAGCCAGGCCAGCTATCTGCAATAGCTTGACGGAAATCAGGATTATAGGTAATTGTGAAATCGGGTATGTATTTTTTAATTGAATCAACAATATCTTCCGGTGCAAAGCTAAACGCCGCAACGTTAAAGTCACTGTGATGCTTTAGTTTACTGAAATCCGCTTCAGCTAAATCTATTGTAGCTTTAATACAATCAGGCATAAACATCATTGGTAAACGAGTGCCTTCTGCTAAAAAACAATTGTACTTTTTATTTTTTACAGCTTCGTAATATATTTCTACCGCGTAATCCGTTGTTCCCCCGCCAGGCAATGTTTCAGATGAAATTATACCAGGGTAGCGCAAACCGCGAACATCTAATCCGAATTTCTGTACGTAATAATCGCACAATCTTTCACCGCAAACTTTGGTAACACCATACATTGAAGCAGGTCTCAAAACTGATTCTTGCGGTACGTTTTCTTTTGGTACACCTTCACCCCAAACTGCTATCGAAGAAGGTATAATGATCTTTTCTAATTTATATTGAACACCAATCTCTAAAATATTCAAAGTACCGGTCATATTGATATCCCAGCAAAGTTGCGGTCTTTTTTCGCCAACTGCTGATAATATAGCCGCTAAATGGAATATAGTATCAATCTCATATTTTTTAACCAATGCTTCGATTGATTCCTTATTCAAAACATCCAAAATTTCATAAGGTCCGCTATTTTTGATATTCTCGGGTGCATCGCATCGAACATCCGAAGCGATTACGTTTTCATTGCCGTATTTTTTCTTTAAAGCAAAAATTAATTCTGAGCCAATTTGGCCTAAAGCACCGGTAACTAAGATTTTTTTCATATTACATTTCCAATTATTTGATATTGCATATTTATAGATTACAAAATTACAAAATTTTACTTTTTATATAGCGAAATCTTTTGCTTTTGTTCATTCAAGCAAACTCCAAATTTTAACTTTCAAGAAAATTATTTATACAACTCTATAATTTTTGTGAATATATCGGTATTGTGATAAATACCGGAAAAGTTCTCAGCACCCGGACCAAAAGCAAGAACAGGAACCCAACAACCGGTATGCTTCAACGTTGAAAAACCCAATTCCAGTTTTTCTTTACCATTGCTTAGATCTATGTTCTCCAAAGATAATCCGCCTGTTTCATGGTCAGCGGTAACAATAACCAATGTATTTCCTTTTTTCTTCGCGAAGTCCAAAGCCGCACCAACTGTTTTATTAAAATCTTTCAGTTCAGCAGATAAATAAATTTTATCATTATTATGTAAAGCCCAATCAATTTGAGAACCTTCGATCATAATAAAAAACCCTTTATTTTTACCATCAAGAAATTTCAAAGCATATTCAGTCGCATTAGGTTCCATATCTCCCCGACCCTTATTCGCTTGTTCAGCGTCATTATCAGCAACAAAAACTGCTATCTTGGGATATGTAATTGCTAATGTTTTAAAAAAGGCTGCATCATTATAATCTTTGGTAGTTTTGATTTCAAAACCCTTTTGCTTCATTTGGCTTGAAAGCGGTATGAAGTACTTTTCTCCCCCGCCAATCAATAAATCTACAGGTGAATTTACTTGGTCTTTAGCTATTGCATCATAATTATCTCTGTCAATATCGTGTGCTGTAAACGATGCCGGAGTTGCATGATTAATTTTGCTAGTCGCAATAATTCCGGTAACATATCCTTTTTGCGATGCAATCTCAAGCATTGATTTGACTTCTGTTGAATCCGATGACACGCCGATCGCTCCATTAAACGTCTTAACTCCACAGGCGATTGCTGTTCCACCGGCTCCGGAATCTGTAACATAATCAGAAGCAGATTGAGTTTTATTGATACCAATTATCGGAAATTGCTCTATAATCGAAGCTGTCCCTGTGATGGTTGACATCAAACTCGATTGCGCGAAACCCATTCCATCGCCAATGATTAGAATAATGTTTTGCGGCTTTTGAGAAAAAAGAGTAATTGGTAAGAAAATCAATAAAAATAATATTTTTTTCATCTGTTTACCTGAATTTTAATTTATTTATATTCGAAATTAAAAATAAATTATTGCAAAGTGCTTTTATTTGTAACTTTTTTCGTATTTATGTGTTTTATGATATTGATTTTTTTGTAATATTATTTTTGTTTTTGGAGCGTTTATGAAAAAAGTATTTATACTATCTAGCTTAGTAATAAGCATTTTTCTTTGTGCAAATGCACTACACAGCCAAACTACTGGTCTCTTTACTATGGATTATACATATAATGGTGTAAAGTACCCTATTTCATTCTATGTACCTGAGGATTATTCAGCAAATCAAAACTATCCGATGATATTCGGATGGCACGGAAACGGCATGCCCGGAACAGATATGGTAAGTTGGCTTTATTCTACAATCGGACAAAAAGAAAAAATTATTCTAGTTTGTCCTGACATTGCTGGTGTTACTGATGGAACAACATTGAGCAGTATTATTAATGCCGCATTACAATACACATCAACAACATATAAAATTGACCCCGGGAAAATGGTTGTTTCAGGATTCTCTATGGGTGGTGGCATTGCGTATCAACTTGGATTACAAAACCCAACTCTCTTCAAAGGAATTATTGGTATGTCTCCGGCTATTGGCAGCGGCGATTTTACACAAACTATGTGGGACAATATTAAAAGTATTCGTATGGCAACTATCGATGGCGACAAAGATGTTAACTACCAAGTAGTTAATACTTTGATGACAGATATAAAAAACAAAGGTGGTAACTTGCTTTATATTGTTAAACCCGGTGTTGAACACGCGGATCAAACATACTTCAGTTCGCAGGAATATTTTGATGATTATAAAAGATGCTGGGATTATATTTTTGGTAATGTTTCTGTTGAAGATCAAACCCTCACTGATTTCAATATAAACATTTTCCCAAATCCGATAACTGAATGGGCAAACGTATCGTATTCGATTGAAAATCAAACATACTTAACAATTACTATACAAAATTCACTTGGTGAAGTTATATCAACAGCTGTAAATAATCAATTGGTTAATAGCGGAAACTATACAGATTTAATTGAAACAAGATCGTTACTTCCGGGCGTATATTTCTGTACAATTAAAACTGATTTTAGTTCTGAAACTAAGAAATTCGTTGTAGTGAAATAACCAAAAAAAATATTTTACTTAATCTATTGTAAACGGCGGTATAATTATCCGCCGTTTTTTTTTATTTAATTATTTTTTGTAAGTGCTTAACAATTTTATTAGGTATTGATAATTAAATAATTTTTTCTCTATCTCACTATTTTAATATATATATTATTTTTTTTTAATAAAATAATAAATATTTTTATTATTCGTTAAAGAAATTATTAGGACAACATAATTTTGTACTATATAAAAATTTTAAAACAATATCGAGGTACAGATGAATACTAAGTCATACAATATACACAATAGTGTTTCGCAAAATCCCATACCTATGGGCAGATCCAAAATGAGTCTGTTAAAATTATTTCCATTGTTGATTTTGATGATTAGCCTAATTACAACATTGGCTACTGCTCAAACATTAACAATTAGTAAATCCAACAATGCTACTAATCCAATTGCATCGGGTTTGGCATTTACATATACCATTACTTATAGTTGGTCAGGAGGTGCACCGGGTACACTTTATATCACAGATAACGTTCCCGCAAATTTGGATGTAATTAGCGCTTTGCCTACAAGTCCAATTTCTACAATAACCGGTAATCAAGTAACATTCGCTATCAGCGGTCTAACCTTGCCAAGTGGTGCCGGAACAGTTCAAATTAATGCTATGTTTAAACCGGGAGTGACTTGCGCAGGTGCTCAAGCCTGTAACCAAGCTAGCATTTCATTAAACCCAAGCCAAGGTAATGCAGTCGTATCAAATCGAGATTGTGTTACAGCGGGTACACCAACAAACAAATGGATATTTGAGAAAAGATTAATTGCAGGTTGTGCAATTGACGACGAAGTTTATTTTATGATATCAATAACAAGCCCTCCCGGCTCTGATATTGGTGGATTAAATTTAACTAACTTATCATTAAGTGACTTTTTACCTCCGGGCGCAGTTATTACAGGTGTAATTGCAGGTGGATGGGGAGGTTGGTCCGGTTGGACAGGAACTACTTTAACAGGTGGCCCTTCACAATTAACAGTATCTCCATGGAGTCCTTTCTATGTAACTTATGTAAAAGTTAAATTCCCATCTCCAACTTTTGTTGCGGGTCAGACGGCTATAAATAAAGCTGACTTCACATTTAATACTCCATGCGATCAAAAAATGATTACTTGGAGTGATACTGCGAAAGTAGTATTATGTAATGGTGTAAATTCGGGTTCTATTGGCAAATGGTTATCTTTGTCAATGTATTTCCCTAACAATCCAAGTTGGTCTCCGGTATTTACTCCTGGCTGCTGTGGAACATATACTATGGCTTATAATAATACAGGAACCTTAACTCAATCAAATTTCGTAATGGTTGACGATGTTCCGCCGGAAGTTGATGTAAACACAATTAGAACTTATGTTCCAGCCGGTAACGCTCCACTAACATTGGAAGTATATAATTGGAGTGCAGGTACCTGCCAAGCAGTTCCTTGCACAACTGTTGTGTATAATACTCCTGGTTATTACAATTTAACAGTTCCCCCGAGCTGTACAAACGTATGCAAAGTAAAATGGTCTTATTCCGGTACAATCGGAGTAGCCGCTGGGGTATATAATTACTTGGATGTTTGCGTACGTACTACAAATTACACAAATGGTGCTCCTGTTTTAGCCGGTAATAATATCATAAATTCGGTTACTGCTTCTGCAACAGGTTTGGCTCCATTAACAGCAACAAATATTAAGGTAGTTGATCCAACAAAACCTAAGGTTATTCCAACTAAACTATTCATAGGTGGATGTACCTCACCGGGATGTCAAGTTACTCCGGGCGGTCCATTCCAACCAGGTGATATAGTACGTTACAGAATAGCAGTAACAAATATTGGTAATGCTAATGCAACAACTTGTGCTATAAACGACATCTTACCGGCTGGTTTAACTTACGCTGGTAATGAAACATATTTTTACGGTTCATTCAATTGGATGATATACATTTACAATCCACCTTGTTGTTCATTAACTGTAGCAATTCCTTCGCAAATTGGTGGTAGTATTACATCTCCAAGTGTTGGTGCTACTAACCTAAATTGGACTTTCCCTGTATTACCAGGACGTTGCGATGGTACCGTTGATTATTTCTTAATTGACTTTGATGTTAAGATTTCCGATACACCACCTGCACCTCCGGGACAATATCTAAATACATTCGACTTTACCGCAAGTAATGTACCGACTGTAACTTCAAATGTTGCTGTGCTTACTGTTAATGCAGTATCTCAATTACAAGCTATCAAAGAGGTTAGGAAGCATGGCACTCAGGATCCTTGGACCCCAAGTGTTTTGATTCCGGCAAATGGTATAGCTGATTTCAAATTAACTGTTAAAAACACAGGTAATACATATTTATCAAATGTATGTGTATTAGATATAATGCCGCATTTGGGCGATGTTAAAGTTTTACCTGCATATACCGGCCGCGGCAGTGTTATGGATATTCCATACAATCCTGCTGATGGTCCTGTAACAATTACACCAACCGGTTTCACAACATATTATAATACAGTAGGTCTGAATCCATCTAAAAACCCAACTCGTTCAACTGAATGTGGTGGTTTCTGCGGAGTTGCAGATCCTGCAGGTGCAGTAACCGGAATATTCGGAGCAACGCCGGCACAAACATTCTCTTTGAGAATAAACGCTAATTCTGGAGTTAATTTAGCTCCTGGAGCATCTTTGGGTATTATTATTCCAACAAAAGTTCCAACCCCACTCGCTCCTGTTGAAAATACTGCCTGCAACTCATTTGCTATTCACGCTTATCCGCTTGGTATTCCAAGTGTTTGTTTAGCGGCTGAATCAAACAACGCTTGTGTACAAGTTGAACCACCAAAACCTTGCTTTGTTTTAACAGAACAGAGGTTGAACTGTGTTGGTCAAAATTCGAGTGGAAATTGGGTATATCAATTACAATTTAATATCACAAATCAAAGTGGTCAGAACGGTGTTCTTTCCATAATACCAAGCTCCGGTACAATTATTAGTATTAATCCAACAACATTGCCTAATAATGTTCCAACCAACGTAAACGCGGCTTATTTATCCGCAGGTGCAAATGGTTCTGTATGCTTTAATGTTATATTAAGTGGTCCAAACCATAATGTTCTATGCGACACTACATTCTGTTTAGACTTGAAACCATGTCCAAACCCTTGTCCATGCCCTATCCAAATTAAATTTGAAAAACCTCAAGCTTCACAAGCTTCAGGCAATCAGATTTGGATAAATAACCTACTGACTGTAGGTAGTGTAATGAAAATCAAAGCTTCAATTATCAGCGCTACGGTAAATCAAACATGCTTGTTTGGTGGTACGACTACCTATACTCCTGCGGCTGTGATAAGCTCGGTAGCATGGAATCCAATCACAACAGTTGGTATTGGGACTTCTGAAGTAGTATGGACAAATTCACTTTGCCCATCATTCAATGGACAACAATTTGGTATGTACTTAGATGTACCGTCTGCACCAAGTAAAAAATGCTATCAAATAGTAAATATCTGCATTCGCTACACAATTACTGATTGTAAGTGCCAAACCTGTGATACAGTAATATGCTATAGAATCACACGTAAATGGATGCCTATTATATATAATGATAATATAGGAATAGGCACTACAAAAGGTGGTTTGGGATTATTAGCTGAAGAACCTAATTTTGTTCAAATAGCAATGTCTTCAGACACAAAAGGTGTCTTGACTATTATTAATCCTGCAGAAGATGAATATACAACAGGTATAACATTACAATCATTAACATTATCTACTTCCCCTGGTGTAAGAGCCATCGGAATGAAACCTACTTTGAAGCCATGGACAGATGGTGTAGTTGGCGATAATGGTATAACAAGCACGGGTGTTTTAGCCCCTGGTGAGAAAATGGTATTCAACTTACTATATGAAAATGCGGATCTATTTAAAACTTGGGTTAATAATTTGAAGTTCAAATTTACTATTGCCGGTATTCCGGATACTCTGAGTGGCATGAATAAAATAACCGTTCGTACTCCGGGTGCTGTTGGCGGCGATATACTACTCGGCGACAATACAGGTGATAAAATTCCTGATGCACGGACTTACGCTTTATTCTTCAAAAACGCAAATTCGACCAAAGACACAATCGGAAAATTGGTACTTAAGCTAAAAGCAGGACAAATTTTAGCCGTTGGACCATATTTGGATAATCAAGAAGTTTCCTTAAGCGGGTTCTCAGTCAATGGTGGACAGTTTGCTTTACTACCTGGGACTCCTGAAAGTAATACAGCAATAATGACAGGTATTCCTGCCGGAGCAAATATTGGTCCTATCTATATTACCGTAACGAGCGATAATCCTGAATTAATTACTTTGGATTACCAAACATTAACAAACTCTAACGACATAGTAACAGAAGGTACAGTAGAGCTAAAAAGTATAATTGGCGCAGTAAATCCTGATGGAGGCAATAACTGGATCAATATCAAGTTATCCGATGCTCAACCTAATCCTACAGATGGAACTACAACATTTAAGTTCGAATTGGCTGATAATGAGAGTTCAGTTAACCTTGTTGTAACGAATTCTTTGGGAATTACAGTTGCAACAGTACTGAATTCGCAACCATTTAATTCCGGTACTCATGAAGTAACATTCAACCCGAATGATTTACCAAATGGAGCTTACTACTTTACAATCACAACTAATTCAGAAAAACAAACACGTAAGTTTATAATTTTAAGATAACAATTAAATTATTTTAATCAAAACGCCGTATGATTTTTCATACGGCGTTTTTTTATTCCATTGCCTATATTAATTTTTAGGTATAACTTAATTTATTTTTTTGTTGAACTCAAATAATATATTTTTGCCTTTTTTAATATTTTTATTAGTTTTTATAAAATAAGATATTTTAGTCTTCGTCAACAATTGTAAAATTAGAAACAATTTTAAAAAATGATTTAACAGGTAGAATAATGAAAAACAGAATCCTACAATCATCCAGAAATAAGCTCAAAATCCTAATAATTCTTTTGATATTTGGGCTATATTCAAGTTCTCAAGTGCTATATTCTCAAGCGCTTTATAGCATTTCCAATAACAAAGATGTCAATATGAAATTATCCGGAACATCTACTTTACACAATTGGAATATGAATAGTAAATCCATAGTTGGAGAAGCTAATTTTGAATTCGCTGGTGACAATTTATCAGAATTAAAAGACTTATCATCGCTGAAGGTGATTTTGCCTACATCTAGCTTAAAAAGTAAAGAAAAACAGATGGATAAAAATGTATATGGTGCTTTAAAAGCAGACAAGTACAAAGATATTGTATTTAAAATAACATCAGCTAACGTTCAACCTAAACAAAATAATAGGTATCAACTTAAGACGGTTGGCAATTTGACTATAGCAGGTGTAACCCGTCAAGTTAATTTAGATGTATTTTGTCAAATTAATGAAGACCAAACAATTACTTGTAGTGGTACAGAAAAACTTAAAATGACAGATTATCAGGTTACCCCCCCAACATTTTTACTCGGTGCCATGAAAACCGGCGACGAAGTAACTTTAGATTTCACAGTAGTATTTAAAAAATCAAATTTATCATCAATTAATCATTAAGGAATATCAAAATGAAATTTCTATCTCTTATTATATTGCTAAGCATTTCTTTTGGGATATTATCTGCCCAAGAATCAAAAATGCAGTATTTCCGCTATAACGATCAAAGAAGCTTAAATATCTTCGAAACAAGTAAAGACGACAACACACAATTTAACGGCTTAAATGTAAAAATCGGCGGTGGGTTCACCCAAAATTTCCAAGCCTTAAAAGACGAGAATATATCTACGGTTGATGCTACAAAATTGATTCCGCTAACTAACGGCTTTAATTTAGCAATGGCTAACTTGAATATTGACGTACAATTGGCTGATGGTATTAGATTAAATGTAACATCTTATTTATCTTCTAAACATCACCAAGAATCATGGGTAAAAGCCGGTTACATACAAATTGACAAACTTCTATTCTTCAATAGCGAGTTTATCAATAGCGTAATGGAAAATTTAACTTTTAGAGTGGGTGATTTGGAAGTCAACTATGGTGATCAACATTTCCGTAGATCTGATGGCGGTAACTCAATTTTGAATCCTTTTGTTGAAAACTATATAATGGATGAATTTGCAACTGAAATCGGCGGTGAAGTATATTATCATTCTAATTTTGGATTATTCGGCATGGTTGGTGTAACTAATGGTGCATTAAACCCAACGGTAGTTAAAACAGCGGTTATTGACTCCGCAACCAAAGAGCTAAACTATCAAGCACCGGCTATTTATGCTAAATTAGGCTATGATAAAACTTTCGATAATGATTTAAGAATCAGATTATCCGGTTCATATTATGGTTGTAAAAGCGCTTTATCAAATACTCTGTTCGGTGGTGATAGAACAGGATCAAATTACTTCTTAGTAATGGAACCTACTACAGCAACAACAACCGCTAACGCTTTTTCCGGAAGATTGAATCCTGGTTTCAGAGAAGAAGTTAGTACTATTATGATTAATCCATTTATCAAGTGGAAAGGCTTAGAGTTCTTCGGAACTTATGAAATGGCATCAGGTAGAGCCGTAACTGAATCAGTAACTAGAAAAGCTACTCAAATGGCTGCAGACTTAATTTATCGCTTCCCAGCTGAAAAAGAAAATTTCTGGGTTGGCGCACGTTACAATACAGTTACAGCATCATTACAAAATACAGTTAATGACGTTACAGTAACACGTATAGCCGCATCAGCCGGTTGGTTTATAACACAAAATTTAATGATGAAATTAGAGTATGTAACTCAAGAATACAAAGATTATCCATCAACTAGCATTTTAGCCGGTGGCAAATTTAATGGCTTTATGCTATCAGCCGCTGTAGGTTTCTAACCACCTAATCTTTTGATTTTATAAAAAGAGATTATACTTGATTTGAGTATAATCTCTTTTAATTTTGAAATATTTTGTTAAAAAATAATTGATAGTTTACGTTATTTGATATCCATAAATAGAATCATATAATTTAGTACTATATTTATAATTAGTATTATTATGTAAATATTCTAACTTTGATAAAATATCGTCTTTATCTGTTTTCAACAAACTGAGTTCAAGATATAAACTAAAGCACGCAATTGAATATACATATTGATTCAAATAATAAAAAAGTTCTCCCAAATTCTTGAATATAGATTCAAAATAATATCCACCCAACAAATTCATTTGAGCAAAATTCCAAGCTTCGCTGTATCTTCCTCCCTCATATAAATCATTGTATTCCGACATGGTTGATTCATTCCAGATAATTGATTCTAAATGATATTTAAATACTATATTGCACATTTTCTCTAATGTAACAAAATCATTTTCTTTAATAAGAAGAGCTAGCCTATACTCCATTAAAGCAAGACTGAAATCATCACTTTTACAAAGTGTATCACCTCTTCTGTTATATTTTTTATAATAGTCGAAATTTGGTAATCCTCTTTTACCTAATTTCTTGGCAAATAACTTATTTATTATTTTCATTGTTCATCCCGATATTTATTTAAAATTCGTTTCTTTCAATAATTAACCAGCAAACCTCAAAAAGGTGTCTTCGTAAAGTTAACGAGCTTGGCTTCGCTAACATATTTATTATTCTATTTCTCTATCAATTTTGTTAAACAAAATAAATAAATCACAATTTATAGATGTATAATTCTTTGAATCCTATATCATTAGCCCTGTTTTGAATATCAATAAAATATTTTTTTATCGACTGCATTTCATCTGTGTCAATCTTTTTCATATCAATAATTTTATTTTGTTTTATTGTATTAATAATAGTTTCAATTTTACTTAACAGACTATCTTTCTTTTCGGAATATTTACTCACTAATCTATAACAATATGAATAAAATGGGTCCTTTTCAAACAATTGATTAAACATCTCTAAAGATATTTTGTCAGTAACCTTTATTTTATTTCTTTTGTAAATATCCGTCAAATTTTCAGAAAACCTTGATAATTTTGAATTTATGCTGTCTTGCAAGAAATAACTAATGGACTTCTCTGTTCGTTTGATTAATGAAACAAGAAGCATTGTCTCAAAATTTCCGTAATTCTTAATACGATTGGATTTTCCGATATAATCAACTAATAAATACCTTCTATTCAATTCTAGATTATTAAGATTTGCTCCTTGAAGTTGAGATAATATTATATTTTCCGTTATTCTAGTTACTTCGTCAGTTTTATATTTGGAGTTATTTTGTAATTCTTTTTTGAAATTCGAAATATTTGTATATGTTATTCTATTTTTATACAATACTGCTGGATTTAAATTCAAATAAGAAGAATATAAATTAATACCATTAAAAGGGGGATTTTTGATACTATAATCATTAGAATCTAACCCAATTAGTATATTTGCTAAAGATACAATTCCCTGATTCCACACGATTTCACTCGAAATGTTTTTTAAAACTGAATCTTTACTGGGTATTTGAAACTTATCAGGATTGTTTAATATATCATTATAAAATTGATAACTTACAATATATGAATTTCTTTCAGTAAATAAAGATGGTAAATTTGAAAAAGCTTTAAGGGAATCCCGATTCTCAATTTTAAATCTATTTAACTTTAGATTATCAAATTTATGATTAAATTCATGTACTAAAGTGTTTGTCATTGAGTACAAATTACAAAGACTGTCTTGTTTTGCATTATAAGTAACAAATATTATGTGTTTATCAAGAGGTGAATAACCCAAATAAACGGTAGATGCATCCTTTGGTACCCAATAAATTGTCATATTATCAATATCATTTAAATATTCTTCAATTGTGTCCCTTAGCGAGCTTTTATTTAATATATCTTTGATTTCTTTTGGAATATTTTTATATCCTATCGTACAAAACGACTTATTCGTTTGAATATCTTGTATTCCAAATTTTGGTGTTGATTCTATGAAAGTAATATTTTTGAAAAAGTTTTCTGCTTCGCTCTCGTCCAGAATATTTAAATCACTTATTAAGGAAATTATTGAACCATAGATTCCCATAAAACTATAAGTTTCTTGGCTTCCAAAATTTTCACGGAATATTTCTGAATTCTCCTTCACAAAATTTTTAAAATAATCTTTTAATTTATTAAGCGAGGCATCAAAATATGGCTTTTGCATTAAGTTTGCTTCGAATTCTTTATTTATTGCACATTCATAGAGAAGGCTATAAATATTAGAAGAATTATATTTTCTTGTTTGTAAATCTAAATTATATCCGGAATATTTAACAAGTTGAATTACGAAATTAGTATCAATTGGCAGTTGACATGCTTTCAAATTTGCTAAATATTTAGCAAGTATTTTTAATGCACTTGAATTATTATTAGTTAGTAAATCTAAAATAATGTTTTTGACATATTCATCGTCATTCTTTTCGAAAGTTATCATAGAATATTGAAGCTCTGCTAATAATGTGTTGCCAACATTATTGCTATACTCAAGTCGATCATTGTAACTATGTATTAACCCATCCAAATGACTTTTTGCAAAAACCATGGTAAAATTATTAATAACAGTAATATTTTCATTGAATTTATCATTTTGTTCTTTCGAATTGGAATTATTTTTTAATAACTTTTGTAAAACTAATAATTGATCTTCCAAATATGTAATATGTTCGCTAGAAGATGTTAATTTATTCAGCTGATTTTTTTGGGTTTTAGGCAAAAGATTAAAAGTATGAATAGCATCAATCATTAAAACATCTTTTTCTTTAAAACCTGATAGAATTAATAAATGGACAAATTTCTGATACAAACTTTTATAAATTCCGTAAGGAGAAATATTTGAGTTTGCATAAATATTATTTGTTTCTTTTGATAGTTCAGAATATTTTGTTAATAGTTGTTGGGCTAAAGGATGCGTATAACTCATAATCCAATTATCAACCCCTAATCTATAATCTAAAGGATTTACACTATCTTTCCAAAATATTTCGTTATTATCCTTCATTCTCCTTAGTTGAATGAAGTTTACCTTTTCTTCTAGTGTAATCGTGCTGTCTGTAAGACAATAATAAAAGTTTGCGAAATCATTCATACTCTCAAATAATTGTAAAGATTGCAAAGTATTTTGAAGACCAATTTTCCTTTTCTCGATATTTATGTACGAACAAGGTTTGATATAAATATCATAAAATTCGTTTTCGATTAACGTATAAATTTCCTTTCTAATTCTTCTTTCTTCTGAACCCAATTCTATTTTATTCTGTATTTCATTTACTATTGTTTCAAAAGAGTCAAACATTTCAATATCTTTATTTCTTGATGAATCTTGTTTTTGAGCAAATTTAAATACTGCACTATTTTGGTCAATGTATGGATTATTTAATAACAATGAAACTACACTAGGATTTTTTTTAATATAATGCCTAAAATAATACGAAGTATTAGAAAATTGCAATTTCATAATTGATTTCTTTGTAAAATATGATATATAATTAGTTCCCATGTAATCATTGATCTTTTCATCTTTGTCAATGTTGTGAAGTATGGAATCCATTCTAATATCTCTAAGTAAATATTTTGAGAAATTGGTTCCTTTATTTTTTTCAGATAAGTACATATATGAATCAATTTCTTTTTGCATATTCCGATTACTGTTGATGATTTTTCCAACCCCTACAGTGGATAAATTTAATAAAGCAAAATACTTAATATTAGAGCAGGAAGTATTAAAAATATCCTCTTCATATAATTCCATTTTATCCAATATCTTCCTGCCAACCAATAAAGGTAACGGTATTTCATATTTCTTTAATATTTGGTAAAAACTTGAATAGGAAGGTATATTTTTGAATTGCTCAAGAGTGATTGCAAAGGCATCATTTATAATATCATTTTTCAATTTGTCATATTTAAAAAATATATCCTGAATATTTCTATTCGAATATTTACTTTTAAATACCTGATTATTTTTATACTTTTGATAATCTAAATAGTTCCTAATGCTATCTGCCATATTTACTATTAATTGAAAATCCCTGATCCCTTGATTATCTTTATTTTCGGGTTTATCAACATATTTATTAATTTTATGACAGATATCGGAAATGTTATCATTACCATCAATATTGCAGATTTTTTTAACCTCATAAAAGGTCTGTTTTTCTATTCCAGTCATTATAATAAATGCTTTTTCGATTTTTGATAAGCTGTCTTCTTTTATATTTTTATAAATTATTTCTTTCGTCAGAACAACTATCATACTGTTTTTAATAGCAAGACTTATTACAGGAAGGTCTATAATTGGAAATCCTCTTTTTTTATAATTTGGCACAGTATAATAATTACTATCTATATAATCAACCAAATTAATAGAATTGATTGTGTCTTTAATGTATAATCCTACATCGGTACCTATAATAATCTTATTCCCAAGCTGTTTAGATTTAAGAGTTGATAACAATTTATTTTGGGGGAATTTTGCTTGTGTGCTAATTTTTGCATTATAAAGTAATGTACTGTCCAAAACCTTAATTATATTTCCATTACTAAATATAAAATAATCCTCTCTTGTTTTAATTGAATCATTATTTTTGGTATAATTACAAGAAAACATTATGGTGTCATTAAACAAACAAACCTGCTCTATAATCCTTTTTTGTAGAGAATCGGGAACATCTATCTCCTTAAATGTTTTACCTGTGTCTAAGGTATAGAAAATCCTATAAAATGCACTTTGAACAAGAGCACATTCATTTAAATCAAGTTCTTCTAACAAACTACTAAAATCTGCATCATCAGAAATTTCCTGATAGCGTTCTTCTTCCAATATAGGTTGCACTGCAGTCTCAGGTATCTCAAGTTGTTCGGAAACTGGAATCTGAAGAACTTCAGGTAAACGCAGTTCAATAGGGTCACCTTTCGTAATTCCTAAAGATACGAAACTAATTATAACAATTATAATCCAATTATTCATAACACCTCAAAAAAATATTATTAAAAAATCATTTCAATATCAATCATAATCATCAATGCTACTACTTTCATTTCATGGCACATCAATACCGATTGCATCCCGCTCGCTTTTAGCGATTTTATATAACAATCCTGCTGTAATCATAGTTATAATATTGAAATCTCGGCTCATACTAAAGAAACTGATGATACTTCCGTGAGGGAACAAACCAAGATTATTTAAAATATGGATTAAACTATAGAATACAAATATCCATAATAAAAGAATAATCATAAATCCTTCGCTACTGCCCTTGTTCCTGCGATAGACCATCATTCCAAAATATACAAAATAAACAAACAAAAGTAATGTTGCTAAACCGCCAATAATACCAAAATGCTCAATTATAACCGCGAAACAGGTGTGGCTTGTTGGCCAAGGTAACAGATATTTATTCCCTTCAACTCTTGGTGACGGTTTTACCCCTATACCTGTAAGCCCCCCAATTTCAAAGCTATTTAAACATTCTGTTGCTTGATAACTCCTGCTAATTGAGGGTTTATCAGATAAGAATGCATTGATACGTTGGGTATGATTGTCTCTGATTAGAAAAACAACTGTTATTAAAATAAATATTGAAGCCGCTAATACCAATATCCACTTGGGTGCTTTAACTATTATTAAATTTATTACAAAGATTAGCATCAGTGCAAAGAATATCTGGTTTCCCATTGCGGCTGCAATAACGAATAATAAAACCAAATTCAATAGAATCTCAATTATTATTTTCCAAGTATTTTTTTTGGTCGTTTCTTTGTCTCTTTTTTTGGTTTTTAGCTCATTATTGCCCGTTAAAAACAAAATGTAAAGCAATATAACCCAATGACCGGAATAAATACTAACACCCCCTATAGATATACAGTGTGTTTGGTGGTAGAAGTTAAATGAAAAATATACTGTGAATGCCATCAGAAAAATAGCAAGCCCCAACCAGACCCATTTGAATTTGAATAGACTGCGTATATTTGAAAATTGAACAACCATAAAGAAAATCCAACCAACCAATATTGGTATCAGTATTTTCCAGATATTAGAAATGGAAAAAGTGTGGGTCATATTACTATATGCCAGAAACTGTGTAAGTCCACCGAAAACAGTCATAATAATAATTAGAATCAAAAAACTGATTCTGTTTTGAAAAATATTTATTTTCATCGCGATTCCCCCCGGAAGCAATTGAATGAACGTATTTTAATTTATGCTACATAGAATTTAATAATATTTCTAAAATCATTATATTCTACAATCAAAATTACAATAATTTTTTTATTTAACAAATTTTATTAATAATAATTTTTTTTGAATTTCCAAGGAATTGTTTAAAATAGAACAATTCCGTTTTTTTTTCGTATTTTAGAATTGTATTGCAATGATTTTTTTTGGAATATAAAATGAATCAACCTATTTATGTTTCAAAAAACACCATAAAGAGTTTATGGTAGGAATATCGAATTTAGTAAATTATTTCTAATTATAAGTGAGGATTTATTATGAAGAAAATTCTTTTCTCCATCTTGGCAATAGCCATTTCTTTCGCAATGTATTCATGTAAAGACACAACAGGTCCCGATGATACAGCAACAATCAACTTACGCTCCCAACTTGAAAATAGTACTGTTAAACTCAACACATTATTGTATAAGGGTAACATCAATTCATCCGATATTGATTCTATCAAAATTAAAAAAGTAAGAATATTAATTACAGAAGTTAAATTCCATGCCGCTACCGAAACGGATGATTCGAAAGACAATCTTTTCAAATCCGGTCCTTTGCTTTTAGTTGTCGATTCTACCGGCACATATATAGAAATGGCTTCCGGAACTATACCTTCCGACGATTACAGCAAGTTGAAGTTCGAAATTCACCGTTTCGAAGCAAGTGTACTCAGCCAGTACATTAATAGTTCATTATTTAATAATTTTGCTACATCCGAAAGATATTCTGTAATTATTAACGGTATATCTTATAAGAATGGCATAGGTACGCGGTTTGAGTATAAAGGAACTCCAAATGTAAATTTAACCTGTACTTTTCCAAGTAATATCAACATACCAGGAAACCAAGAATCAAACTTTTATTTAATGTTTGACCCGAATTATTGCTTTAAGACTGATAGTGAAATTTATGATCCATCTGATGATTCTGATCATAACAAAATTGATAATCTAATAGCCAAAGCTATCGGTGTACTTAAGAAGAATAATTAAACTAATAGTTTAACATCTTATTATTAAAGCCGCATATTTATAAATTTTGCGGCTTTTTATATTAAAATCATGATTTATTTGTAATTTTGTACTTTCTTGAAAAGGCGATGGAGTTCGCCATAACCGTCCCAAGCGACTGATGACTCCTATTATTGATTATTTTGAATTTTTATTATAGGTATTAATATGTTTAAAGGAGTATTAATAGTAGGGCTGGGTGGATTTCTCGGAAGCGCTTCCCGGTATATGCTGACTCAGCTCATTCATAAATTATTCAGCACCAATTTCCCTTTGGGTACACTGCTGGTAAATATAGTCGGCTGTCTAATAATCGGTTTTTTATTAGGAATATTTGAAAAAGGAAGCCTTATCTCTCCCCAACTTTGGTTGTTTTTGACAGTTGGTTTTTGCGGCGGATTTACTACATTTTCTACTTTTTCCGCTGATTCAGTAAATATGATAAACGATAGAGAAGTTTTCTATCTTATTTCTTACATTGGAATAAGCGTATTCGCAGGTATTTCCTGCACATTTCTCGGCAAATTTCTTGCTAATTATATTTGGAGTTTAAAATGAAATTAGAAGGTAAAGCGCAAGTTTTGAAAATCTACATTGGTTCAATTGATAAACACAATCACAAACCTATGTATGAGTCAATTGTTATGGAAGCCAAGAATTTCGGTATATTAGGCGCGACTGTCTATAGAGGTGTACTTTCTTATGGGGCGAGCAGTACAATACATTCAGCAAAATTTTTTGAACTTTCACCTGATCTGCCCATAATAATTGAATTGATTGATACAAAGGAAAAAATAGAAAAGTTTATCAAGCATTTGACGGAATTATTTGAAGACGATAATTTTGGTGGACTTGTAACGACTTATGAAATAGATATAGTACAGCATAAAGCGCATAAAGATAAGTAATTTTGATATAAGTTTACAACTCTATTTCTTCTTTCAAAAATTTAATGAAATAGTCATAGTATTTTGGACGATTATTATTATTTAAAATCGCTACATATTGCTTTATAAATAAACCTTTTTCTGTCACTCTGACTGTTGACAATTGATTGTTAAGTAAATATGGGTTTAAAGTCCATTTAGGAACAACCATTACACCCATTTCAGCTCTTACCATTTCAACCGAGGTTTCAGTATTAGGAAGTTCGGTCAAAGCCGCAGGCATTAAACCTGCTGGTTTTAATACCTCTTGATAAACGGTTATAATATCAATCGGACCGGAATAAATAAATAAATTTTCTGTAACAAAGTCTTCGGCAACAACGAAATCTTTCTCATTCCATTTATGATTTTCTGAAATCAAAGCAACCATTTCATTTTCAAATAGTTCTATATACTCAATGTTGTTGTCGTCCACTCTATCACTTGTAATTACTAAATCTATATTACCATTTAATAATTTGTTTATTGGATGATGTTGGGCATTAAAGGAAACTTCAATTTTAATATTAGGAAAATTTATATCAAAATTTTTAATTATTCTTGGAAGCCAATAATAATTTGAATAACATTCCATACAAATTCTAATTTTGCCGACTTCATCCTGAATTTGTTGTTTTATTTCTATCTCAATTCTATTCATCTCATTTAGAATAGTATTAGCTGATATTAAAACCTTTTCTCCAATCTCTGTCAAAATTAGTTTTTTATTTATTCGATTAAATATTTTCGCTCCTATTAAAGACTCTGCTTCTTTAAGCTGATGGCTCAAGGCACTAGGGCTTAAATTGAGGATATTAATAGCATTCGCCATACTGCCTTCTTCAACTATCGCCTTTACCAATTTTAAATGTCTTATTTCTAAATTCATTTGTAAATTTCCAATTTAACATATCTTTCATTGCATAAAACGTTTTAAAGCCCAAAATAGTTACAAACCTCAAGTGATTTTTTCCAATTAATTGAATAATTAGTGAATTATATTCACCATTTCCATCAATTCTTTTCAGTTTTATTGCACTTAACTAAATGGTAATTTTGAATATGAAAATTATACAAATATTAATAATTAATTTTACAAGGATAAAATGAAAACCTTAAAAACCAAATTGCAAATAGTATTGTCTTTGATAGCACTATTATCTGTACTCCAACCTTCATTGGCTCAAAAACCTATAAATGCTGGTAAAATAAATTACGCCGCCCCATTAGAGCAACCTCAATTTCAACGTTCCTCATATTTAATTGAGAACGTAATACCGATTACTAACCAAACTGAAAATGCGCTATTGATTCCAAAATTATCATATAAAACTATTGATACTGTAACGTTTATTGGACAATTTATGCAGTTTTGGTTCAATAAACCTTTTGACTTTAATCCTGAAACCGGCTTGTATAGTTTTGTTGCAACAAGTAAGGATTTGACAACTGATAGAAATGTATATATTCGTACTTCAGATAATTTTGACAATTGGTCAACAAGAATACCTATATTTAAAGCAGCAAATCTTAATGAATTACCAACATTTTCATCAGTTCAAACAGTTAAAAAAGGAAATGATATTTATGGTTTTCTTGGAACTACTGTTCAGGCTAATAACGAAATATCAATTGTTCAGTCTTATGTTAATTTATCAAACCCTGCTGATTCAAAGAAATATTCATTCGCTTCATACACGAATAATGGTAATTTATATGATTTCGAATATGATAATTGTTTTGCCGCAGGTCTAACAAAACAAAATGAAATTTTTGGAATAACAATCAGTAAAGGGATAATTACTTCAGCCGGAAATAAGGTATCCACTTTTCCAGTTACAACTTTAAAAGATATGAATACTTTCAACTGGGAAACTAAAATGCCTGCAAATTTGACATCAAAATGGTTCGTTGAAAGTAATGGAGTTACAGTATCCATGCCTATTGGAATATCACAAACAAAAGACAGAGTATATTATGCAATGTTCGGACAATTTATTGATGATTTGAATATTCTACCAAATTTGTACAATATTGGTTTTTCATATACTGAAGATTATGGTAAAACCTGGAGTGAACCACAAAAAACTACCAAAAAATTATTCGAAGATTTTTTAAAGAGTTATGGAGTAATAAAAGATAGTATATCAATTTTTCAAGCTGGCACTCATAAAGGTTTTTCAGCATTAGATAATGGTAATGTCTCTTTTATAACTGAAATCACTTATAAAAACAATCAGAATGTCTGGAATCAAATGATGATTGAAGTTTATTACGAAAACAACAATTGGGGTATCAGACCAATTAGCAGTACCATTGGTTCAAACTATGTTATTTATGTAGCTAATCAAGACAATCAGTTAACTCCTCAAATCTGTCCTTCAAGTAATGAAATTCAATTATCAAAAACGGCTAACAATCAATATTTTGTTGCAAAATGGTTAGAGGGACAATATTATCAGGGATCAAATTCTCAAAATATTCAGGTATATCTTTCCAGAACTCAAATAAAAGTTGCTCTTAGAAAAGTTGGTACAACAAATTGGACTGTTGAAAATTTGACTGAAGGTGGACAAAACTTTGACAGATATTATTTCCTACCAAGTGTTTTGCCCAATGATTTAAAAAATATACCAATTTTTTGTTTGAAATCAACATTTTTATCAACCGACAAAACTACTGCAGATTCAATTTTATCATCAGAAAGAATTGATTTATTAAATAAACTCTGTACATCCAAATTCAATTTGGACCCTGAAACAAGTGCAAATTCTCCTCAATTATTTTGTACAACTACTGCAATTAATTTTGATACATTATCGGTAAATAATAAAAAAGAAATCTCTTTTGCAATCAGCAACACCGGAAAAGGAAATTTAATCTTAAGTTCTATCAAAATTAATAATGATGTTAGTAATGTATTCTCAATTAAAGATGAAAAATTAAGCGATACAATAGCTCCTGATAAATCACGAAACATCACAATATCATTTATTCCTAAGGATATGAGATCATTTACCGGTGTTCTCAATATTAGTTCAAATGATAAAAATACACCAAATTTAACGATAGCACTTTCAGGGCAAGGTGTTTTGCCTATGCTTTGGAATAAAAATTCTACATTTCCCATTATTAATTTTGCCCACTCAAGTAAATTGTTGAAGCAGGCAGTAGGAAAACAAACTATTGCCTGGGCTGATGATTTTGTGGTTACGGCTGGTAAAAAATGGGAAATAGATACCTTAGGTTTTACAGTTGTTAATGAAATAGCGGCGGCAAATTCATATCAATTTACAATTTTTGGTGATTTGAATGGATTACCAAATTCTAAAGATATTAAATTCAGTTATAATTTTATCCCTAACTGGGCTCCACCTGTGGAACAGATTGGTAATATTTTTGCAGATATTAAAAATAGTAATTTAGTGTTAAATGAAGGAAAATACTGGATTTCATTCTATGGTATTCATAATAATGGAAGAATCTTAACCACCGCACCCGGATATAGTGAAATGACATATTGGGGATGTGAGGAGCTTGCTACTGGTGTCAGAGGAAATTCTTCTTCAGCAGTGGTTGACAGTGCCGGCTTATTAATCCAAAACATCCCTTCACCTTGGGTAATTGGCAGCTATAGCTCTGATTTACCTATAGTTAATATGGCATTTTATATTTTTGGCAAAGAAACTGATGCTACAGGTATTAATGAATTATCATTAGTAAACGGAAGTATATCAGCATATCCAAACCCTGCCAAAGATGATATTACTTTACAAATTAAAGATGGATACATACATGGCAAAATAGAAATATATAGATCAAATGGTTCTTGGGTTGAAAATGTTCCGGTCATTGGAAAGGAAATCAAACTTAATCTAAAAAGCTATTTAAACGGCTCTTATTACTTTCAATTAAAAAACACTTCCAACCAGACTATTGGTTCAGGAAAATTTATAAAAATTTCAAATTAGTTTTCAAGTAATATAGTTTTTGCAACTATGGTAAGAGATTGTCTTAAAAGGACAGTCTCTTTTTTATTAAATTAAAAGGACACTCGGTAAAGTGTCCTTTGTTATAATTAAGTACCCGGAACAGGACTTGAACCTGCACAAGCTGAGCTCACTACAACCTGAATGTAGCGCGTCTACCAATTCCGCCATCCGGGCAATTCCATATTCAAAATTAGCTTATTTTTCTGAAATAGGAAAATCCCTTGGGCTGATTTTTTATTCTTTTGTCCAAATCCTCGTATTCAAGTTCATTTCTTTAATTATTACTTCAATAATCTTGAACAAATCGTACATTTCTTGTATATCGGTAATTTTAACTCCGGAGCTCATTATTCTTGGCTCGAATAAGTCCTTTGTAAAGCTCATAGCCAAATAAACTCGCGAACCTATGAACGAATACGATATTGGTCTCGAATACTTCTTCTGGATTGCTACCATAGCCTCCATCATCGTCGGAGTTAATATGTAGCGCGATTCTATCTGATCGGAGCCGTGAACAACAAACATTTTTTCAAATTCAGGGTTTTCAAGTTTAATTAACTCGCCTTTGGAGCTGATTTTTTGGAACATTTGCCCAAGTTTACCAAAAAGCCTTTCAGCTTTATCTGGTTGTACAAATGTCTTTCCACCAATGAACTTGTTGAAATCTGCATGCATAAAAATACCCTTGAAAATCGTAACCCATTGTTCGTGTCTGCGCCCTTGACTATCTGTGCTATAAGTTTTGTATTGCGTATGTAGTTCCGAAAACTGGAAATCGGTCTTGTCTATGTTTCCATAAACAAAATCGTCACCCATATATCTATCACATTCCTGACGGAATAACTCACTTTGATGGTAATCTGTCCGACCTATACATTGGTCGTAATGATAAACCCACGTTGGGTCAATCAAGCGGATTATCTCAGCAACTACCGTTGCTTTATATTGGTGGTAATAAGCTTTTTTCCTTTTGCTGATTAGGTTACCGAAAAGTCCGATAGAAAGTACAAAAATCCCAATCCAGATATAAAGAACAGTATTGTTAACTTCTGAAAGCAAATAACCTACTACGATAAAGACAACTATGGCAAGCACTAAAAGCATGGTAAACAGAATTACCGAGATTCTAAGCTTTTCCAATCCTTTTAATCTATCTTTCAGTTGAGTTTGGAAAAGCTCATTTATTTTGTTAACATCTTCCATAATATTCACATATTAGTTGTTGAATAAGTTGCTTACATTTACATTTGCTCTTTCTGTATCAGGGATTTCGAATACCTGTTTGTGTTTCATATTCATCATTCCAGCTAAAATACTGCTTGGGAATGACTCTACCCCATTGTTGTAATCGGTAACAGTCGCATTATATGCCCTTCTTGCGGCAGAAATTTGTGATTCTACTTCGTTCAATGTTCTCTGTAGATTCAGAAAGTTCTCGCTTGCTTTCAGGTCAGGATAATTTTCCACCGCAACCATTATACCTTTCATTGATTGTGATATTTCGTTATCTAGAGCAACTTTTTCGTCGTTGGTAAGTCCACCGGATACAGCTCTTACACGTAATTCAGTAATTTTTTCCAATATCCCCTTTTCGTGGCTGGCATATTGCTTGACTGTTGATACTAAGTTCGGTATCAAGTCATAGCGCTGTTTCAATTGAGCGTCAATCCCGCCGAAAGCATTTTCTACTGCATTTTTCCTGCGGATAAGACCGTTATACATACCCATAATGATGAGCAGTAAAAGCACTACCGCTACAATGATAATAATTCCTAATGTACTCATAATAATTAATCCTAAAGTTAAAAAAACGATTAGCACATATTTACTTTATTTTCCTATTCAAATAATTCGAATAATCTTCTTTAACCGCATAGTATTCTTCGTCCATCAATGTGGATGAAATTAGAAAATCAGCGGTTGCTCTATTATTGGCTGTAGGAATGTTATACAATACCGCTATTCTCAACAAAGCCTTTACATCTACATCGTGCGGTTGGGGTTCCATAGGATCCCAAAAGAAAATCAATATATCAATTTGTTCATCCGAAATCATTGAGCCCAATTGCAAATCACCACCCAATGGACCTGATTTCAGCTTTGTTATTTTTAATATCTTATGTTGTGCGATTTTTGCTGTGAGTGCCTGTTCGACCATATTACCGGTTGTGCCGGTACAAACCAGATGATGCGGGCTTAGCAGTTCGCTGTTCCATTCTACCCACTCAACTAAATCTTTCTTGCAATTATCGTGGGCGACTAATGCAATTGTTTTGTCTTTATTCATTTTTTTCATTATCAATTAAACAATTTTATCAAAATTAAGTAATTCATTGTTAAGATACAAACAAAACACCTTAATTATGTTATTTTTTTAGGAATATTTGACAT
This sequence comes from bacterium, assembly GCA_037127915.1. Lineage (GTDB taxonomy): Bacteria > Bacteroidota > Ignavibacteria > Kapaibacteriales > UBA2268 > JBAXXL01. Next base: position 133,360 of record JBAXXL010000003.1, read on the forward strand.
AATAAAATAAGTAATTTGAAAATTCGTTTATTAACATGTACATATTTTACTGTTTTTGGTACATATAAAATTAATATGGGACATTATGGTACATAATTCAAATAATAATCATCTTGAATTGCTTCCTCCAAACCTTGCGAAGGTCGAAACAATAGAGATTCTCCGTCAAGCAAATAAAGCAGGTATTGCTTTAGCGGAATTAAAAGGGATTGCCCAAAGTATTCCCAATCAATCAATGTTGATTAACGCAATTGTCCTTCAGGAAGCAAAGGATAGCTCTGAGATAGAAAATATCATTACTACTCAAGATGAGTTGTACAAGGCTATTTCAAGTAATAATACTAATATGTCCCCTGAAGTTAAAGAAGTTGTTAACTATAGAAAAGCTATTTTCTATGGCTTTGAATTAATTAAAAAACAGGAATTTTTAAGCGTAAATGATATTATCGTTATTCAACAGCAATTAGTTGACAATTCCGCCGGAATAAGAAGTATCCCCGGTACAGTTCTTAAAAATGATAAAACCGGTGAAGTGGTCTATACTCCACCGCAGAATAAATCAGAAATACTCGATTTGATGACAAATTTTATTAACCATTTTAATCAAAATAAACAAGATTTGTCTCCGCTAATCTATTTAGCAATTCTCCATTACCAGTTCGAAAGTATCCACCCATTTTATGATGGAAATGGAAGAACAGGCAGAATATTGAACATTCTCTATTTGATTTTGAATAAGTTAATTGATGTCCCAATATTATATTTAAGTTCTTATATTATAGAAAACAAATCGGAATATTATAGATTATTAAATCAAACGAACACCACCGGTCAATGGGAAGAATGGATAATTTTTATGCTTAAGGCGATTGAAATTACCTCATTAAAAACAATTCAAAAGATATCTTCAATCCGCGAATTGCTTGTAAAGACTATCGAAAAAGTTCAACAAAACGCACCAAAGATTTATTCCAAAGAATTAGTTGAATTATTATTTGAGCAACCTTATGCTAAAATTGATTTTGTTGTTAATAAGCTCAAGGTGGAACGGAAAACGGCTTCAAGATATCTTAAAGAGCTTGAATCAATAGGAATACTTAAATCTCAAAAAGTTGGCAGAGAGACTTTATATATAAATATAGATTTGTTTGAAATATTAAAGCAATCATTTTAATATGTACTAATTTTTCGTTTTTTGGTATATATTATAAAAACGTGGGACAAAATGTCCCACGTTTTTATATACTCACTCATCCGATGACCAGGAAGTCATCGGATGAGTTTCATAATCATTCGCTTATTTAGCCAGCGGTGTTTCGATTCTAATATCAACAGTACGGCAATAGAATCTACCTTCTGGTAAATTATTATCATACAATAATTTTCCTTCTCCAATACCCACAACTTTGGCGTCTTTTCTACCAATAGCATCTTTCGCCGAAAATGCGCGTTTCTCGGATAGGTTAATATTATATTCATCTTCGCCTATTCGATCGGTGTAACCTTCAATTGAAATGATTGATTCCGGTGTAATACGGTTTTTAATCATATCAACGATTTTCTTGTTTGTACCGGAAATATTGGACTTATCAAAATCAAATAATATCAAACTGAAGTTTTCAATTTTCTTGTCTTGTATACCCATTTCGCGCTTTCTCATAATAGTAACCAGCTCGAACGGTAACGATTTTTCTGTTGATTGAATCTCTTTTCCGGTTTTATCTTTTACTTTAATAGTATAGTTAATAGGAAGTTGTTTTTTTGGTGTTGCTGAACTATTCTGTGCGACATCCCAATCGATTTTTGTTGGTGGTGTTCCATTACCTTCTTGAGTAAAGTTTTTTTGATTGTCAGCACTCTTTTGATTTGCAACAATGGACCAACTGGCGATGCCTGCATCTGATTTAACTTCAGGATAAAACCTTATATTTTGAGGATTTGATGTACGGATTGTATCGGCAAGAAAAACAGGTGATAGGATTTCATAATCGTCTGAATAAAACTCGACTCTGCGATTCTCCTCCGATCTTTCAGCATCTGTTGCCGGTGTCGAAGCTTTTTCCGGCAGATTGCGGGCTTCTATCGTTAATCTGGTTTCTTTTAAATTCCAAACATTAACTAAATAGTCTTTAACTATATTAGCCCTTTTCATAGATAAATCTTTATTACCTTTTTCATTACCAAAATCAGAATTGCAACCTACTATTGTTAATTTTGCTTTCTGATTATCGGTCATTCTTTTGCCGATTATATTTAGGCTGTTATAATAAATCTCTAATGCTTCAAAAGAATAAAGATCATTAACCTGAAATTTTTCTGCTTGCGATTTGCTTAAGGATTTGTATTTAGAAGGTAATGAGGATGAATTATCCGCAAAGAAAATATAATTCAACAAAGGTTTTACTTTAAACGAAGTAAACTCCTCAACTATAACTTTAGGATTTTTAACTTCGTTTCCGTTTGCTTCCACACCAACAGCTGTTATATCGGCTGATAATTGATATTTCCTTTCAATAAATAAAGTATCAACTCTGCTTATAATTTCTGTGGTTAATAAAATATCACCTTCAGTAGTTTCTTCAATACGGCTTTTTTCAATACCCTTTGAAATATAAGATTTTGCAAGAACATCTTTTTTAATCTCGAGTGTATCAATTTTCCGTATTTTTTCGGATTTTCTTATATATACTTTTTCTTTCGGAGGAGTATATATTACTGCTAAACCTAATCTTATTGAATTTGCTTTCCATGCGGTTACTTTTGGATCATTTACTATATTTGATAATCCCATATAATAAAACACTTCCGGTTCGAGGGTTAAACTTCTCGATGAATTCATTGGTAAGCTATAAGACAAACCAAGGCAAGGTGCTAATAAAAGCGATGCGGGTTTACTTAATGTACCTGATGATTCATTTCTTATTCGATCTCCAGAATCTGTACCATCTGGATTTAAAAAAGTACCTACACCTACAGGCTTTGTAATTTGTTCTTTTTGTGAATAGTTCTTATTGATAAGAACACCTGCATATAAACCGAGACTTACTTTGAAATTATTGATGAATTCATATTTTATCATCGGTTCTATACCGGCAGTAGAGAGCGTTGCATCGATTGTATGCTCAAAAACGCCTGGTGTTTGTTCGCCCTCAATAATTACGGTAGTCCCTTCTTCACGTTTCAGCAAAGCACTTATATCATTATACTCAACTCTTGCACCTAATGAAAACTTTGGTGCAAGTTTATATTCGAACAAAGCACCGAAACCTAATCCCCCGCCGAAACCTGATTCATAACCAGGGGAACAACTTGGGCAATCCGGAATTGCTTTAAAATCTGCAGAATGCATATTAATTAAATAACCGCCGAATAAACCGTAGGAAATTTTTCCATCAGTTTCTTCCGATTTTGCATTTATACTCAATAAAAGCAAAACTGCAATAAACATCATTTTTTTTAACATAACTACTCTATATTTATTAATCTAAAAATATTTTTCTTTGTTTAAACATTTCGAATGTTCTTTAATTTAATCCTTTATACATCTGACTGCATATCCAAAATTGCATTCAATATTACTTTTTTCAGAAGCCTCAGAACAAAATATTATATACCTAACAGTTATTTTATTATCGTCACTAATAGTAGAAGACCACCAATAAGCATTATATTCCATACTATAAAAAGTTGAATTATTTGAACGCCATCCACCTGGAATAGCAGAAAAGCCGCTTTCGTTTGTTGCATGCCAATTGCTCCAATGCCATAAACCAGTTCCATCTTCGACAGTACCAATACTTTTCATCTTTCCACCGGCAATATCAGCACCACCAAGGTAAATTTCTAATCTTGTCCATTCTTCATCCTTCGGAATGTGCCATCCTTTAGGTGCTAAACCTCGTGGATCATTTATTGCATACCCATTGTAAAGTTTACCATAAATTGCCCCATTTGCGGGATTGTTGTCATAATAACACCAAGCACCGGTTTTCAATTTCTCCCACTCTTTAGGATCCCTTACCTCTGGTATAGAATCTCCGTTCCGATAATGGTCAACATCAAGATTGGTATTCATCCAAACTTGAATTCCTAATTTAACTGATGTAAAATTATCAGTATTTGGTTCGGTTGGATTTTCTTTACCACAACCTATAAAAATTAAAACTGCTACTACTGTAAAAGCTAAACCAATTTTTCTCATAAAACATCCATATTTTTATTTTTTATTATTCTATTATATTATCATCAATTTCTTTTTTTTATAATACTTATGAAGGTACTTAGTTAATCCCTTAGACAACGCACAGCTAAACCAAAACCCTTATCGTAATAGTATCTATTAACATAAGTGCTTGCAAAACTTAGATATCTGAGCCAAGCATTAGCCGGAAGATTCACTGTAGAAGTCCACCAAAAAGCATTGTATCCAATAACCTCGAAAAATCCATAGTCATCACGATAACCGTTCGGAAGAGCTGAAAAGCCGCTTTCATTTGTAGCATAGACATTATAATCCAACCATAATCCATCGCCATTTTCTATTGATCCAGTACTTTTTAATTTATCACCTGCAATTTCATAACCTCCAAAACTATCAACCATTTCTGTCCATTCGCTATCGGATGCAATATGAGAACCTAAAGGAGCCAAACCTCGAGGATCGTTTACGGCATACCAGTTGTAAAGTTTGCCATAAATAGCCCCCATTGCAGGATCGTTATTATAATAACACCAAGCTCCTGTTTTCAAATTAATCCATTCAGTTGAATCTTTAACTTGAGGAATAAGATCACCATTGCGATAGTGACTTACATTTAGGTTTTCTGCCATCCACCAATGGTTACCTATTTTTACAGTTTTATATACGTTACCATCAATGTCAGTTACTGTAGTAACTTGAACTCCTGTTTTTACAGTAAAATCCAATTCATTACTGATATCACCATTTACGGATACGGTTACCTTCCCACTTTTGGTCCCGACCGGTACTTCTAATAATATTTTTTTGTCGCTCCAACTAATAATTTTTGTTGCTTTAGTAGAAGGAAATGTTATGTAACTTCTTTCTTGTATATCACCAAAATTTGTGCCCAAAATAGTGACGGTATCACAAACATAACCCGAATTTGGAGTGATGCTTGTTATTGTTAAAACGGTAGGTCCCGTCGACTTATTATCGCAACTAGTTAAAATTGCTACCAGCGCAATTATTACGATTGCTGAAATTCTGTAATTCATGAAATTCTCTTATATTTCTTTTATTTTTATTTTTTCTTTCTTGTTATATTTCTATCACTTAATAAATTTTTATATGTACTAATCCTTTATACAGCGCACTGAAAAACCCCATCCACGTTGACTATAATCAATATTCATTACAGGACTGGAATTACATAAATATGCACTCCAACCTGTTTCCCATTCGTAAACAGTTTCTGACCAATAGCATCCATAATACCCCAATTCGAAAAATGAACCATCACCAAAGTTTCGCCGCCCCCCAGGAATTGCTGTAAAGCCACTCTCGTTTGTAGCACTATTGTTTGGGTGATGCCATAAACCGGTTCCTTCTTCAATAGTACCAATACTTTTCAACTTACCACCAGCAATATCTTCATTGACAAGATAGTCTCCTAATATTATCCAATCCTTTTTCTCAGGTGTATGCCATCCTTCAGGAGCCAAGCCCCGAGAGTCATTTACAGCGTACCAATTATAAAGCTTACCGTAAATAGCACCCGTCAACGGGTCGTTATTATAATAACACCAAGCACCTGTGTTTAATTTTACCCATTCCGCTGGGTCCCTCACTTCGGGTATGGAATCTCCGGTTCGATAATGGTCAACATTAAGATTTTTATTCATCCATATTTGATTACCAATTTTTACCCAAGTAGAAGTAATTTCATAGCTAAAGCCATTACTTTTTTCGTCATTTACTGTTACAAATATTGTTCCGGATAATACCCCATTTGGCACTTTAGTGATTATATTTGTATCACTCCAAGTAGAGTATTCAAGTGCACCAATATCGTTAAAAGATACAAAACTTGTACGCTGTATACCACCAAAATTAACACCATTAATTATAATAACATCACCTTCACTTAAAACTGAAGAACTTATACTCGTAATAATTGGTGTTTTACCATTATTATTTGTAGGTGTATCGTCCCCGCAACCTGCAAAGATTGATAATGTTATTAATGCTAATGCTAATACTATTTTCTTCATGCAATATCCGTTTTAATCCTGTCAATTTCCTATTTTATTATCATCAATTTCTGATTTTCTAAAACTGTCGGTGTCTGCAATTGTATAAAATATAACCCATTGCTAAAATCTTTAGCATTAAGATTAATCGTTTTTTGTCCTGTTTCGCCAATTATATTATACTCTTTGATTTTCATACCATTTGAATTAAAAATCGAAACAATTGTTGCACCGTTCTCTATCAAATTAACTTTTATTTCAATATCTTCGCTCGCCGGATTTGGCATAATGGAAAGAATTTCTGCTTTACCCGTTGGATTTATTAGCCTTGTTCCTCCCTCACGACAAATTCCGAGAAGTTTGAAAGTGCCGTTTTCTACATCTATATTGGCTGTTCCTCCGATTGGTTTAACATGTTCCAAAATTAAATCGCAGGATTGGGCATTACCTAAACCAACGGTAAATTTAATTTTTGTTAAATCAGGACCTGTAATCGGCAAGTTTTTAAAACTAATTTTTGAATTCATATTATTAATAGATTCGCCGGAATAGTCACGTGGTGAAAGTAAGGTTGGATTATAAATCAAATCTAAATCTAAGCCGGTAATTCCGGAATATTGGAGATTTGTAGCGTGTAATAGTGATATTGGTATTTCAATAATATCACCAGGAAATGCTTCACAATTAGCATTATTTATGGTTACTTTTGCAGAACTTACTACACCCGCAATATTTACTTCTTTAGTAAAATTGCATGGTTCTATTGGAAGATAAATTTTTGCAAAATGATCTTGAATATCAGTTGGTAAAAATTCTATGGCAAATTTCAAGCTATCTTTGGATTTAATGATTGCAGGAAATGAATTCCCTAGAATTTTAAATGGTGGTGAAATCATGGGTGGAGTGTTAATAGTAATATCTCTATCGCCTATATTCTTAATAGTTATAACTCCTTGTGCACTCACATTAAGTTCTGATTTTATGTTCAAATCCTGAGCTTCGATTTTTGGAAACGCCACCTTACCTGTGATAAAAATACGTTTTGAAATTCTACAAATTGAATCAGTTATTGTGATATTCTCATTAATATTTCCTTCCGAATTTAATCCATCAAAAGTAAACGATAATTCGAATATTCCATCTGGTTGTAGAACCAATTCATTATTGTTCAGACTAATATTTGTATTACCAACCAGATAAGCACCGGTTTTAATCGATCCGAAGTTTTTGATTGTAAGAACAGTATCTTTCATTTCATTCGGACAAAGAAATCCTAAATCAATAGTGCTTTCAATATATGATAGGTTTAATGAATCTTTTTTTGCTGAAATTGGTAAAATAGTAATAGAATCAGGGTATGCATTAGATTTTATTTCTATGTCAGCGTATCTTGTTCCTATTTGCTTTGGTTTGAACAAAACTGTTAATTGCTTTGAATCATTTGGATTCAATGTAAAGCCTGTAAATCCGGGAACTGAGAAATCTTGAGGATTCAATCCTTTGAATGTTAGACTATTAACAATCAAAGGCTTACCACCGATATTTCTTATGGCCAAATCCGTCAGCGCTGAGTTTTGGCAAATCAGGTTCGGAAAATTATTTATATTAGATTCAAGTTTTGGTTTGTTATTAACCCCTTCGCCATAAAGTTGTACTTTCGCTGGTGTTCCAAGGCCATCATATTCAAAACCTAAGAAGTTTGATGTTCGTCCTATATTAATAGGTTTAAACCTAATAGTCAGTTTTCTCGTTTCATCCTGTTGTAATGTGAATGGACCTCCCCCATTTAAAATCTCAAACTGCGTTTTGTCGGGTCCTAATTGTACAACATTCTTTATAGTTAAATCAGAATTAGAAATGTTCTTTATAAGCACTGTATCTTGAAAAGTTTTAGCTGTTCCGATTTCTATTTTACCAAAATCAAGAGTATCAGATATGATCTGGAGTTTAGGTGGAACACCTTCACCTTGAATACTTTGTTGTAGAGTATCCCATTGTGTTACAATATTTATAGTTGCCGTATGGATTCCTTCCCTAGTTGGATTAAATCTAAATCCGGTTGTTTTGCTTTTACCTGGTGTTAATTGATACTCAGGAATTCCTGAAATTACTTTAAACGCTCCAGCATCGGTGCCGGTAAAATAAATATCATTTACCCGAAATTTATACAACCCGGTATTTATAATAAAATTTGTTATCAATGAATCTTTTTTTGATCCTATAAGGCATTGTTTCATATCAACATCAATAGTTTTTGCATTAGGGGCAACTATGCTGAATGTTTTATCTGATTGGTCTTCTTGTATGGTAATATTCGGAACATCTGCTAACCATATTTTTGCGGTTGCATCTTCAGATATTGTCAGCACTCGACTCCCATCCTTGCTCCAGTCAAGCGTTGACAATCTAGGTTGTGATAAATAAGCTAAATTCATTTGTAAAGTTTGAAGTTCTTCTCCTGTTTGAGCATCCCAGAATTTAATTCTTGAATTATTACTTATACCAGAAATACGATTGCTATTGGGACTCCAAGCAAAACATCCCACTCCATCATTGTAACCCTTTAATGTAAATTTATATGTTCCAGTCGAAGCATCATGAATTTGGACAGTACCATCGCTTATACGAGCTCCTATATATTTCCCATCAGGACTCCAACTAATATTCGTTACATCTCTATAAGCTCCTTTATTTATTTGGTATATTATTTTATCTGTATTTAAATCCCATATTATGCCATTGCTACCATATATACCAGCTATGAGCATACCATTGGGACTCCACAGAATATCATTTTCAAAATGATTAATTCCAGAAAACACTTTTATTCTTTTCCAATTCGAAGTATCCCATATTTCAGGTGATTCTGCTTGACTTACAGTAGCAAAATATTTTCCATCAAGGCTCCATTTTAAATACTGAGTTTTATTTGATTGTCTGTTAATTCTCTTTAGAAGGGTTCCGGTATTTGAATCCCAAATAATTGTACAACTATCAACACCAGAAGTTGTTATATATTTGCTGTCAGAACTCCAACTAACTTTAAAAATTGTCTTATTGTGCCCTATTAACTTATGAATTATCATTCCCGTTTTTGAATCCCAAATAATTGCAGTCCTATCAGTACTTGTTGTGGCTATTCGATCTCCATCCGGACTCCAGCTGACACCATTAACATCCAAGGTATGCCCTTTTAATGAATTTATATAAGCACCAGTAATTGCATCCCAAATAATTGCAGTATGATCATTATTACCTGATGTCAGAACTTTTGTCCCATCTGGACTCCACTGTGCATCATTAATTCGTTTTGAATACCCAATGCATTTTTTTAAAGGCTTACTTGTAGATACATCCCAAATTATTACACTTCTATCAGCTGAAGCTGTTGCTACATATTTCCCATCAGGACTACACCTTACATCATTTATACTACCTTCACAACCAATTAAAGTTTTTATATTTATTCCTGTAGCGGCATCCCATATTTTTGCTGTACTATCTGAACTAGATGTAAATACAAGCTTTCCATCAGGACTCCAACAAACATTGTTAACTTGTCCAGTATGACCATTTAATCTAAATAACATTATTCCTGAAGTGACATCCCAGATTATTGATGTACTATCTTTAGATGATGTGGCAACTTTGGTACCATCGTCATTCCAGCATATATTATTTATTGCTCCTGTATGACCTCTTAAAACATATAATTCTTTACCACTATTAACATCCCAAATTCTTCCGGTACTATCATAACTTGCTGATGCTACTTTACTGCCATCAGGACTCCAACTAATGTTAATTACATAATTTTTATGACCTTTCAGTGTTTGAGCCATTAATCCAGTAGTCACATTCCAAATTATTGCTGTACTGTCATAACTTGCTGTTGCAAGATGGCTACCATCAGGACTCCAAATCACACTGTTTATTCCTCTTTTATGGCCAACCAATTTTTTTACTAAGCTTGTATCCTCAGCATTCCAAATGTAAGTTATTCCCTTCCAGGTTGATAAAGCAATGTATCCACCATCAGGACTCCAACTTGCAGAGCAAATTTCATAAGGATTAGTTATTAGATTATAAAATTCTCTTTTTGCTGAATTTATTATCGTTGCTCTTTGCCAAAAATCTTCAATTTTTAATAAGCGGCTACCATCGGGACTCCAAATTACATCTCTACTACCATCTTGTCCTGCATCAATATTTAGATATGCACCTGTAAGTGCATCCCAGATGATTTCTTTGCCATCGGTGCCACTAGAAACTATTAATTTCCCATCTGGACTCCATCTTACTAAATTTACTGTATCGCTATGACCGCCCAAAATAAATTGAAGGTTTGATGTGTCAGAAACACCACTATTTAGTTGACTAACACGAATTAAACATTCATTACTTATAGGTTTGGGAATATTTTGCCATAAATATGTCCCAGCACTTGCTTTATTTGTTATATTTTGCCATGTTGATCCATAATCTACACTATAATCTAACTGAACAATACTTGTTTCGGGTATTCCCTCCCAAGTAATCAAAGAATCGGTACCTATAACAAACTTTTCACCACCGTTTGGCTGAGTTAGTTTCAATGAACTAACTTGTGGTTTTGTTTTATCAAAACCTCCAGTTGCAAACAAAGTCGCTGTACAAACATTGCTTTCAAAATCAATTCCCGTAAAAGAATAACCGCTATCCACGGGTGTATAACTTACAAGCAAATCCATAGCCTGGCCTTTTGGTAATATAAAGTTTGTTGAGTTTATTTTATATTGTGGATTTGAACAAGTTATTTTACCAACATTGAAATCAGCATATTTTGCTCGTAGTCTAACCACAGCGGTTTTGGTTTTACCAATTTCTACATTTTTAAATTCTATAACTTTTGGAAGAAAATCAAACTTTGGAATATAATCATTTAGCCATAAACTAGTTGTATTTATATTCAAATTAGAAGCATTTAGTTCTAAATCTACATCAGTAATTCGTCGATGGCAGTTACTACCGCTTTCCCATTCAATTTCACATGGCTTTCCTTCTTGAATGAGTAATTGCAAATCATTAATAATTTGATCAACATCAGCATGAACATTACAATTATCAAAAACAAAACCACCGGTACTTTCAGCTAAAGTTTTTAATGATTCGATTCCTTCGCCTGGACCATGTGTAACTGCATAAAATCTAATATTATATTTCAAGCAAGTATCAGTACATTGTTTAAGTTCTAAATTACTTAAAGTGCATGGGGAAGTAAACAAAACCACTACACGCTTATTCTTTGATTCTTTAATAATATTTAGCAACCCTTTTTCAGGGTTTAACAGTTGTTCAGCTATATTATAACCACCTTCGGCTTTAATGGTATTTATTTTAAAAAATAATGAATGCTTATCATTTGTGAAATTATGAAAAATGTTTGCCGTTTCATTGCAAGTTTGTAAAACACATTGATTGGATTGAATAGCTAAGCAATTAATAAGCATACTCATTGAGTATTTGCTGATTTCAATCGGTGGCCAATGTCCTTCAACTTCATTATAATATTCCCAATAACCTTCTTCATTCATGTTATCAGAAGTCCTCATTCCTAATGCAATTGAAATTTTATAGGGGATTTTTGAATCCAAACAACTAACGTTTGTAACTTTCTTTACCACACCATTTTCTTTTAATGTAAAATCAGCCGGAGTCAGATTTGTTATTTGATTTCCATTGCTGTCCAAAGCATAGAAATTAGCTTTAACATGGGGGAATGCAGAAGCATCAATATTAAATAGCGATAAGCTCTGGCTGTAAGCAGAGTAGGTAAATAAAAAGATAAATAAGTAAACTATTTTTCGCATAAAAACCTTATCAAAATAATGAACATTTACATTGTAATATAACCCTAATACTAAATTATGATATTTTTTTTAATTTAACAAATTTTTCAAGCTTCTTTGTACTCATCCGATGACTGGCAGTCATCGGATGAGTTGTCTATAACCTATTTTATTATCATTAATTTCTGATTTTCTAAAACTGTCGGCGTTTGTAATTGTATAAAATATAATCCATTGCTAAAATCTTTAGCATTAAGATTAATCGTTTTTTGTCCTATTTCGCCAATTATACTATACTCTTTAATTTTCATACCATTTGAATTAAAAATCGAAACAATTGTTGCACCGTTCTCTATCAAATTAACTTTTATTTCAATATCTTCGCTCGCCGGATTTGGCATAATGGAAAGTATTTCCACTTTACCCGTTGGGTTGAATAAACGCGTTCCACCTTCGCGACAGATACCGAGGAGTTTGAAAACTCCGGATGCTTTTTCAAAATTATAATCTATTTTATTGCCGTTATTATCTTTTAAAATGAAATCTATTATATCGATAGAAGTTTCTTCCGCACTACCAAGACCTGCTATTACAGGTATTTGAGCTAATTCTACAGTTGTACCGATTTGTCCACTAATATTGAGATATAATGAATCCTTTTGCATATATGTGTTAGCACGGTTTTCAGGAGCAAGAATTGAGTTTTGTAATCTGATTACAGCCTCAAAATTAGTTGCTATCGACGCGATTCCTTCCGGTTTGATATTCGCCATTAGCAGTTTAATAGTTCTTTTTTCACCGGCATAAGAAGAATCATTCATAATATATACCAATCCACCCTTACCATTTCCAAAAATATCAACTGTTGCCGGCGATCCCAACCCACTATATTCAAAACCCAATTGACCGGAAGTTCTTCCGCTATATATTGGTTTAAATTTGATTGTCAATGGTCTTGATTCATTAGGTTGTAAAACAAATGAATTCCCTCCATTTATAATTTCAAATTGCTTTTTGTCAGGTCCCAACTGAACTACATCGTTTATAGTTATAGGATTATTGGATATATTCTTAATTAAAACTGTATCTTTTATTATTTTTTCACTTCCCAATTCAACTTCACCAAAATCAAGAAAACCGGATAATACTTCAATTTGGGGTAGAACACCTTCACCCTGGATGTTTTGGACCAATGTATCGGACTGAGTTATAATGTTAATAGTTGCATCGTGAATGCCGATTCTATTTGGTATAAATCTAACTTCTATCGTCTTACTGCTACCTTGGTCAATGCTGTATTTTGGAACTCCGGATACAACGTTGAAGGAGTTAGCATCCCCTCCACTAAAATATATGGAATCAATACCAACCGGACAATATCCTATATTACCAATGTAGCAATTTAACAAAGAATCCTTAGCACTACCTAACAGACACTTCTTCATATCGATATCATTTGCTATCGCCTTAGGAACAAGAATTGAGAAAAACAAGTCTGATTGATCTTCTTGTAATTGATAAGTAACCGTGTCAGCAATCCAAACTTTTGCACTCCAATCACGTCCGGCACTAACTATTCGACTACCATCAGAACTCCAATTAATATCATAAATTTCACTTTTGTGACCCATAAATTTATAAATTGATTCACCGGTTTCTACATTTGTAATCCAAATTGACTCATCATTACTATTAACACTTGCTATTAATCTACAGTTCGGGCTCCAAGCTGTAGAAGCTTCGTTCCCGCTAGGCGATCCTAACATTTTTGTAATTTTGCGGCTTGCTACATCATAAATTGTATTTCCATTAACTAAAATTTGTCCACCGCTTGGACTCCATATCGCATAATTAACATTTTTTATTTTGTAAAGAAAATCACCCGTGTTTCCATCCCAAATTGTTGCATCGCCTCTGAAGCTCATTATACTTTTCCCATCAGGACACCAACTAACAGTGCCGTCTGAAACACAATTTTTTAACGTGTCTATTATTTCCCAACTCTTAGTGTCCCATATTAATACAAAATTTCCGTTTTGAGTTGTAGCGATTTTACTCCCATCTGGACTCCAAGATACTTGTTTATTTGAATTAAGCGTAGTGACTAAAATTTTCAATTGAGCTCCGGTGATTGCATCCCAAACTACAGTTGAACCATTATTGCTTGAAATAGAGATGCAAGAGCCATCCGGGCTCCAAGCAAAGTCATCCATTTCGTTATTATATCCTTTTATAAGATTTTGCTTGACTCCTGTAACTGCATCCCAAATAATCAGAGTTTCGTCATCACTTAATGTAGCTAACCGACTACCTTCAGGGGACCATCGTACAACGCGGACCCCTGCTTTATGACCGGTTAAAACGTTTAGTTTTTTTCCTGTAACTGCATCCCATATTATGGCTGTTGTGTCTTGGCTTGCTGTTGCAATCCGGCTATCGTCAGGGCTCCATTCCGCACTATAAACAGAAAGTTTATGATTAAACGTGTATTGTAATTTACCCGGCTTGCCAATTTGCTGAATAACCTTTTGCTCTTTAACACGTATTTTGCACAAATCACTACCCGGTTTTGGTATGTTTTCCCAAATATATTTCAATCCACGCGCTGTATCGGTAATATTATTCCAAGTTGCACCATTGTCAATTGTATAATCCAATTTCACAAAATCGGAATCAGCTACACCTTCCCATGTTATTAAAGTATCATTACCTGCAATGTATTTTTCGTTACCGTTGGGGGTTAATACTTTTAATGATGGTTTTTTGGGTTTTTTCCCAATAAAACCTCCATTAACGTAATAATCCACGGGACATAAGTTACTTTCGAAAGAAAATTTTGCTGAAGCAAAACCGCTATCAGTTGGAGCAAAACTTACAACTAAATCTTTACTTTTCCCATTAGATAATTGAAAATTAGTAGGTTCGATTGTAAATGCAGAATTAGTACAAACAATATTGCTAAAATTATAATCAGCATTACGTGCAGTTACTTTTATAACTGCATCTTTCTTAAATCCTGGTTTTATATTTTTAAATGATAAATTCCTTGGTGAAATTTCTAATCCTGCTAATGTAATATTAGGAAGCGGATATTTAATATTTGTAAATATATTCAAAGGTTTTTGAGTTATTTTTATATCAGTTTCTCCTTCCTGACAACTATATTTACTCTCCCATTCTATTTCACATGGCTCGCCACCCTGAGCCATTCCTAACAACTTAATGTAGGTTGCTTCCGCTTCGTTTTGGGTGGTAATATTTTCAAAATAAGTTCCACCGGTTTGTTTTGTAATTTCTTTGATACATTGCGGAGCAGACATATCGAGAGTTACAGCATATATAGTTATTCGATTTTTTAATGCAAAATCAATTATACCGCTCACATCTGGAGGAAAATTTGGTTGCCCGTCCGTAAGAAAAACAACAACTTTTTTGTGCTTCCCCAAATTTGCTACTTGTAAACCACCGCAAGGTGCATCGAGTAGTGCTTGATTGTAATTTGTACCATTTGTAGGAACAAACTGTTCAATGCTGTTTTTTAATAACTGCATATTTGTCGTAAAATCATGTACAACATAGCTATTGTCAGAAAATGAAACAAGCGCGCATTCAGATTTTCCCAAAGGTAATCCATCTACCCAAGCGTTAGCGGCTTTTTTAGCTGAGCCAATTCTCGGGGGCTCTTCGTGCATAGAACCTGACATATCAAACACAAGAACGCTTGAAATTGCCTTTTGCGGCTGTGGTTCGGGACAACTTATGTTTGTAACTTTCCTTGAAATTCCATTTTCAAAAATTGAAAAATTAGAAGGTGACAAGTTTAAAATTTGATTCCCGGTGCTGTCGAAAGCATAAAAATTTGCTTTTACGTTTGGAAATTGTGATGCATCGATATTAAATACCGATAAGCTCTGGCTGTAAGCAGAGTAGGTAAATAAAAAGATAAATAAGTAAACTATTTTTCGCATAAAAACCTTATCAAAATAATGAACATTTACATTGTAATATAACCCTAATACTAAATTATGATATTTTTTTTAATTTAACAAATTTTTCAAGCTTCTTTGTACTCATCCGATGACTGGCAGTCATCGGATGAGTTGTCTATAACCTATTTTATTATCATTAATTTCTGATTTTCTAAAACTGTCGGCGTTTGTAATTGTATAAAATATAATCCATTGCTAAAATCTTT